>CALCHN010000023.1 GCA_937901255.1 uncultured Flavobacteriales bacterium | reverse complement strand
ATACTTTTAGTTCAGCTACGGACATGGTGGCATTTCCACTTCTGAATGAAATGTAGTTTCCTGTGGCTATGGGTGAGCTGTCGTTCCATGTGGTGATGTAGGTGTCATCTCTGTAAATAATCATATCTCCTGATATTCTATCGTAAATTACTTTATAATCGTATAGTTGTCCGGCAACGGTGGTTAATGGCATGTCTAACACAGGTGGTCCAAATACATCGTTGACTACTTTATAGATTTGTAGTTTGGCATCATCTACTCTAAACCAAACGAAATAAGAGTTCCCTCTGTTGGTTAAGGTGTCATCATCGGCAAAGAAATGAAATCCTGCTCTTCTGTTGGTTCCTGTACCGTTTATACTGGCTTTAAAGTGGTATAAGTGTCTGTTAGATAAACTTTGGTTTAGGTATGCGGATATGTTGGTGTTGGCTTCGTTTTCATCGGATTGGTATAGTGCTCCGTTATTGATGCTCCAAGTTCCCACAACAGGTGTCCATTCAGGATGGATGTTGGCATCAAAATTATCTGCAAAAAATCCGTTGTTGGCATTGGCTCTCCATTCGGTGCCATCAAAATCGATAACTTGATAGTAGCTTTTTTGTATGCCGCTTCCGCCTACATTATCTGCATCGGTAAAATTGGCAGTAAAATTACTGGTTACCCAGCCTGTTGGGGCTGAAACGGATGTGTTGGGAGGGACATTATCTACATTACAAGAGTAATTAGCAACAAAACCCGGTCGAACAGTTGCTCCATCGGAAGTAAATCTAAAAGTTAATGCTCCTGTAGATGAAGTAAAATTAGGTGGCAAAGTTGTTCCTGTAAAAGGGCTTCCAGAAATTTGTGGGGAGGCAGTAGTTGCTCCATCATAAATATATAAATAATCAAACCCTGTTTCTACATCAAAAGAAGTAAAGTTGACATTTATTGAACCAGCACCTGTTGGGGCAATCGTCCAAGTATAATTTTCGTTATCGTAGTAATTTTTATAAGGTCCTCCAAAATCATGGATGGTTCCTGAGCAGGGATAAGAAAAACAAGTAGTCATGTAATCTTCAATAGCATCCCACAAATCAGTATAACCATCATCGTAGCCCAATGCCCACATACCCATTCCACCAATTCCAGTGGTATTAATGTGCTCCATTCTTTTTCTCAAACTATTTTCTAAAGAAATAAAACACTGTTTTTGAGTACCATCGTTAAAAACATAAATATCCGAATAACTGTCATTATCATATTGATGATTAGCAGCGGAGAAATTTCCGGAAGCATTGTTTTTAACCACCGCATAAGTTCTTGCTGTTCCATTTCCTGTTGTAGATGATGGTACGGTAGCACTGGCAGTTGGCCATTCTCTACCATAATAAGGCAAGCCTAAAATCAACTTGTTTTTCGGACAACCTTTGTTCAAATAGTAAGTGATAGAACGAGACAGGTTGTAATTGTAGGTATTGCTAAAGTGATATAAGGGGTCGTTTGGTCCTGCGGTGGTACTGCCTGTCCAGTAATAATCATACCCCATAATTATAAAATGATCGACCACGCCTGCCATGTTGGTAAAATCAAACACATTGTTCCAATCTACTGCATAAAGTACGGTACTTACCTCAGAATTAGGAATAGCCGTATGCATTTGATTGGCAAGGTTTATCATAAAATTGGTAAACGCTGTTTTATAAGTAGCAGGCAGTCCTTCAATATCGATATTTACACCATGTGCACCTCTGCTTTGTATCAAATTAATAAGGTTGGTAATTAATGTTTGTTGAGCGGTGGAGCTGTTAAAAAAAGTAGCATGGTCGGAAAAAAGCGTAGCAGTTAGAGTTACTTTGGTGTTTCCCGAAGCCAATGCAGCATCTACAGCAGCACTTGTTGCCCAACCATGTGTTGAATTAGCATTTCCTGTGGAGGCATTTATTTCATAACTAAAAAAGGAAAAATGACTCAATAAATCCCAGTCGTAGTTCTGGTAAGCATTACCTACCCAGTAAGGATGCCATCCATACACTACTTTGTTTAGGGCACAATTTAATTTTTGATTTTTTTCTTGCAATTTGGCAGCGGTAGTGTTCTGCTCGTAATAGTTGGCATCGGCATTTCCCAAACTATTGTAATAGTTCAGTTGCTGTTGATGAATAGAGGTTTGTGCTTGTAAATGACCAATGAGGTATTGAAAACTAACGATTAAAATAAAGGTTAATATGGGTTTAGTTTTTTGCATGCTTATAAGCTTATAATATTGAAAACAAATGTAGTAATAAATGTAGCTAAATAACAAAAGTTTTTTTGATGGGGAATGTGAATACAAAAGATAGAAATGAACACAAACAAAAAAGCCACTATTTCTAGTGGCTTGTAATTTGCTCCCCCTCTTGGGCTCGAACCAAGGACCCTCTGATTAACAGTCAGATGCTCTAACCAACTGAGCTAAGGAGGAATCTCCGTAAAACGGGATGCAATATTAGTAGAAACTTTTTAATTACACAACTCTTTTTATTAAAAAAATAGATACTTTTTTTGAATATTAAGATTTTGAGCAGTTTAGTATTAAAATTTATTCTAGTACTAAAAATTTGCTTAGGTTTACACCATGCAAGCTCATCTAAAAATAGCACTAGAAAATATGCCTTGGGTATTTATTCCCGGGATGTAACGCTGCTGATTTTTGTGTAGGTATGTTGTACAAAACAACCTACAAATTCCTCTAACAGGAAAAGTTAATTTCATTTTTCAATTTCTTAAATTTTAAACTTATGAGTAAAATTATTGTATTAGGTGCCGGAATGGTAGGCAGTGCTATGGCTATCGACTTAGCAAAAAAACATGAAGTAACCCTTACTGATGTAAACACCTCCACTTTACAACATGTAAAAAATAAATGTCCTCAATTAAACACATTGCAACTGGATGTCACGCAAACAGCAACATTAAAAACAACACTACAACCATTTGATTTGGTAATTTGTGCTGTCCCAGGTTTCTTAGGTTTCAATACCTTAAAAAATATTATTGAAGCAGAAAAAAATGTAATCGATATTTCTTTCTTCCCTGAAAATGCGTTAGAACTGCATGAACTTGCCCAACAAAAAAATGTTACTGCTATAGTTGATTGTGGCGTTGCTCCCGGAATGGACAATATTATTTTAGGCTACTATAACGAACAACTGCAACTAACCGATTTTGAATGCTTGGTAGGCGGTTTACCCAAAGTAAAAAAATGGCCTTTCTGCTACAAAGCTCCATTTTCGCCAATTGATGTGATTGAAGAATATACTCGTCCTGCCCGTTATGTGGAGAATGGAGAAATGATTACCAAAGAAGCCCTTACCGATTGCGAATATGTAGAATTTGATGGTGTTGGCACACTAGAGTCTTTTAATAGCGATGGATTACGTTCAATTATTTTTACGATGCCACACATCAACAATATGAAAGAAAAAACCTTGCGTTACCCCGGACATGTAGAGTATGTGAAAGTATTGAAATCGAGTGGTTTTTTTGATACGAAACCCATTAATGTAAAAGGTACGACTGTAGTTCCATTGGATTTTACCTGTACTGTTTTATTCAACGAATGGAAATTAGGTGAAACTGAAGAAGAAATTACAGTGATGCGCGTTACCGTAAAAGGCAAGGATAAAAATGGTAAAGCAACAACCGTCATTTACAATTTACATGATAAATATTGTGCTAAAACCAATACTTCTTCTATGGCGAGAACTACAGGCTATACTGCAACTGCTGCTGCCAATATGTTTTTAGAAGGCTTATTTTCCGAAAAAGGTGTTTTTCCTCCTGAATTGGTAGGTAAGCATGAGCAATGTTTCAACTATTTTATGAGCTATCTGGAAGAAAGAGGTATAGTTTATAAAAAAACTGTGGAATAAAAACACTTGTCATTAATTGTAAAAAAGTAATTTCGTCAAAAATTCAATGTACCATGGCACAACGCATAAAGATTAAAGAATTATTTGAAAAACAACCTATTGGTGAAGAAATTACCGTAATGGGTTGGGTAAGAACAAAAAGAGGTAGTAAAAACGTTGCATTTATTGCATTAAATGACGGTTCTACTATTAAAAATATCCAGATTGTTGTAGAATTAAATGCTAACAATGAAAGCTTAGTGGACAAAGCAACAACAGGAGCAGCAATTGCTGTTAATGGTAAAGTAGTAGCTTCTCAAGGTAGCGGACAAGCCATAGAAATAAATTGTACTACACTTGAAATTTTAGGAGAAGCTAATCCTGAAGAATACCCCTTGCAGCCAAAAAAACACTCTTTAGAATTTTTAAGAGAAATAGCACATTTGCGTTACAGAACCAATACATTTAGTGCTGTGGGAAGAATTCGTCATGCTATGACTTTTGCCATACACAAATTTTTTAATGACAAAGGATTTTACAACATCCATACACCTTTGATTACAGGAACAGATGCCGAAGGTGCGGGAGAAATGTTTCAGGTAACTACCTTGGATATTGCTAATCCTCCAAAAAATGAAGATGGCACTATTAACTATAAAGAAGATTTTTTTGGAAAACCTGCTAATCTTGCTGTAACTGGTCAGTTAGAAGCTGAGTTAGCTGCTTTGGCATTAAGTCAGGTATATACTTTCGGACCAACTTTTAGAGCTGAAAACTCTAACACAACCCGTCATTTAGCGGAATTTTGGATGATAGAACCCGAAGTTGCTTTTGCAGATAACAATGACAATATGGATTTGGCTGAAGAAATGCTGAAATATTGTGTGAAATATGCCTTGGATAATTGTAAGGACGATTTGGAATTTTTAAGTTCTCGACTAACAGAAGAGGAAAAATCAAAACCACAAGACCAACGTTCTATGGAGTTGATTGAAAAATTACAATTTGTGTTGGCAAATGATTTCGAAAGAATTACTTACACAGAAGCCATCAATATTCTGAAAAATTCTAAACCCAATAAAAACAAAAAATTCAATTATATTATTGAAGATTGGGGAGCTGATTTACAATCGGAACACGAAAGATTTCTAGTTGAAAAGCACTTTAAAAAACCAGTAATTATCACTGATTATCCTGCAGGAGTTAAAGCTTTTTATATGAAATTAAATGATGATGGAAAAACCGTTAAAGCAATGGATATTTTATTTCCAGGCATTGGAGAAATTGTTGGTGGCTCTCAGCGTGAAGAAAGATATGATGTATTAAAGCAAAAAATTGAGCAGTTTAACATTCCTCACGAAAGTGTTTGGTGGTATTTAGAAACCAGAAAATTTGGAACAGTACCTCATGCAGGATTTGGTTTAGGTTTTGAGCGTTTGTTACTTTTTGTAACCGGAATGACTAACATTCGTGACGTAATTCCATTTCCAAGGACTCCAAAAAATGCAGAGTTTTAATTAGAGTTTGTCCATAATGTCCGATTTCTTCGTTTTTCTCGACCTTCAAATCAGTCATGTACGAAAGTACACTTCTGATTTTCAGTTCATCGAAACCTCGAACTCAAACATTCTGACTCAAACTCTCGACTAAAAAGACAGATACTAATTAGAGATTAGAAATTATTTAACAATTAACTATATAATGGCTTTGTGCGATAGAAATTCCTCCCCTTTTGGGCGGACAAAGTCCAGTGAACTTTGTAGCGAGAACGTGCGAAAGAGAGGGGCTATAACCATTAAAAAAGTCATAAAAAAAAAGGCTGGAAACTAAGTTTCCAGCCTTTTTTATTTTCTTTAGAAAAGTAGATTACTTTTTCTTAGGAGCAGCTTGTTCAGCAGCAACAACAGAATCAGCTTTAGCTTTTTCAATTGCAGCAGCAGCTTCAGCCTCAGCTTTTGCAGCAGCTTCTGCTTCAGCAGCGGCAGCAGCCTCAGCTTCAACTTGAGCATTGTAAGTAGCAACAGAATCAGCAACTGCTTTTTCTCTAGCTTCAACTTCTTCTTGGGTTGGACCACAAGAAACTACCATTAATGCAACTAAGGCAACAGGTAGAATAAACATTTTTTTCATAAATAATTTTAGTTATTAATTTTTCGCAAAACTATTCTAAGTTTTAATCACTTTAGCAAAAACATAATAATTTTAACAGTCTTATATTTATATAGTTAACTTTGTTTTATTTATTTATCTACAATTTATAATAAAAAAAATAGAAGACTTCTATCAATTTTTAATTCTTATCCCAACATCGCCCAACAACATTAATTACTTTTACAAAAAATATAATGTATGACTGAAATTAATAGAACACAAGCACCTTCATTTAATCAAGTATCGAGTATCGCTTTTATAGAACCTGTTAAAACACAGCTAGACAATGGCGTGCCTGTTTATTATATTTCTGGAGGTAGTGAAGAAATTCTAAAAATCAGTTTTATTTTTAAAGCTGGAAAATGGTATCAACCTAGTCCGCTAATTGCCGCTTCTGCCAACAAATTAATGCAAGAGGGTTCTAAAAACTTTACTTCTGCCGAAATTGCCGAAGGAATTGATCAATACGGTGCTTTTTTAGATGCCGAGTTTGCTTACGACAATGCTAATGTTACAGTTTATACCTTATCGAAACATTTGCCCCATGTTTTACCTTTTGTTAAAGAAGTAATTGCTTTTCCTGCTTTTTCTGAACATGAGTTTGAAGTGTATAAACAAAATGCTTACGAAAAATTTAAAATTAACCTCGAAAAAGTAAGTTTTGTCGCCCACACAGCATTTATGGAAATGTTGTTAGGAAAAAACAATCCTTACGGAAAGAAAACAGAAGCACATCATTTTGAGCAGCTTTCTTTGGAAGCTATTAAAAAATTCCACCAACAACATTATAATTTTGCTCATGTTACCATTATTGCTGCCGGAAAAATAACCGAACATGATCTTAAAGTATTAAACCAACAAATGGGAAGAAAGGATTTACTTACTCCTTTTACTCCTAAGGTTAACCACCCAAGCATTGCTGAAGAAACTAGCTCAGAAAAAATAAGACATATTTCTAAAGCTAATGCCATGCAATCTGCTATAAGAATTGGCAGGGTAATGCCTAATAAAAATCATCCTGATTATTTTAGTTTACAAATTTTAACTACCATTTTAGGAGGCTATTTTGGCTCTCGATTAATGAAAAATATTAGGGAAGACAAAGGTTATACTTACGGTATAAATGCGGGAGTTATGAGTATGCAGCAAGCGGCTTTTTTCTATATTAATACTGAAGTTGGTGTAGATGTAACCGATAATGCGTTGGCAGAAATTTATAAGGAAATTGAGTTGCTACAAACCGTTTTGGTGAGTGATGATGAGTTGGCGTTGGTAAAAAACTACATTCTTGGACAAGTACTAAGAAGCTGTGATGGCCCGTTTAACATGGCTTCTCTTTTTGAAAATGTTCATTTCTTCGGTTTTAATTTTGACTATTACAACAACTACATCGAAAAAGTAAAAAATATTGATGCTGAAGAATTGAAAAACCTAGCTAAGAATTACTTTAAAAAAGAAGATTTAATTGAAGTGGTGGTTGGGAAGTAATTACCCTCTCTTTATTTTTTCTTCAATACTTGTAGTAGAATATCCTGGTAAAAAAGGAACTACAATTACTTCGCCTCCATTTTGTTTTACTATATCTGAACCTACAATGTATTTTTTATCGGAAGGATCGTTAATAGCACTATCATAGTCGCCACCTTTTACCAATACTTGTGGTTGAATAGCTGAAATTAACGCTAAGGGAGTTGCTTCATCAAAAATAATAACTGCATCTACAAAGCTCAATGATGCAATAATTAATGCTCTGGAATATTCATCTTGCAACGGACGAGCAGTACCTTTATTCAACATTTTTACAGAAGCATCTGAATTAATTCCGACAATAAGTTTATCACCTAAATCAGCAGTTTGTGCCAAGTAAGTAATATGTCCTTGGTGTAAAATATCGAAACAACCGTTGGTAAAAACCACTTTTTGTTTATTCCATTGTTGCATTAAATCAACAATAGCAACTTGTGAGATAATTTTATTTTTAATTGCTGTTAAATTTGTGGTTTCCATAGTCAAAAATAAGAATTGGATTAACCACATAGAAACATAGTTTTTAAGGTTAGAAAAAAATAGTTTTGTTTAAGTTCCATATAGCTTGTTTCCATAAAATGGAAACACTTTGTGTTGCTATATTCATTCTTTTACTACTATATTAGTCTATGTTTCTATGTGGTTAAAGTTTTTAAAAATTATATGCTTGATACTAATTTTCCTTAAATTGCTTCACTTGTTTTTCATTTAGTTTAGGAACTAAAATTAACGAAATCAATCCGACAATAATAATCATAGCTGTTTGAGCTATCCATGTTGCCCAACCAAAAGCATAACCAATATTGTGATCTACTCCATAAAGCATTAACACAGAACTTATGGCTAACGGATAAGCCCCAATGCCTCCATTGGTTGCTGCTATGCTAATTCCTCCTAAAACAAAAGCAGTTACAATTCCAGAAATGGGTAATGTTTCCACTTCGGGTAAACTAAAAATAGTAATGTAAAACATTAAAAAATACATTCCCCAAATGAATATCGTATGTAAAATAAATTTACCTCTGTTAGGCATGGTTAAAATAGCAATTAGCCCTTGCTTAATACCCGAAAGGAACTTTCTTAGTTTTTCAAAAAAACTAAGTTTTGAACGTTTTAATACCAAATAGGAAACAATTACTACAACAAAAAAAGCAGCCCCTAAAATAAACATCTTGGTAAACGAAATTTGTTTAAAAAAACCTATCTCCTTTAAATAACCGGTAAGCAAATCAATTTGTAAGAAAAACACCATTGCAATAAAACTGCAAAGCACTAATAAATCTGCCATACGTTCGGCTATTACAGTTCCTACCAACTTATTAAAAGGAATATCTTCGTATTTACTCATTACCCCACAACGTAGTAATTCTCCACTACGAGGAATACCTAAATTAGCGAAATAGCCTATCATGGTACTGAAAAAACTGTTGTGTAATTTTGGTTGATACCCTAGATGGTTTAAAGGATATTTCCAACGCCAAGCTCTGCTTAAGTGACTTATTACACCAAAAAATACAGAGATGATTAAATAAATATAATTGATGTTGTTAAACGATTGTTTTATTTCAGCAATATCAACAGGGGTTAAATCTTTAAACACCAACCAAATTAAAAACAATCCCAACCCAAGTGGTAAGATAATTTTAAGAATAGCTATAAAGTTTTTTTGCATCTGACTGTGTTGATGAGATGATTATTACCCTGAAAAACAATGTAAAGAAACGAAAACTACTTCAATTTATTAGTAGTTTCATCAGGGAAAATAATAGTAGGTTTAAATGTTTTAGCTTCCTCAAAATCCATTGATGCATAGGTAATGATAATAATGATATCTCCTACTGCTACTCTTCTGGCTGCTGGTCCATTCAGGCAAATATTTCCTGAATCTCTTATGCCTTTTATCACATAAGTTTCTAAACGTTCACCGTTGTTAATGTTTACGATTTGTACTTTTTCTCCTTCAATAATGTTGGCAGCTTCCATTAAAGTTTCATCAATAGTAATGCTGCCAATGTAATTCAAATCGGCTTCCGTAATTTTTACACGGTGAATTTTAGATTTTAATACTTGAATATTCATAATGTTGGCAAAATTAACAAACTCCTTTAATATAGTTTCTTAATATGATGAATTAAAAAATTTAAAGTCTATTAATAAGTGCTGTATAAAGTGTTGTAAGCTGAGGCTCTGCAACGGCTGCTGCTGCTAAAATTTCTTCCAACGCAACTGGAGCTAAATTTTCTGGGTCGCACTCGTCTGTTAGTACAGAAATAGCACAACAAGGTAACCCTAAATGATTGGCTGCAATAACTTCTGGAACAGTGCTCATGCCAACAGCATCTGCACCTAATAATTTAAGCATTTTATATTCTGCTCTAGTTTCCAAATTAGGACCAGGAACAGAAACATAAACGCCTTTTCTAAGCGTGATGTTTTTTTCTTGAGCAATTTCTTCAATTAAATTGTTGAGCTTTTTATTGTAAGCACAACTCATATCTGGAAACCTCGGGCCTTCTTCATTGTTGTTCTTTCCAATTAATGGATTGGATGGAAACATGTTAATATGGTCAGTAATTAACATTAACTCACTTTTTTTGAAAGCTAAATTTACCGCTCCGGCAGCATTAGAAATGAGTAAAAAGTTCACTCCTAAGTTTTTTAACACTTTTACAGGATAAGCAATTTGTTTCATATCATAAGCTTCGTAATAATGAAACCTACCCTGCATAGCAATTACGGTCTTACCATCAATTTTTCCAAAAATTAGTTTACCTACATGCGATTCTACGGTTGAAACAGGAAAATGAGGGATTTTATCGTAAGCAATTTCTTTAATTATTTCAATTTTCTCCACTAATCCACCTAAACCTGTTCCTAAAATTATTCCTACATCTGCTTTCTCAACTCCTTGTTCTATAATAAAGTGAAGGGTTTCTTTTAATTGATTTTCCATGAATATTTTGTATAAAAAAAACTGCTTCAAAATTTTTGAAGCAGTTTGTAATTTGTAAACTAATATTTTTAGTTATTAACTTTTCTACCTTTGGCAGCACTTTGGCTTTTTCTGCTTTCGTTGCTTTTCTTCATTTTGTATTTTAAGTAAGCACTTGCTCCACCCGGCATAACATAATAAACTTTTCCGCCATAATTAATTTTACCTTTGCCGTTATTCCATTCTGCACCCATTAAGTTGTATCGTCCTCTATTATTAGGATCTCCAAAAACCAAATATTTATTATCATCGGTAGCATCAAAACTTACTGCCACTTTGTTTTCATCAATTACTTTAACTACAACACCTGGAGTTCCTTCTTTAATATAAATTTCATCTAATAATGCAGAACTTGAAACAATCAATTTACCATCTTGGTCAAATTCTTGAGCTTCATCAGTTCGCTCTCCACGTTGTAAAACGATGTCTCTAGAAACAAAAAACTGTAGCTTTTTAATTCTATCTTCAGTTAAATTATACTTTATTTTATCCTCATTTGTAAATGGAATACTTGGGCTGCACGCATATAAACTTGCTACAACAACCAATAGCATTAAATATCCTAATTTTTTCATGTCTTAATTTTTTAAATTTTTGTTTTCTGGTGTTATCAAAATACGTTCCAAAACTACTTATTTTTTTTCATTGAAAAATGACTTTTATTGTATGAGTTTTTTTATGCTAATGCTTGAGTTAACATTGGCTCTATCAATTCAATGGCTTGATGAATAGAGTTTACGTTTTCAAATACCAAAGATAATTTATCGTTTTTCTCTTTCATTTTACAAGTACGTTGGTTTTGTTGCACAAAGTTTAATACATTGGTAAACCTTGTTGATTGAAAATAAGGTGAATCAGGATTAGAAATAAAGTAGCCAATGAGTTTTTGTTGTTTTAACACCAACTTTTCAAATCCTATTTCTTTGGCTACCCATCTTAGTTGGATGGCTTTAAAAAGTTGTTCGGTAGCATAAGGAATTTTTCCAAACCTATCTATCAGCTGATTTTTATATGTTTCCAGACTTTCTATGTTTTCCAGTTCATCCAGCTCTTTGTAAATGGATAGTCTTTCGGCAATGTTGGTAATATAATCGTCTGGAATTAAAATTTCAAAATCGGTTTCTATTTGACAATCTTTTATAAAGTTTTTGGTTTTTAATTCTTCAGCATATAATTCTTTAAACTCGTTTTCTTTCAATTCATCAATGGCTTCTTGCAAGATTTTTTGATACACATCAAATCCAATTTCTGAAATAAAACCACTTTGTTCTGCTCCTAATAAATTCCCCGCTCCTCTAATATCTAAATCTCGCATAGCAATTTGGAAACCGCTACCCAATTCAGAAAACTGTTCCAAAGCGGTTAACCTTTTACGAGCTTCCGGAGTTAGTGTATGCATAGGAGGTGCTACCAAATAACAAAAAGCTTTTTTGTTAGATCTTCCTACTCTTCCTCTCATTTGATGTAAATCACTCATTCCAAAATGGTTGGAATTTAAAATAATAATGGTGTTGGCATTAGGAATGTCTAATCCTGATTCAATAATGGTGGTAGCTATCAGCACATCGTATTCTCCATCCACAAAAGCAGCCATTTTTTGTTCCAATTCGGCTCCTTTCATCTGTCCGTGAGCACTTAATATACTTACGTTTGGACATAATCGTTGTACCATCCCGGCTACTTCTTTTAAGTTTTCAATACGATTATTCACAATAAAAACTTGCCCTCTTCTTGACGTTTCATAAATAATTGCATCTCGAATAACTTCTTCGTTAAAAGTAACCAGTTTGGTTTCCACAGGCTGTCGGTTGGGCGGTGGCGTATTAATGTTAGACAAATCTCTTGCAGCCATTAGTGAGAATTGCAATGTTCTAGGTATTGGTGTAGCGGTAAGCGTAAGGGTATCTACATTGGCTTTTATGGTTTTTAATTTATCTTTTACCGAAACCCCAAATTTCTGTTCCTCATCAATAATCAATAAGCCTAAGTCTTTAAATTTCACATCATTTCCTACAATACGATGGGTTCCTATTAAAATGTCCACTTTCCCTTCGGCTAGGTTTTTTAGCGTTTCTGTTTGTTGTTTTTTTGTTTTAAAACGATTAATGTAATCTACCTTACAAGGAAAATCTTTTAATCTCTCTTTAAATGTTTTATAATGTTGCAACGCCAAAATGGTAGTAGGAACTAATACCGCTACTTGTTTGCTATCGGCAACAGCCTTAAAAGCTGCTCTTATAGCTACTTCAGTTTTACCAAAACCAACATCTCCACAAATAAGCCTGTCCATTGGATAATCTGCTTCCATGTCTTTTTTTAGATCTTGAGTAGCTTTTAATTGGTCTGGCGTATCTTCATAAATAAAAGAAGCTTCTAATTCGTTTTGTAAATAAGTATCGGGCATAAATTGGTAGCCTTTTTTAGACTTTCTTTCAGCATAGAGTTTTATTAAATCAAAGGCTACTTCTTTAATCTTAGCTTTGGTCTTTTGTTTGGCGGTTTGCCATTGTGCCGAACCTAATTTATTTATGCTTGGTGGAGTACCGTCTTTTCCTACATATTTGGTGATTTTGTGTAACGAATGAATGCTGACGTAAAGCAAATCGTTGTTGGCGTAAACTATCCTAATGGTTTCTTGTTGTTTGCCGTTTACATCAATTTTTTCTAACCCTGAAAAACGCCCAACACCGTGGTCTATATGCGTAATAAAATCTCCCGGAGTTAAATTATGCAGTTCTTTTAAGGTTAAACTCTCGCTTTTTTTCTTGTAGCTGTCTTTTAATTGAAAGCGTTGATATCGGTTAAAAATTTGATGGTCGGTATAAAGGGCAATTTTTAGATCTTCATCCACAAATCCTTCGTGAATGGTAAGTAAAATGGAGTTAAACTCGATGGATTTACCAATATCATCAAAAATAGCAGTTAAGCGTTCGGTTTGTTTAGAACTATCTGCCAAAACAGCTACCTTATAACCTTGTTCTTTCTTGTTCACTAAATCTTGGTGAAGCAAATCGAAATTTTTATTAAAAATAGGCTGTACTTGCTGCTTAACGTTTGCTACAAGTTGAGGTGAAAGATAAAATTGAGTGCCAAATTCAATGGTGTTTTTAGTTTCAATTTCGTTTAAAAATTGATTTTTTTCATAAAACAACTCTTCGGGAGAGAAGTGTGCTAAAGGAGATGTTTTTACTTTTTGATACGCTTCAGTTGCTTTGTCAAAATCTTTGTCGAGTTTTTCTGCAACCAATTCAATTTCTTTAAAAGCAAGCACCGTATTTTTTGGAAGGTATGCTAAGATAGAAATTCGTTGTTCTTCCAGCATGGAATTTTGGATGTTGGGTAAAATGGTTACTTTGGTATAATTCTTAATACTCAACTGAGAAACAGGGTCGAAGCTTCTGATAGAAGCAATTTCATCACCAAAAAACTCTAATCGGTAAGGATTTTCATTGGAAAAAGAAAACACATCAACAATACCACCTCTAATAGAAAACTGACCTGGTTCTACTACAAAATCTACTCGTTCAAAATCAAATTGGTGCAGCTTTTCTGTTAAACTTTGCATGGAAAATTCTTCGTCTAACTTTAGCTTAAGCGTATTCTTCTTTAATATTTTTTTGGTAATTACTTTTTCTGATAACGCTGCCGGATAAGTAACAATAATTTTGTTGGACGATTTACTTAACGCTCCAATAACTTCAGCACGCATCAATACATTGGAGTTGTCGGTTTGTTCTACTTGGTAAGGGTTGCGGTAAGAATTTGGAAAAAACAACACTTTATCGTCTCCAACGATGCGTTCTAAATCGTTAAAAAAATAGGCAGCCTCTTCTTTGTCGTTCATGACAATAAAAAAATTCAGCGGTAATTTTTGAAAAATCCCGTTGAAGTAAAAGGCAGCAGCAGAACCTATTAGCCCTTTAAAATGTATGTGAGATATTTCGGTGTTTTGAAGTTGCTCAACAATGTTTTTTGTTTGCTCAGCTTGAGTATAAAAAGATTTTAAATCTAAAGAATTCATTTTGGCAAAATTACAATTCCTTTTACAATCATTTTTATAAAAAAAGAGGTGTTTTTCATCGAAACCATTTGTGCTTTAATAGGCAATAACACCTACTCACTTATTGCTGATGGTAAACTCATCGCTACTAAAAAAATGGTGAAAAAGTAAATTAAATTTTAAAAGCATTTCTGAAAATATTTTCAGAAATGCTTTTTTTACCCTTCAAACACCTTAGTTCCTTCAGTGCAATTTTTACAAATATCTATTGATTGTCTATTTGTCAATATGTTTTTTCTAAACGATTGGTATGCCTTAGACTTCCATAGTGCTTTAAAATCTGTAGTTGATACATCTCCCAGTTGATGTTGAGCATCCTTATCAAAACAACAAGGGACTACTTTGCCATCCCAAGTAATGACACAAGAACTCCACATTCTCCAACACTCGTTGAGTAACTTATTTTTTAACGTAAACTTTCCGTTAGGTAATTTTTTATAGCGGGAATATTTTTCAATGGTCGGAATTAAAGGATTTCCGTTTTCATAATCATATACCTGAGCCGTTTTAAAACGAATTTCATCCACACCCAATTCGTTTGCCAACAGCTTTGCTTCCTCTATTTGATGTTCGTTGGGCTTTACTACCAAAAACTGAAAGATAACATAAGGTGTTTTAGATTGAAGCTCTTTTTTCCATTTTAAGATGTTTTTTGTTCCAGCCAATACCTTATCTAACTTCCCATGAACACGATAATTCTCATACACTTCTTGAGTAATACCATCAATAGAAACAATCAATCTGTCCAACCCCGATTTTATCGTTTTCTTAGCTGTTTCATCATTAAGAAAATGAGCATTGGTTGATGTAGCCGTATAAATATTTTGTTGGTGAGCATAAGCCACCATATCCAAAAAATTAGGATTAATAAATGGTTCTCCTTGAAAATAAAAATTCAAATAAAAAACATGTTTTTTTACCTTGTTGATGGTTTCTTGGTAAAATGGATTTTTAAGATTCCCCTCTGGACGAGAAAATTGTTTTAGTCCGCTCGGACATTCAGGACAACCTAAATTACAAGCAGTTGTAGGTTCAATAGTTAAACTCATAGGTAAGCCTACTATTTTCCCTGATTTGGTAAGTTTTGAAAGATGATAACTGAAGTATAATCCGATAATATTAACACCTCTGGCAAAAGTGATTTTTTTTAAAATGCTAATATTGTCATGTTTCAAAAGTGCCATTTGGTAAAGTTAGTGAAAACAAATTGATGCAATACACATCACATTCTACACTTTAATTTTCGCTATCTTTTTTCAAGATGGCATTCCACCCTTGAGCAGTAAGTTCATGAACCGTATCTCCATTAGAAACAAACTCGTGCTTGCCTTTATCAGAAGTGATATGTCCGATGATAGCAACTCTTTTTTGTTCTTTAATTTTTTCATAATCCTCTAAAGAAATAGTAAAAAGCAATTCATAGTCTTCGCCACCATTTAAGGCACAAACAGATGGGTTTAAATTCATTTCTTCAGCTGTAGAAACCGTTAAAGGATCTATAGGAAGCTTGTCTTCATAAATAGTACATCCTACTTCCGATTGAGTACAAATATGAATAATTTCGGAAGAAAGTCCATCAGAAATATCTATCATAGAAGTAGGTTGAACTCCCAATTCTTTAAACATTTCAATAACATCTTGTCGTGGCTCAGGTTTTAGTTGCCTTTCCAATACATAATCGTATCCCGAAAAATCTGGTTGGATAGATGGGTTTTCATTAAAAATTTGCTTTTCTCTTTCTAGCAACTGTAAGCCCATGAAAGCTCCTCCTAAGTCGCCCGACACACAAATCAAATCATTTTCTTTGGCTCCATTTCTATAAACTATTTCTTTCTTTTCTGCTTCTCCAACAGCGGTTATACTTATTATCAATCCTGAATTGGATGAGGTAGTATCGCCACCAACCAAGTCAACACCATAAATTTCACAAGCCAACAACATTCCTGCATACAATTCTTCTAAAGCTTCAATAGAAATTTTATTAGAAACAGCAATAGAAACAGTAATTTGAGTAGGCACCGCGTTCATAGCATAAACATCCGAAAGGTTAACGGTAACAGCCTTATATCCTAAATGCTTAAATGGTGTATAAATCAAATCGAAATGGATACCTTCTACCAACATATCAGTAGTTACCACAATTTGTTTATTTTTAGATGGGGCAATTACAGCAGCATCATCACCAACTCCTTTAACAGAAGTTGGGTTTTTTAATTTTATTTGAGAAGTAAGGTGATTGATTAATCCAAATTCACCAAGATTCTCAATTTCTTTGGGGTTATTTTTATCTTCAAACATAAGGCAAAGGTAAGAAATTCATTTATTGAACAATCTATTTAAATTTAGATTTACTTTTTTCACTTTTTCTTTGTTTCGATACCACATTTTAGGTACTTTTGTCCTAATTTAGAATTAATCTAAATAATTGAATTATGATAACAGTTTCAGAAAACGCAAAAAAACAAGCTATTAAGCTAATGCAAGAAGATAATGCTCCTGATGGAAGCTTTATTAGAGTGGGTGTTAAAGGTGGTGGATGCTCTGGTTTGACTTACGATTTATCATTCGACCATGTTATGAACGATGATGATAAAGTATTTGAAGATAACGGCATGAAAGTCGTTTGCGACAAAAAAAGCATTCTATACCTTGCCGGGACAGAACTTGATTTTTCAGGTGGGCTTAACGGCAAAGGCTTTATTTTTAAGAACCCTAACGCTAACAGAACTTGCGGTTGTGGAGAAAGTTTCTCACTGTAAATTATTGATTGGAAATTAGAAATTAGAGATTGTCCTCCCCTAACCCCTTTAAAGGAGGGGAAATTCCTTCCCTTTGGGAAGGTTAGGATGGGAAACTCAAAACAAATAAAAATGGCATACACAGAAGACGATTTAAAAGAAGAATTAAAAGATAAAGAGTATAAATACGGTTTTACTTCAAACATTGAAGCCGACAAACTTCCTCCGGGATTAAACGAGGAGGTGATACACTTAATTTCTGCTAAGAAAAATGAGCCGGAATGGATGTTGGAATACCGTTTAAACGCTTTCAGAGCATGGCAAAAAATGGTAGAACCAGAATGGGCTCATGTGCATTATCCTAAAGTTGATTTTCAAGCGTTATCTTATTATTCTGCTCCTAAAAAGAAAGGAGATGTAAAATGGGAGGATATAGACCCTGAAATGAAAGCTACCATGGATAAATTAGGTATTTCTATGGATGAACAAAAAGCATTAAGTGGTGTTGCAGTAGATTTTGTTTTTGATTCAGTTTCCGTAAAAACTTCTTTTCAAGAAAAACTAAAAGAATTAGGAATCATTTTCTGCTCGTTTAGCGAAGCGGTTCAAAATCATCCTGAATTGGTAAAAAAATATATAGGAACAGTTGTTCCAACATCTGATAATTTCTACGCAGCGTTAAATTCAGCAGTATTCTCAGATGGCTCTTTTTGCTACATTCCGAAAGGAGTTCGTTGCCCAATGGAGCTTTCTACTTACTTTAGAATAAACGAAGCCAACACCGGACAGTTTGAAAGAACGTTGGTTGTGGCTGATGAAGGAAGTTACGTAAGTTACCTAGAAGGTTGTACTGCTCCATCTCGAGATGAAAACCAATTACACGCTGCCATTGTGGAGCTAATTGCTTTAGATAATGCCGAAATAAAATATTCAACGGTACAAAACTGGTTTCCTGGCGATAAAGAAGGTAAAGGTGGTGTATATAATTTTGTAACCAAAAGAGGTATTTGCCACAAGAATGCTAAAATTTCGTGGACACAAGTAGAAACAGGCTCTGCCGTTACTTGGAAATATCCATCTTGTATTTTAAAAGGGGATAATTCCATTGGTGAATTTTACTCGGTAGCAGTAACTAACCACTACCAACAAGCTGATACCGGAACAAAAATGATTCACTTAGGAAAAAATACTAAAAGTACCATTATTTCTAAAGGAATATCGGCAGGACATAGTAACAACTCTTACCGAGGTTTGGTGCAAATACATAAAAATGCTAGCAATGCAAGAAATTTCACGCAATGTGATTCCTTGTTGATGGGCGATCAATGTGGAGCTCATACTTTCCCTTACATTGAAACAAAAAATAGCACCGCTAAAATTGAACACGAAGCCACCACTTCAAAAATTGGCGAAGACCAAATATTCTATTGCAACCAAAGAGGAATAGATACCGAAAAAGCGATTAATTTAATTGTTAACGGTTATGCTAAAGAAGTATTAAATAAACTACCTATGGAATTTGCTGTTGAAGCACAAAAACTATTGGAAATTAGTTTGGAGGGGTCAGTAGGATAAGCCCCCTCTAACTCCCCCGAAGGGGGAGAATTCACTACCAAATAGAACATGAGGATAATTAGAAATTTAAAATTGATAACTAAATATAAATATTAACAAATAACAAAAAGCCTCCCTTTCGGGGAGGTTTGGAGGGGCTTATTATGATTAAAATAAATAACTTACATGCCAGTATTGATGGTAAAGAAATCTTAAAAGGAATTAACCTTGAAGTAAAATCCGGTGAGGTACACGCTATTATGGGACCAAATGGTTCAGGAAAAAGTACATTATCTAGTGTTTTAGCTGGAAGAGAAGAATATGAAGTTACTGAAGGTTCAGTAGAATTTGATGGTAAAGATTTACTGGATTTAGCTCCTGAAGATAGAGCTAGAGAGGGATTATTTTTGGCTTTTCAATATCCGGTAGAAATTCCGGGAGTAAGCAACATCAATTTCTTAAAAACAGCTATCAACGAAAAAAGAGCTTACTTTAACCAAGAGCCTGTTTCTGCTAAAGAATTTTTAGGCATGGTAAAAGAAAAATCTGCATTAGTAGAGTTAGACTCAAAACTGGCTAACCGTTCGGTAAACGAAGGTTTTTCCGGTGGAGAGAAAAAAAGAAACGAGATTTTCCAAATGGCAATGCTAACACCTAAATTGGCTATTTTAGATGAAACCGATTCTGGATTAGACATTGATGCGTTAAGAATTGTTGCCAATGGAGTAAATAAACTAAAATCGCCAAACAATGCTACTATTGTTATTACGCATTACCAACGATTGTTAGATTATATTGTTCCTGATTTTGTGCATGTACTATACAATGGAAAAATTGTTAAATCCGGAGGAAAAGAACTAGCGTTAGAATTAGAAGAAAAAGGATATGATTGGATAAAAAACGAAAGCCCCCTCTAACTCCCCCGAAGGGGGAGAACTTCCCCTCTTGAGAGGAGTTAGGAGTGTGTTACTTTTTTAAATAAAAAATACAAATGGAAAACATAAATACTGCAACAATAGCTACATCAGAAAAAAAAGACAATTTTTTGGAAGTTTTCTCTAAACTTGATTTTACAGCCGAAAATTCTACTTTTTTACAACTCAGAACAACCGCCCAAAACGAACTTAACGAATTGGACTTTCCTACTTCTAAAACAGAATATTGGAAATATACAAGGCTAGGAAAAATCGTTAACAATACTTATACTCTTGGTCAACCTGAGAAAATTGATATTACTAATTTTTTAATTCCCAACTTAGAAGCACATATTTTGGTAGTGGTAAATGGATATTATTCTCCTGAATTATCCAATTTTACTGATGTAGATGGCGTTACACTAACTTCACTTTCAGCAGCTAAAAAACAAGGTTTTGAAGGATTAAAAAAACATTTCAATCAGTTTACTCAAGATAAAAAAGAAATATTTTTAGCGTTCAACAATGCTTTCCATACAGATGGTATTTACTTAGAAGTCGCTAAAAGTAATAGTGTTGAAAAACCTTATCACATCCTTAACATCTCCACAGGAAACAATACTCTTTCGCAAAGTAGAAACTTGTTTATTGGTAATGTAGGTAGTAAGGTAAAAATTATTGAATCTTTTATTAATGTGTGTGGCGAAAAGAATTTTAACAACCACGTTTCAGAGTTTTTTGTAGCTGAAAATACCCATTTAGAATACAATAAAATTCAAGATAAAAAAGAAAATAACTTTAGCATTGCTACCGAACAAGTGTATCAGGAAGCCAATAGCAATTTTACCATCAATACTGCTACGTTTAATGGTGCGTTGGTAAGAAATAATTTGAACATTGAAGTAGATGCTAGTAACTGTGAAACCAATTTGAATGGTTTATATTTAGGAAAAAACAAAGATCATATTGACAACCACACCGTAGTTGACCATAAAAAACCACACTGTAATTCTAATGAAGTTTATAGAGGTGTGTTAGATGATGAATCAACAGGCGTATTTAACGGAAAAGTGTTTGTTAGACAAGATGCTCAAATTACGAATGCTTTTCAGCAAAACAACAATATTTTACTTTCTGATAATGCAACTGCCAACTCAAAACCTGAGTTAGAAATTTATGCAGATGATGTAAAATGTAGTCATGGTTCAACGACTGGACAGATTGATGAAGAAGCGATTTTTTACTTACAATCGAGAGGAATTTCTAAAAAAGGAGCATTGAAATTAATGATTAATGCTTTTGCTAAAGATGCCTTGGAGAGAATATCTATTGAGACCTTGCATGAGTATATTGATGCTAAAATTGAGGAAGAATTGGAGTGATTGTTTAATGTGTGAATGAGCAAATGTGAGAATGAGTAAGTGTGTGAATGAGTAAATGTGTGAATGTGAGAATTAATGTCATTCTGAACGATATTTTTCATTCCGAAGCATGAGGAATAGAAAAATGAAGTGAAGAATCTCAAGAATAATATTGAAAAATTATTTCGTTCATACCTCACTCGTAATGTCGTAAAAAAATAAAAAACTGTGGAAGCAACAACATATAAATTAAATGTAGAAGAAATTAGAAAAGACTTCCCTATCCTTCACCGCCAAGTGAATGGGAAACCATTGGTGTATTTTGATAATGGAGCTACTTCGCAAAAACCACAACAAGTAATCGATGTTATTAACCGTTATTATCAACACGAAAACAGCAACATCCACAGAGGAATTCATACCTTAAGTCAGGAAGCAACCGATGCTTATGAAAAAGCCCGAACAACGGTGCAGCAGTTTATTAATGCAAAACATCATCACGAAGTAATCTTTACTAGCGGCACTACAGGAAGCATCAATTTAGTAGCTTCGAGCTTTGGTAAAAAACATTTGCAAGCAGGTGATGAAATTATAATCTCTACCATGGAGCACCACTCCAACATTGTTCCATGGCAAATGATTTGTGAAGAAAAAGGAGCTATTTTAAAAGTAATTCCTATTAGTGATAAAGGTGAGTTGCTGATGGATGAGTTTGAAAAATTACTTTCTTCCAAAACAAAATTAGTTTCCATTACACATGTTTCCAATACATTAGGAACCATAAATCCTGTAAAAGAAATTATAAAATTGGCTAAAGCGGTTGGGGCTGCTATCCTAATTGACGGAGCACAAGCAGTTCCGCACACCAAAGTAGATGTACAAGCGTTGGATTGCGATTTTTATGCTTTTTCAGCCCATAAAATGTTTGGTCCGACAGGAGTAGGCATTTTATATGGTAAAGAAGCCATTTTAAACGATTTACCTCCCTACCAAGGTGGTGGCGATATGATTAAAACCGTAACTTTTGAGAAAACCACTTACAACGAATTACCTCATAAATTTGAAGCGGGAACGCCCAACATTGTTGGCGGATTGGGATTAGCTGCAGCCATAGATTACATGAATAACATTGGCATAGCAAATATTGAAGCTTATGAGCATGAATTATTAAGCCATGCTACTGAAAAAATAAAGCAAATTGAAGGTATTAGAATAATTGGAGAAGCTGCCAACAAAGCAAGTGTACTGTCGTTTTTGGTAGATGGCACACATCCATCTGATATTGGAATGATTATCGACAAATTAGGTATTGCTATCCGAACAGGACACCATTGCACCGAACCGCTAATGAATCGCTTTGATATTCCCGGAACAGCAAGAGCCTCATTTGCTTTTTATAATACCAAAGAAGAAATTGATGTTTTTATAAAAGCTCTAGAAAGAGCTGTTAACATGTTGAGATAATGGCTCTAATTCCTTATTATAAAACAACAATAGAATCTAAGTTAACACCTAAGGAAGTATGTCAAAAATTAGCTTTGTTTGTGGAACAGAAAAATATGGATGAAGTTTATTTAAGAGATTTTTTATCATTAGGAGTAACTGACATGTTGATTTATGGAGACTATAAAAAATTGTTTATGGGAAAGTTCAATGAAAATGAATTTAGAATAAGAACCTCAACTGCTTATGGCAGCATGGGTGGATTTAACTTAAATTATTTACATGGGAAAATTAAGGAATCAGATTTAGGTGGTTCTGTTATTGAAATAAAAATACAAGCTCCTAAATTGTTTAATTATTTCTTATTAAGCATAGGAATATTTTTATCAATAATTCAAGTTCTAATGTTAGATTTAGGATTACGCAATCAATACCCATTGGCTCTAAGTTGGTTTCCAAGTATAATGTTGCTTGTGGGTTATCTCTTTATTTTAGTTGATTACAATATGGGATTAACTGTTTATAAAGAAAGATTGATTCCTCATTTAAAAAGCTTAAGTATTCAAGAACTCATAAAAAGAAGAAACGAACGAAAACAAAGGAGAAAATCAAGAAGGAGATAACTGTTAAGTTTACGAACTTTGCATTTTAAAACATAATATACTTTATGAACTCAATACAAGAAACACAACAAGAAATAGTAGAAGAATTTGCTCTGTTTGATGAGTGGATGGACAAGTACGAACACATCATTGAATTAGGCAAAGATTTACCATTGATTGATGAACAATATAAAACAGATGAAAACTTAATTAAAGGTTGTCAAAGTAAAGTTTGGTTACATGCAGCACTAAAAGATGGTAAAATAATTTTTACTGCCGATAGTGATGCCATTATTACCAAAGGAATTGTAGGGCTAGTGATTAGAGTATTTTCCAACCACACCCCACAAGAAATAATTGATGCCGACTTATTTTTCATTGATCAAATTGGATTACAAGAACACTTGTCGCCAACCAGAAGCAACGGACTATTATCAATGTTAAAACAAATTAGAATGTACGCTATAGCTTTTAATTCGAAGTTCGAGGTTTAAAGTTAAACAACCTCAAACCTCAAACCTCAAACCTGAAACTTTTTAAACGATGGAAGAAAATAAAGAACATACCAACCAACTCTCCAAACAAGATGTGGAGATGCAAATAATTGATACACTTAAAACGGTGTACGACCCTGAAATTCCAGTAGATATTTACGAATTGGGATTAATTTATGAAATTAATTTAGATGAGGAGTTTAATGCCGAAATTTTAATGACGCTAACTTCTCCATCTTGCCCGGTAGCAGAAAGTTTACCCGAAGAAGTCCGTCAAAAAATAGAGGCACTTTGGTCAGTAAAATCATGTGTGGTTACAATGGTATGGGAACCATCTTGGAACAAAGACATGATGAGTGAAGAAGCCAAGTTTGAATTAGGATTTATGTAATTTATTACGCTCTTTTTCTTGATAAAAAGAGCCAAAAATCAAGAACAAACACCAAATCCTGCGTAATCTTTTCCCACAAGTCCAACGCATTTCCTAATCCGATTACTTCGGATTTCGCACCGTTTGTTCATTTGCCCTCGCTTGGGTATTTGGGCGTTAGCTATTAGGTTTTATCAAAAATAAAAAAATAGTACAAAGAATTAATTCAATGTTTTTAATTTATCTTGAGCTCTTTGCTGGTAAAATCCTTTTTCATCAATAATTTCTTGTAACAGTTTTTTTGCTTTAGCCGTTTCTTTCAACTCAATTAAAGCTAAGGCTTTATTCCATTTTGCTTCCTGGTTAAATTCTGTTTGTGGATTTATTAAAACCGCATCCAATTTACTTAAAGCTCTTTTATAATGTTTTAAATTATATTCTGATAAGGCTCCATAAAACAAGGCATTTACATCTTTTGGATGTTTAGCAAGAATCATTTCAAAATCAATTAAGGCTTCTTTATACGCTAACTTCTTAAAGTTGATAATCGCTCTTTCTAAAACATCTTTATAGGTTTCTTTCATTACAGTTTTCTCGAAGGATTTTTCAGCTTCTGCTTTTTGCTCTTTGTTAACATAATCTACAGGAGTAGCATCTGTTTCAGCTAATTTCTTAAAGTCTTCTTCATTCTGATATTCAACAGTATAATCTACCACTTTATAATCATACAAATAATAGGTGTTTTGAGCTATTTTTCCAGCAGATAATGAATTTCCAGATGCTACAGCTTTTTGTTCTGTTATAGCAGGAGCCTGAGTAGATTTTGCTTTTTTTCTATTGGTTTCATTTCGTTGTTTTTCCGTCACCACTTTATCAGCATCAGGTTCACTTTCTTCGTCAGCCAAAGTTGATGAAACAACTTGCTGATTGTTATTCAACACTTCATTATCGTAATAAGTAGCGTTATTATCATTTTTTGAAAATACTTCTTCCTCAAGAATTTCTGCATCCATACTTACAGGAGCTTCATCTGCCATAATTATATCATCTTCTATTCTATCTTTATTGGGTGTTCCTCTATAGTCAGGTTTATCAAAAACACTTGGAGGAGTAGGTTGTTCTAAATTTTCTGTTACTGGTTCTGCTATTTTTAATGTGTTATCTTCAGTAGCGTCATTTATATTTTGATTTCTATTAATAGCTTCTTTCTTATCCTCATCAACTCTTTCTTGTTTAATATAATTTTCTGTTGGAACAGTGTTATTTTGTTCTTCTTCAGTTTGCTGATGTACAGCCATTTCGTTTTGTGCAAACTTATGCTCATCAAACAAATTAATTAAAAAGTACGCTCCAAAAATTATAGCTACAAGAGATGCAGCCGCCATCAACCAACCGCCTCTAAAAAAAGGATTTGACTCTCCACTCGCAATTCTATTATCGATTTTATTATCAATAGCCAAAATAGTAGCACTATTGGTAGCGTATTTCATTCCTGCCATTGCATCAGAACACAAATCGCAATCGAGCATGTGTTTTTCCACCTCGTGCAACTCTTCCTTAGAAAGCTGATGCTTGATGTATTTCATCATCGTTTCCTTAGAAATGCATGTGGTTGCAGAAAATATATGGTTATGTAATTCTTTCATTTCAAATTATTCATTTGTATGGCTAAGTTTCTTTTTCCGTTTTGTATGTAACTTTTTACTTGTTTTACAGAGTAACCCGTTTCTTCAGCTACTTCGTTGTAACATTTTTCTTTCAGAAAAAACAATTCAATACAAATTCGTTGTTCTTCTTTTAATACTGCTATTGCTTTCTCTAAATCAGTTAATATTAATTCTTGCTCAAATTTTTCACTTACTTCAAATGGAGCTGCAAAAGTCTCTTCATGTTCATAAGCCGCTTCATATTCGTTTACTTTTCTCAATACCGATTTCATTTTTCTTAAATGCATTAAGCAATGATTTCTTGCAACGCTATGTAACCATGATTTAAAGTTCACTATTTCATGTTTTTTAAGATCATCCATTAAGTTTTCAAAAATCTGCAACACTGCATCTTCAGATTCGGTTTCGTTTTTTAGGTATTTAAGACAAACACCAAACACCAAGTGAGAATATCTTTTGTATAATTCACCCAAATATATGCCATCTCCATTGCTCTTATATTTCTCAATAAGCTCATTGTCGGATAATTTCTGAGGTCTATTTTTCTTAAAAATATTCATTAAACAAGTTTGGTCACTAAAAATGAATTGATAAAGGTATTAAAAAAGTTCTAGGTTTAATAGTAAAAGTTAAACCTAGAAAACCTAACAGGTTACCAAATCCTGTTAGGTTTATTTATAAATCATTTATATTCTTTAGACAAATCGAAATAACTTTTCGTTTCTACTACAATTACTCCACCATTAACATCTCCATACTTTGCAGGTACGCCTCCAGTATAAACTTTCATTGCTCCAATAGCTAATCCGGGAATACCTATCTCTCCAGTTATAGACTTCATTCCATCAGTAATAAACTGAGTAGAAGTTGGTCTTGCTCCTCTTATATATACATCTTTACCATTGTTGGCGGGAGTTATTCCAGGCAACATAGTTAACATTTTTATAGGATCTTTTTGATTTACACTGTTTGCTAATTCACTTGGAGTTAACGCTTGTACATGTGGCTCAGCCTTGTCTATTAGTGGTATTTCATGAATTACTTCTCTTTCAGCAACAATAACTACTCCTTCCATAGTATAAGCCGCTTCAATCATTTCAATATCAACATACGTTATTTTATCTGATGTTAATTTCACATTAGATGTAATAATATCGTCATAACCTAAAGAGCTTGCTTTAACAGTGTAAACTCCTGAATTTAATGGCTTAATGGTATATTTTCCGTTGGTATCGGTTGAAGTACCATAAGGAACTCCACCAACTTCTACATATACATTTACATTATACATGGGTTCGCCTGTCGATTTTTCTTTAACAACTCCTTTTATTTCACTGTTTTGAGAAAAAGCTACCGAACACATTATTAATACTGAAAACCCTAAAGCAACCAGTTTTGTAGTTGCATTTCTAAATAAGGTTAATTTTTTATTTATCATCTTAGCTTTTAGATGATTGTTTTTGTAATTTTTAGTTTCCATAATTTCTAGGTTTTAGGTGAATATTAAGTTTTGTTTGCCCTTTAGATGCAATAACTTTTTAAATTCCATAAAATTTCAAGAAAAAATCTCAACTAAAATGCATGGTATTTATAAAAATGTATTTGACTCGCCCCCAAGTTATCTTACGATAACTACTTCCTCTCTCTTTAAAGAGAGGGGGTTAGAGGGAGAGTTGTTTTTACTTACTGCCATATTAATGCTACTTCATTATCTAAATTAAAACTTCTCTCATTAAAAAAGTAAAAATTATTAGCTAGTATAAATTTTCTTTAAACTGTTCAATGTGTGCTATTTTATTTTTTATTATCTTTAACCCGTTGTAAACCACTAACCAACTAAAACTATGATAAAAACTAGCTCTCTAATTGTTATTCCTAGCTTACTTTTAGTAACTGTAGGATGTTCTACACAAGAAAAAAAAGACCAACAACCAGAAAAAGAAATTACTCCAGCTTTTGATATTAGCCAAATAGATTCCTCTCATTCTGCTTGTGATGATTTTGAACAATTTGCTGCAGGTAATTGGCTAAAAAACAATCCAGTTCCCGAATCTGAAAGTCGTTGGGGAAGTTTTAATGTATTGCATGATGAAAATGAATTGCAGCTTAAAACCATAGTGGAAGAAGCTTCAAGTGCTAAAGGCAAAAAAGGAACAAATTTACAGTTAGTTGGCGATTTTTATACTTCAGCGTTAGATTCTACCACCATTAATAAATTAGGTTATGAGCCTATTAAACCTCATTTAAATAAAATAAACGAAGCGGCTACTTTAGCTGATTTAATAACTACTTCTGTAGAAAATAAAAAAATTGGTTCAGGTTCTTTTTTTGGATTTTATGTTTACATAGATGCTAAAAATAGTGACCGATATATTACTTACCTCTCTCAAGGAGGACTTGGGTTACCCGATAAAAGTTATTATTTTCCAAAAGATGAAAGAGGCGAAAACATACTTGCCGAGTATGAAAAGTTTATTACTAAATTATTTGTACTTACCGATAATTCGGAAGAAGTAGCTGCTCAAAAAGCCAAAAATATCATTAAAATTGAAACTGAATTGGCATCTAACTCTATGGATAGAGTGGATTTAAGAGATCCGCATAAAACTTACCATAAAATGGATAAAGCTGGTCTGCAAAAATTAATGCCTGCCATCAATTGGCAAGATTTCTTTGCTACAGCAGAATTTAAAGATTTTGATACCTTAGTTGTTCGTCAGCCCGATTTCTTTAAGGCATTAAACAATTCTTTCAAAAAATTCCCTTTAGCAGATTGGAAAGATTATGTGGCTTATCATTTTATTAATGACTTTGCCGGACACCTAAGCATAGATTTTGAGCAAACTAATTTTGATTTTTACTCTACTACAATAAAAGGAGTAAAACAAATGAAACCACAGTGGAAAAGAGCTTTAGGAAAGTCTAACAACTATGTTGGTCAGCCTTTAGGGAAATTGTTTGTTGAAAAACACTTTCCGGAAGAGTCTAAACAAATGGTGTTGGATATGATTCATAACATCTCAGATGTTTTTAAGGAAAGAGTACAACAATTGGACTGGATGAGCGATGAAACAAAATCTAAAGCCTTAGAAAAACTAAGCAAATTCAATTACAAAATTGGTTATCCCGATAAATGGAAAGATTATAGTGCTGTTGATATTCAACCGAATACTTTAGTTCAAAATGTGATGAACATGAACTATCACAATTATAAAGAAAACATTGACAGATTAGGAAAACCCATTGATAAAGATGAGTGGGGAATGAATCCACAAAGAATTAACGCCTATTACAATCCTACCATGAACGAAATTGTTTTCCCAGCTGCTATTCTTCAACCTCCATTTTTTAATCCTGAAGCTGATGATGCGATTAACTATGGTGGAATTGGAGCGGTTATCGGACATGAATTTTCTCACGGATTTGATGATAAAGGAAGCCAGTTTGATGGTAATGGGAATCTTAAAAACTGGTGGACAGAAGCAGATTTAAAAAACTTTGGCGAACGTACAGCAAGATTAGTAAATCAATATAATAACTACGAAGTAGCAGAAGGAAATAAAGTGAATGGCGAGCTTACCCTTGGCGAAAACATTGCTGATATTGCCGGATTAACCTTAGCATATTACGGTTTACAAAAAGCAGTGGAAAAGAAGGGGAAACCGGAATTAATTGATGGTTTCGACCACAACCAACGTTTCTTTTTAGGATGGGCACAGGTTTGGCATACCAATGCTAAAGATGAATTCCTTATCAACCAAGTAAAAACTGACCCGCATTCTCCAACAAGATATAGAATTATAGGTCCATTGGTGAATATGAAAGAATTTCACAGTGCTTTTGGTTGCAAAGAAGGAGAAATGGTTGCTCCTGATAGTTTGAGAGTTACTATTTGGTAGAAAATATTTAACCACATAGAAACATAGAAAAAGAAGATTAATATAGCCTCACAAAGTGTTTCCATTTTATGGAAACAAGCTATATGAAACTTAAGTTAACTCATCTACTTTGTAAAAACTATGTTGCTATGTGGTTTAAGTTTTAAAAAGGTCGGAATAAATTCAATATATTCCGACCTTTTTTATTTTTGACTGTTTACCTTTGCCAATATGAATATCAAGCAAAAAGACAAACAATTTATTTGGCATCCGTTCGACCAGCAAAAAGGTGCTGATGTAATTCCTATTGTGAAAGGCAAGGGAGCTTTTGTTTTTGATGAAGCTGGTAAGCAATACATTGATGGATTTTCCAGCTGGTGGGTAAATATTCATGGACATGCACACCCTTATATTGCCCAAAAAATTTATGAGCAAGCTTTGGAACTAGAGCATGTTGCTTTTGGCGGATTTACACATCCTCAGGCAGTAAAACTTTCGGAAAGATTAATTCATTTGCTGCCAACAAATATTGAAAAAATATTTTTCTCGGATAATGGTTCTACCGCCAATGAAGTTGCCCTAAAAATGGCTATTCAGTATTGGTACAACAAAGGCGAAAAACGTACTCGTTTTATTGCGTTGGAAAATGATTACCATGGTGATACTTTCGGAAGTATGAGTTTAACCGCCAGAGGTGGTTTTAATGAACCTTTTGAAACACTATTGTTTCATGTTGATTTTGTGACACCTCCAACAGAAAAAAACAAATTAGCAGTTTTAAATGAGTTTGAAAATTATTTAAAAACCAATGAAATAGCTGCTTTCATTTTTGAACCCATTATTCAAGGAGCGGCTGGAATGTTAATGCATTCTCCTGAAATTTTATCAGAAATGATAGGCTTGTGTAAAAAGTATGACGTTATTACTATTGCCGATGAGGTCTTTACAGGTTTCGGGAGAACAGGAAAATGGTTTGCCTCCGATTATTTTCAGCACAAACCTGATGTTTTTTGTTTGTCAAAAGGAATTACGGGAGGTTTTATGCCATTGGGAATTACAGCAGTTTCAGACAACATTTACCAAGCTTTTTATTCAGATAATGCCAAGCATACTTTTTTACACGGACATTCTTACACAGGGAATCCATTGGCGTGTGCCGCTGCTAATGCTTCGTTAGATTTATTTGAGTCGGAAAACACTTTTGAAAAAATAGCACACATTTGTCGGCAACAAAAAACCTTTATTTCAACCATTCAACAACATAAAAAAATTAGAAATGCCCGATGTTTTGGAACTATTGCTGCTATTGAGTTAGAAACTGATGGCGAGAGTAATTATTTTAACTCCAAAGGTAAAGAAGCGTATCAATTTTTGTTGAAGAAAGGAATCATTCTGAGACCACTCGGAAACGTGCTTACCATTATTCCTCCTTATTGTATTTCTGATGCTGAATTAGATACGATTTACCAAGGAATTACAGCTTACTTGAATCAGTAAATTGTTACGACTTTAACCACATAGTATTCCAAGCAAATGCTTGAAATAGATGTTTTTTTATTTTTCTATACATGGAGGAGAAGGGGCCTCTTGCTGGTCCAAATATTCCCACGCTGCTTCTATTATTTTTAAATCAAGCATAAATTTAGTAAACCTTTTTCATTACAATTTTTTTTTACACTATATATATTTGTTCCTACTCAGCCACCTATTTTTTTCTTTTTTTGCCGCAGATTACATTAATTTTCACTGATTCGATTCGCAGATTTTAGGTTAATATCATTATAGATGTTTGATTCTTCAACTAGTATAATCATTTTAATCAGTGAAAAAAAATCTGCGTAAATATGTGTAATCTGTGGCATTATGCGTGGCTGAGTAGTAACTTATATTTCTACTTTGCCTTTATCAACAATTCTTTTTCTTCTTCAAAATTGAGATGAGGAAATTGAGTAGTTAACTCTTGAATTATAGTGAGTTGATTTTTAATAAATTGCTGATGTTTTTCACTGTTAAAATCAAAAGGCTTGTGCGTTGCTGCTTGTTTAATTTTTTGGATGTTGCCCATTAAAGCAATTGTCTCTTTGGAGAAATAACTCATTGAAAATTTTTCCCAAACATAGTTTACTGCCAAATCTGTTGGATGGACTAAATCATCGTTGAAAAAACGATAATCACGCAATTCATCCATTACAATTTCATAAGCCGGAAAATAGGAGCAGTTATCAACCTTTTCGGTGAGTTCTTTTATGCTTAAATGCAAAACAGCTTTACTTAAATTATTTTCCCATAAACCATCTTTGGCATGACGAACAGGGCTAACCGTAAAAACAATATTAATATCTGCATTACTATCTTTAATGCTTTTAATAAGGGAAGTATAAGCTGCAACTATTTCTTCTACTTCCAATAATCTTTTTGTAAAATGTTTAGCAGGAATTTTATGACAATTGGCAACTAATCCATGTTTTTCGTGTTCGTAAACCCAAGCAGAACCAAAAGTAACAAACAAATAATTGGCCTTTTTTAACTGTTTATTTGATAAACTAATGGATTGATTAATGGCTTGTAAACATTCAGTCTTATTACTGTTGGAATAACTACCATGATGCTGTAAACTCATCCATTTATCATTGAAAAAAAGTAAATCATCTTCCTTAAAATTATGCTCATTTAAAATATGATTTAAACTTTTAGCAATGGAAACAGGATTATAAATAATTCCAAATGGATTTACAACTGTATTAAATTTGTTGGAAGTAAGTTTTTCTCCGATATTTTCGGCAAAGCAAGAGCCTAAAACCAACAATGAGGAATTGTGATTTATTGATTTTTTAGCAATAGGTATATTAACCAGCGTTGAAAAATTCATTAGTCATAAATATATCAATAAAACTTTGTGTCTTGGCGTCTTAGCGGTAAAACCTTATTTTCTATAAATCCAATATTCAGGATTTAATTTTGTCATTCCTTTCCATATTTCAATATGAACGGATGTTCCTGAGTTTCCGGTATCATTAATTAATACACCAAGTTCTTGTTTGGTAGTAATTTTATCTCCTTTTTGCACAAAAACATCACTCATGTAAGAATAAACAGATAAATATTCACCATGTCTAATCATCACCACTTTTCCTTCACCGGGAATAATTGCTACAGAACTTACTTCGCCATCAAAAATTGCTCTTGCTTTTGCTCCGCTACTTGTGCTAATATCAATACCATTATTATTTACCACAATTCCGGGTAAAACAGGGTGGTTATGCTGACCAAATTTAGCAGTAATAACCCCTTCAATAACTGGCCAAGGGAGTTTTCCTTTATTAGCTTCAAACGAGTTAGAAAGCTTCTGAGCTTCTGGAGTCATTGGGAAACCTTTGGTGGTATTTCCTGCTTTTTTAGCTGCCTCTTTTGCCTTACGAATTTCTTCTTCAATAATTCGCTGTATCGCTTTTTGAAGTTTGGCAGCTGCTTCTTCTTTTTTTCTAAGCTTATCTTTAAGGTCTTGTTCTTTGCCTTGTAATTTAGAAATTACGGTTTCCTGTTGGTTTTTTTCTACCGCTAATTTGCTTTTTTCTTGTTCCTCTAACGAAAGTAGAGCCGCTTTTTCTTGTTTGCTATTTTTTAAATCGCTGTTTCTTTTTTGAAGATCTTGTTGTGTTTTAACTATCAATTCTGCTTGAGATTGCCTGTAAGTAGTGTATTGCTGAATGTATTTTAATCTTTTATATGCTTGGTTAAAACTTTCGGCAGCCATCACAAACATAATTTTATCTTTCTGACTTTTATGAATAAAGGCATAATAAATCATTTTGGCATATTCCTGCTTTAATTGTGCTAAATCCTTTTCCATCGCAGTAATAATAGCTTCATTATCTGCAATTTTTTTATTTATAAGTTTAATTTCGGAATGTATGGTTGAAATTAAATTGGCTCGGGCATTAATTTTACTTTTTAGTTTAAGCAGTTGATCGTAAGTAAGTGCTTTATTTTTTTCAGTTTCTTTAAGCATACCATTAATAAGCGAAATTTCCTTGTTCAGCTCTTTTTTTCTTTTCTCTAATTCAGATTTAGATTGAGCAAATCCGTTTGCTGAAAACATCAACACGAAGAAAAAAAGCAATATAGGTATCTTTTTAATTGGATTGAACAGGCTCATATTTAGCTGGAATTTTAAATATAAATGAAATGTCTTCTTTTTCTATAGAAACTTTAGAGTAATCAATTAAAATATTAACTGTTTTTTCTGAAATTAACGTTAATTCAATTTTTTGAGGAAATGAATTATTTTCAAGTTCCATAAAGTCGCTATACTTACTTACTAAAGAGTGATCAGATTTAGGTGTTGACAATACTAACTCAATAATTTTAAACGTTTCGGGCGATAGCCAAATTGCTTGAGTAAGTTCTTTCAGTTTATTTTTATCTTTCTTTAAATCTTTTTTCACTTTTCTTTTTTTCTCAGTACTAATGTAATAGGCATGTTTTTTCTTATCAACATTAGCAATAATGTCTTTCTCTTCTTTCTCAAACTCTATACTATTCCCTACAATGACTGCTTCTAACATTTGATAATCTAAATCAGTCCCAAATTTATCATTAATATAATCAAAAGTACCTACAAAATATTGTTTATCAATTCTGTTTAAAAACATTACGCTATCTTTTGTAATTAACACTCTAGCCATTTCTATCCCTAATAATGGTGTAATAGAAACCCAAATAGCACTGTCTTTTTTTACTCTAATATGAGCTTTAAAAGTAGTTTCTTTATCATCAATATATTTTACAGCAGCTTTTGCAGAAAGTACATTAAACTGAAATTCATTTTTTTCGAGGCTATCAATTAAATTTTTATCAGAAATGTGTTTTATCCTACCTAAATCGGTAGTAACTGTTTTTTGTCTAGATTTACACGCAAAAAGACTTATTAAAACTAGTAGAGAAAGATATACTAATCGCTTACTTTTATTCATACAATTTACCTTCGGCTATTTTTTTATCCAACCATTCAGAACCTTCGCCAGATTCTTTTGCTTTTTTCCAATATTCTAATGCTTTTTCGGGCTGATTGAGTTGATAATAAACATCTCCTAAATGTTCTAAAATTACAGCATTTTTACTTCCTCCCGAGCTTACTGCTTTTTCTAACCACTCTTTTGCTTGTACATATTTGCCTTGTTTGTACAAAATCCAAGCATAGGTATCTAAATAATTAGGTTGGTTAGGTTCTAATTCATTAGAAAGTGCTGATAATTTCTCTGCATGTTCCAACTTTTCTCCTCTTAGTGAAAGATAATAACTATAGTTGTTTAAAACATGGATGTTTTTACCATCTATTTCCAACGCTTTTTCATAAGCTGCATCCGATTTTGGATAGTTTTTTAAGCTGTTATAAGCATCTCCTAAACTAGCATAAAATTGTGCTTTTAACGGTGGATTATCAATTACGAAATCTTTACCTATTTCTAAATATTCTACAGCTTCTTTATAATTTTTTTTCTCAAATTGTAGAATTCCATAAAAAAAGTAGGGGACAGGCTCATTAGGAAAAAGTTCTATTGCTCTTTTACTGTCTCTTTCCAAGCCTTCCTTATCGTTTAATTCAGACTCTAATAACAACAACTGATTCCAAATAGGATAACGAGAATTATCATACTCAATGGCTTTAAGATAGTTTTCTTTAGCTCCTTCTAATTTATTTTCTCTCAACAGAAAATCGGCATAAATGGTATAAGCTTTTGCTTCTTCAGGATGGGTTTTAATCAAAATCTTATTTAGCTCAAATGCTTCTTTTTTTAGGGTAGCACTTTTATCGGATAAAGAATAATAGGAAAGTAAAATTTGTACTTTAGTATCTATATCTAAATCCGGACTTTGAAAAGCTAATTTTGCTTCTTCTAAGGCTTTTTCATCTTCATTTTTTGCTTTGTAATAATCATACAAAGATAAGTGTGCATAAGGATTATTCGGGTCTTTTTCTAAAATTTGTTGATAAATGGCAAATGCTTTTTCGGGCATTTCGTTTGCCAAATATAAATCTGCTAATAATCCTTTGTAATGTATTTCATCAGGATAAGTATCAATTAATTTTTGAACCTCAGCAGCAGCACTTTCAATATCATTTAATTTGATGTATATTTTTTCTTTTTGTCTTACAATTTCTTCGCTAATTCCTATGCGTTTTTCAATTTCATTTAAACTTCCTAATGCATCTTTATACTTTTCTGAATACAATTGCATTCTTGCCAAGTCAAAGTATAAATCAACATTCTCTGGCTCTAATTCTATCAGTTTTTCGTATTGTTTTATCGCACTTTCTGTATCTCCACTTTCTTGCAAAGATTGAGCATATTGCAGTCTATACCATTTATTATTCGGGTCTAGCTGAACTGCTTTTTCTGCAAATTGAAGTGCTATTTGCTGCTGATTAGCCATGTTATATAAATTGGCCAATTCATAATGAAAAAAGGGTTGGTTGGGATTTATTTTAACACATTTAGAATAAATTACCAACGCTTGCTCGTAATTTCCTAATAACCTTTGCTTATTAGCTTCATGGAATAGAAAATCTAACTCCAACTTTTGTTTTTCATTAAGTACGGTAGCCTCTTTAATTTTTTGCTTAGAGCTTACTGTATCTTTTTGAGAGTTACACGCAACCAAAAAAAGTAGTGGAATTAAAAGTTTTATGAATGTGTTTAATGACATGTATATTAGCTTAGTTCGTTGTAATCTCCTACACTTAATTCTTGTGCTTTTCCTACAATTTTTGCAAAATTTCCTACCATAGAATTAGCCATATTTGCTGTTTGTATATGCGTATTTTTTTGTATTAATGAATTGGTTATTATGGCATTATTAATTTCGCAATTATCTCCGATAGAAACGTGTGGACCAATAACTGAATTGGTGATTTTTACGTTTTTACCGATATAACAAGGTTCAATAATTACGGTGTTTTCCTTTTGAAGTGAAGCATCAATAATGGTTTCATTTTTAATAAACTCTAAAACACGTTGGTTAGTATAAACGGTAGCAGCATAGTTACCACAATCTAACCATTCAATTACTTTTCCGGGAGCAAACTTTGTTCCCTTTTGCTTCATGTTTTCTAAGGCATTGGTCAATTGATATTCGCCTTTTTCTTTAATATCATTATCAATTAAATATTGCAACTCATTTTTTAGATAAGCTCCATCTTTAAAGTAATAAATTCCAATAATTGCTAAATCAGAAACAAATTCTTGTGGTTTTTCTACAAAATCGGTAATAATGTTGTTTTCATTGAGTTTTACAACACCAAAAGCACGAGGATCGTCAATTTGATTTACCCAAATAATGCCTTCAGCAGCATCATCCATTTTAAAATCTGCTTTAAACAACGTGTCGGCAAAAGCCACCACTACTTTTCCTTCCAAACTATCTTTAGCACATAAAATAGCATGAGCCGTTCCTAATGCTTCTTCCTGATAATAAATGTTTCCTTTTGCTCCTAAATTTTCAGCAATGCTCACTAATTGGTTTTCTACTTCTGTTCCAAAATCCCCAATTATAAAAGCAATTTCATCTACAGGTTCACCACAAACTTTGGTAATATCTTCCACCAAACGTTGAACAATTGGTTTCCCCGCAATTGGTATTAATGGTTTTGGTATGGTTAGCGTATGAGGTCTTAATCTTGAACCTCTTCCTGCCATTGGTACTATTATTTTCATATTCCTAATCCTAAATCCTTTCCAAAGGAAAGGACTTTTTAAATGTTATACTTACCCAACTAATAAATCCTCCCCTTTGGGGAGTTAGAGGGGATTTTACTTCTTCCCTGTACTTCCAAATCCTCCTGCTCCTCTTTCTGTTTCAGCTAATTCTTCTACTAATTCCCACTCTGCTTGTTCGTGCCTAGCAATTACCAGTTGAGCAATTCTTTCTCCATTTTCAATTACAAACGGTTCATTAGAAAGGTTGACTAAAATTACTCCCACTTCACCTCTGTAATCAGCATCAATAGTTCCGGGAGAATTTAATACAGTAATGCCATTTTTATAGGCCAATCCGCTTCTCGGACGAACTTGAGCTTCGTACCCCACAGGCAATTCTATAAATAAACCTGTTTTTACCAATGTTCTTTCTAATGGTTTTAAGGTTATTGGAGTTTCTATGTTTGCTCTTAAATCTACACCAGCAGCAGCTTCCGTACCATAATGTGGTAGCGGATGATTGGATTTGTTTACTATTTTTATTTGCATAATTCTAGTTTATAAGGTTAAGAGTTTATAAGTTTAGTTGGCTCTTTCTTAAACCATTTAGCATCATTGATATCTCATCAATACGTGGTCTTAATTTATTTAACTCTTCCATTGTTATAAATTCTAAATCAACTGCCAAAATTAATTGATTTAAAACTTCTAAAAGGCTTCCATAAGACATTTCTGTAAATCTGGCTCTATCTTTTGCTGTACTTCTTGAACTTCCTTCTGCTATATTTGAACAAACAGACACTACGGCTCTTCTTACTTGACTAGTTAATCCAAATTGTTCTTCTTTCGGAAATTTTCTAGAAATTAAATATACTTCTTTGGTTAATTTTCTTGATTCTTGCCAAACAATTAATTTTTCAAATGAATATTCTTTCATGGTTCTAAATTTTAAACTTGTAAACTATTAAACTCCTAAACTAGCCCACTAAATTACCACTTTTTTTGGTCTTTCGATGGCGTAAATTGTTCCTAAAAAGGCAAAAATTATTAATGTATGTATAAGATGTTTGGTATAGAAATTTTCTATGGTAAATTGAGTTGTTGCAAAGTAGAGCAACAGCGTTAATCCTAAATACAATCCTATTTTAAAATAATTGTATTTGATAGGATAATGTTTTTGTCCTAGAATAAAAGAAATGATACACATAGAAGAATAACAAATTAATGTTGCCCAAGCAGAGCCAACATAACCAAATACAGGGATCCAAATGTAGTTTAAAAGTACGGTTACAAAAGCACCAAAAATACCAATGTAGGCTCCATATTTTGTTTTTCCACTTAGTTTGTACCAAATAGATTGGTTATAATAAATGCCTAAACTAATATTGGCAAAAAGTAAAATAGGAACAATTTTTAATCCCTCCCAATAGGCTTCGTTTGGAATAAAATATTTCACAATATCAATGTATAACATTACTCCCAAAAAGATGGTCGCACAAATTATCACAAAATAAGTCATGATGGTAGAATACGTTTCTTTAGCATTTTTTTCTTTTTCTTGTGCAAAAAAGAAGGGTTCTGCGGCATATCTAAATGCCTGAATAAATAAGGTAATTATAATAGAAACTTTGTAACTAGCACCGTAAATTCCAATTTGCGACATGGTTTCCAGTTCACCTTTGCTTTCAAACAGCATACGTTTTAGCATAATTCTGTCGATAGTTTCATTTACAATTCCTGCCAACCCAAAAACCAATAAAGGCAATGCATAAATAAACATTTTTTTAAGCAATGCAAATTCAACACTGAATTTAGCTTTTAGCATATCAGGCAATAACAATAAAAACTTAACAATACTCGCAATAAGGTTCGCAATGAAAACATAACCCACACCTATTTCGGGGTTATAAAAAGTTTCAATGAGCCAATTGGTTTCTCCAGCTTTATACATCGGTAAACAATAGGCTAAGAAAAATAAATTTAAGCCAATATTTACACCAATATTCGCAAAATTGATAACAGCAAATTTTATGGGACGATTATCTGCTCTTAATTTCGCCATAGGAATAGAAGCAACGGCATCTAAACCAACTATCATAGCAAACCAAGTTACAAATTCTTTATTGTTGGGGTATTTTAGCCAATTGGCAATAGATTGATCGAACAAAAATGCCAATGCAATAAAAACGAAAGAAGTGGTGAAAAGCGAATAAATAATAGTAGAATAAACCTTTTTGTTATCGTGTTCTTGCAAGGTAGAAAAACGGAAAAAAGCGGTTTCCATTCCGTAGGTTAGAAACACCACTAAAAATGCCACATAGGAATACATTTCGGTAATAATTCCGTATTGGTCGGGCGTAAACTTTGCCGTTCCGATATAAATAGGCACCAAAAACCAATTCAGCAAACGTCCAACTATGCTTGTAAGCCCATAAATGGCTGTTTGTCCGGCAAGTTTTTTTAAGGGATTCATAAAGCCCCCTCCAACTCCCCCGAAAGGGGAGAGTTTCCAACACACCTGCCATATTCATAGCAACATAGTGATGGGTTTATAACTAATATAATTATTTTTTTCATTTTATATCTAAAATGTTATTTTGCTGTTCTTATTTGAAAATCAATATTTTGAAAAAAAGTATATTTAGTATATACTACCAATCCTTCTCCTTCATCTTCGCTTTCTACTACTGAATTTGAATAACTATCTATTGCAAAATTTGAGTTTATAAAATATTGATTTTTTGAGCTATAAAAAATAGTTGTATAGTACTTTCTTACTCCTTTGCGAAGATTTTCAACCTCTTCATCATAAATTTCCTCAGGTCTTTTAATTTTTAATTGATCAATAGCTGTTTTTATATAAACTTGAAAATTATTATATGAAAATGCAGACACTTTGGGTATGTAGAAAGTGTAAAAAGTATCTTTTTCATTAAAAACATAGTCGATTTTTATTTTATAGTCAATCACTTCTTTAACATCATGAAAGTCATTTGAAAGTTCTTCTTCCCAATTCAATGAATCACAAATAGTGATTTTGAAACTCACATTATTCGTAATTTCATTTGCAACATCAACTAATTTATATTTTCTTAAAAATTCTTTAATCTTAATCTTATTATTTCTAATTACTTCATTTGAATCATCTGTGTTTATATAGTTAGCAGCGTAAAATTTACCTTCTTCAAACAAAATAGACTGAGATATATTCATATTGAAATTATCATCAAGGTTTTCTTTATCATATAAATGCCAGACTTGTTTTTGAAAGTATGCATCTATAAAAAAATCAAAAGCTAAAACGTATTTACTATCAGATGAGAATAAAACAGTGTCAATTGGTAACTTTTCTGTTTTCCCATAGAAAAAAGATGGAAGTAACAAAAGAAAGTATGTAATTACTGTTTTCATTTTTTATTTTTAATGAGATAAAACTACTTAATAATAACACTACCTTTAAAGTTTATCTAATAACTTTAAAATAATTATTAAAATCCCTAAAATAAGAAACCCTACACCAGAAAACCATCCTCTTAAGAAAAACCAATCATTAATATTTTGTTTTCTTTTATTTTGAAAATATACATACATAAGACCATAAAAAATAAACAAAAAAGCTCCAATATATGAGGTAAATAAAAAATTGAATATATTTGAAAAGAACTCGCTCATTATTGAACTTTTTTATTTTTATAATCTTGCACAGCTAAACTCTCCAAAAGGGGAGAGTTTCCAACACACCTGCCATATTCATAGCAGCATATTATTGGGTTAATAATTAGTATATTTATTTTTTTCACTTTAAACACTTTGCTTACTGTAAAGAAGTCCCCCTTCGGGGGATTTAGGGGGCTACTATTTAAAAACCGGCTTTCTTTTTTCAATAAATGCATTTGTTCCTTCAACAAAATCGGGTGTTCCAAAACATTTACCAAACTCTTCTATTTCTGTTTCATAGCCATTTACACCGTCTTTAAAACCAGCATTTACCGCTTTTATTGCACTTGCTATGGCTGTTGAAGAATTAAAAGCTATCTTTTGAGCTATTTTTTGGCATGTTGGCAACAATTCTTCTTGCGTTACTACTTGGTTGACTAAGCCAATGTTGGCAGCTTCTTCAGCAGAAATCATTTTGGCAGTCATTATCATTTCCATGGCTCTGCCTTTTCCTGCTAATTGAGCTAATCGCTGCGTACCACCATAACCAGGAATTACTCCCAACGTAACTTCAGGCAATCCTAATTTGGCATTGTCGGAAGCAATTCTAAAATGACAACTCATAGCTAATTCTAATCCGCCACCTAAGGCAAAACCATTTACAGCTGCAATTACCGGAGTGGTTAAATTTTCTACTAAATCAAATAATTTATGATGCCCTTCAGCGGATAATTTTTTTCCTTCTTCCACATCAAATTGGTAAAACTCTTTAATGTCTGCTCCGGCAACAAAAGCTTTTTCTCCCGAACCTGTAATGATGATTACGCGAACATTTTTATCTGATTCTAATGTTTTAAAAGCACTGCTCAACTCCGCTATTGTGGCTGAATTTAAAGCGTTTAATTGATTTGGTCGGTTAATGGTTACCTGAGCAATGTTGTTTTCTTGAGTTACTAAAATATTGTTGTAGTCCATGTGTTTTAATTTAAAAGCCCCCTCTAGCTCCCCCAAAAGGGGAGGATTTCCAACACACAAAGCCAATTTTTGCCTTCTGTATGTTATAGAGTTTACAAGGCTCGATTTAACTATTTTATTAAAAAAACAAATGTAGCTAAAAATTAGCATACCGCAACAATATACCTGTTCAGGTTATTCAACCATTTTGTTTGTGAGTATAACTGTAACTAAGCAATCCCGAAAATTCGGAATTACTAAGTTTCAGTATAAAAGAATAAACAAAAAACACCAGTCAGGTTTTAAAAACCTGACTGGTGTAAATGAATCTTTAATACTCCAATAATTCGTTAAGATAAATTTTTAAT
>CALCHN010000022.1 GCA_937901255.1 uncultured Flavobacteriales bacterium | reverse complement strand
AAATTAGAAATTAGAAATTAGAAATTAGAAATTAGAAATTAGAAATTAGAAATTATTACAACTACAAACATTGACACAGATGGAAGAGATAAAATTATTTTTTGAATCAATAACACCTATACAGCAAGCATTAATTGCAGCATTGTTTACTTGGGGACTGACCGCTTTAGGAGCGGCATTTGTGTTTTTATTTAAAACGATGAACAGAGCTTTTTTTGATGGAATGCTTGGCTTTACTGGGGGCGTGATGGTGGCAGCAAGTTTTTGGTCGTTGTTGAACCCGGCAATAGAAATGAGCGATGGAGAAGGCTTTGTTCAAGTGATTCCTGCTGCTGTTGGGTTTTTAGGTGGAGCAATGTTTTTGTTTGGCTTGGATAAGTTTTTACCTCATTTACACATCAATTTTAAAGAAGGAGAAAAAGAAGGCGTTAAAACGGAATGGCACCGATCTATTTTGTTGGTGTTAGCAATTACCTTGCATAATATTCCAGAAGGATTGGCAATAGGAGTGTTGTTTGGTGGTGCTGCCATGGGGTTAGAAGGAGCAACAATGGGCGGGGCAATTGCGTTGGCAATAGGTATTGGAATTCAAAATTTTCCGGAAGGAATAGCAGTATCAATGCCGTTGAGAAGGCAAGGCTTATCTCGTTGGAAAAGTTTTAATTATGGACAACTGTCAGCCATTGTAGAGCCTTTTGCAGCAGTTCTTGGAGCATGGGCAGTCTTTACTTTTCAGCCAATTTTACCTTATGCCTTGGCTTTTGCCGCAGGAGCAATGATTTATGTAGTGGTAGAAGAAGTGATACCCGAAACCCAAAGAGATAAATATACCGATATTGCTACCCTTGGGTTTATCTTAGGTTTTATTGTGATGATGACCTTAGATGTGGGATTGGGGTGATTAAATGTTTCAGGTTTGAGGTTTGAGGTTTGAGGTTTGTGAAACTATTAACAAATAACGATTAACAAATAACAAATAACAATTATCTTGTCTAATTTTGTGTCGTGGGTGATAAAATCAACATAAAAAACAGAAAGGCGAAGTTTGAGTATGAGTTTTTAGAGACTTTTACTGCAGGCATTCAGCTTACGGGGACCGAAATAAAATCTATTAGAGCCGGAAAAGCTAATATTGCAGAGGGTTATTGCTTTTTTAATAATGATGAATTGTTTGTAAAAAATGTTTTTATTGCAGAGTATGAACAAGGAACCTATAACAACCACGAACCACGTAGGGTAAGGAAGTTGTTGCTTAATAGAAGTGAATTAAGCAAACTCCAAAAGAAGAAAAAAGATGTTGGTCTAACCATTATTCCAGTTAGCTTATTTATTAATAACAAAGGTTTTGCTAAGTTAGAAATAGCATTAGCTAAGGGTAAAAAACTTCACGATAAACGTGAAACACTAAAAGCAAAAGATACCAAAAGAGAAATGGATAGGGCTAAGAAGTTTTAAGAATTAAATTTCATTTCTAAAAATTAAGCAGTTCATTTTTAATCTATTGCTTTACAGCGAAAAATAATTTGAAAGACACTTGCCTACCAAACAATAAGTGCTTAAAATTGTAAGCTGATAAAAAATCGAAAATGATTCGCGAAAAACTTGATAAAGCCATAAGAGAAGTACCTGATTTTCCTAAGCCAGGAATCCTATTTAAAGACATTACTCCTATATTTTTAGACCAACAACTTTGTTCCGAAATTGTAGATGAATTAGCGAAACAAACTGAAAAAATGAACTTGAATGCCATAGTTGGTATTGAAAGTAGAGGTTTTTTCTTTGGGATTTTATTGGCGAACAAGTTAAATATTCCATTTATTCCTATCAGAAAAAAAGGTAAATTACCTTACAAAACGGTTTCTTATGAATACGATTTAGAGTATGGTACTGCAGCAATGGAAATGCATTGCGATGTAGTTCAAAAAGATTGGAATGTGTTGATTCATGATGATTTATTGGCAACAGGAGGAACAGCAGCAGCGGCTGCAGAACTAATACAAATGCAACATGCCAACGTATCTGGTTTCTCTTTTGTAGTTGAATTGGAATTTCTAAAAGGAAGTGAAAAATTAAAAAAATATACAAACAACATTATCAACTTAATTTCATTTTAGAATTAAGGTGGTAACTTAATTTATTACAATATGAATTTTGAATATACAGAAAATCAGCGAATGATAGCTGATATGATTAGAGATTTTGCAGAAAAAGAAATTCGTCCGAAAATGATGGAATGGGATGAAACACAAGAATTTCCTGTGGAAGTATTTAAAAAACTAGGAGAACTAGGCTTAATGGGAGCTGTAATTCCTCAAGAATATGGTGGTTCGGAAATGACTTACAACGAGTATGTAGTAGTAGTTTCTGAAATTGCAAAAGTTTGCGGTTCTATCGGGCTTTCAGTTGCTGCTCATAATTCACTTTGCACTAACCATATTTATATGTTTGCCAATGAGGAGCAAAGAAAAAGATGGTTACCTAAATTAACAACTGCCGAATGGATTGGAGCTTGGGGATTAACAGAACACAATACTGGTTCTGATGCTGGTGGGATGAATACTACAGCCAAACAAGATGGCGATTATTGGGTGTTGAATGGAGCTAAAAACTTTATTACTCATGCTATTTCAGGAGATATTGCGGTAGTAATTGCGAGAACTGGTGAAAAAGGAGATTCTAGAGGAATGACTGCTTTTGTTATTGAAAAAGGAACACCAGGTTTTTCATCAGGAAAAAAAGAAAATAAATTAGGAATGAGAGCTTCTGAAACTGCTGAATTAATATTTGCAGATTGTAGAGTGCATAAAGATAACGTGTTGGGAAATGTTGGTGAAGGTTTTATTCAGGCAATGAAGATTTTAGATGGTGGAAGAATTTCTATTGCATCGTTAGGATTAGGAATTGCCAAAGGAGCTTACGAAGCTGCTTTAACTTATTCCAAAGAGAGAGAACAGTTTAATCAGCCAATTTCTAACTTTCAGGCAATTGCTTTTAAATTAGCCGATATGGCAACAGAAATTGAAGCTGCAGAATTGTTGATTTACGAAGCTGCAGACCTTAAAGACAAAGGTTTGCCTGTTACTAAAGTTTCTGCAATGGCAAAATATTATTCTTCAGAAGTTGCAGTTAGAGTTTCTACAGATGCAGTTCAAATTTTTGGAGGTTATGGTTATACCAAAGATTTTCCTGCAGAGAAGTTTTACAGAGACTCTAAACTATGTACTATTGGCGAAGGAACATCAGAAATTCAAAAATTAGTTATATCAAGAGAAATATTAAAATAAAAAACTTGCAGATTATAATTTTATCTTTAAATTTGCAGCCCTTTTAATAATTTTAAAAACACAATAGGAATGATAATTATACCGATTAAAGATGGTGAAAACATCGAGAGAGCTTTAAAGAAGTACAAAAAGAAGTACGAAAGAACTGGTACTATCAAAGAGTTGAGAAATAGAAAGCAGTATGATAAGCCTTCTGTTATCAATAGAGCAGAAAAAATTAAAGCTATCTATGTTGAGAAATTAAGAAAAGCTGAAGAATAAATAAATTTGTTCTTTCCTTTTTTAAGAAATATTTTTACAGCCTACGTTTGAAAAAACATAGGCTTTTTTTATTTTACCTAGTATGGCAACAAAAATTGTAAAAAAAATACTCGAATTAAAAATAGTAAAGCAAGCTATTGCTTGGTCGAAAAAAATAGTATTGCCAGGTTTTGATGGTATTCCATTGTTTGAAGTGTTAACTTTTTTGCTAAAAGGACTACAAGAAAGCTCATTAACCACAAGAGCTGCAGCATTGGCATTTCGTTTTTTCTTAGCGATTTTTCCAGCATTAATATTTTTACTTTCGCTGTTGCCTTATATTCCTATTGATGATTTTTACAATAATTTACTTACACTTTTAGAAGGATTACTACCAGATGATGCTTTTGAAATGACCAAAACTACAATGGATGATTTAGTTCATAAAAGACATGATACCTTATTGTCTTTAGGATTTGTTTTTGCACTTTATTTTGCAAGCGATGGAGTTAATTCCATGATTGAGGAGTTTAATCATTCTTATCACTCACTACAGAAAAATATAGGCTTTATTAGGCAACGACTAACCTCATTTTTAATATTGGGCATACTAACAGTATTAATGGTTTTGGCTATTTTTTTAATGGTTTTCTACAAAGTAATCATTACTTATCTAATTACTCAAGAATGGCTTCCTGCTGATATTTCTTTGGGCTCCCTTGCGGTAATTAAAATGCTTACTTTATTTATTTTGTTCTTCACAGGCATATCTTCTATTTATTATTTTGGTAATTTAAAAGGTGGGAAATTTAGGTTTATGTCGGCAGGTTCTACATTAGCTACAGGTTTAGCAATACTGATTTCTGCAGGTTTTGGATTTTATGTAAACAACTTTGCAAATTATAATAAAGTGTACGGATCTATAGGTACATTAATTGTAGTTTTATTGTGGATTTATTTTAATTCCTTAGTTTTGTTAATTGGTTATGAGCTAAATGCAAGTATTGCTCATGCTAAAGCAGATAAAAAAATAACCAATAATGAAGATTTAGAAGACATTAACTTAGAGATTAGAGATAAAAATAAACCTGAAGAAGGAGATTTACCAACTTAAATTAAAAGCTATGCAGAATTCAAAATTATTATTACTTGTTTTACTAGTTTTAACTACTACTATCGCTCAAGCTCAAAAAACTATTGGCGATGTTACCATGCCAAAAAAAGTAAAAGTTGGCGAAACAGAATTAGAACTTAATGGTGCAGGAGCTAGGGTAAAGCTTTTTATGGATATGTATGTGGCAGGGTTGTACTTAAAAACCAAATCTACCGATGCTAAACAAATTATTGAAGCGAATGAACATATTGCTATTAAATTGGAAATTGTTTCTTCATTAATTACAAGTGATAAAATGATAAGTGCCGTTAATGAAGGTTTTAAAAACGCTACCAATGGAAAAACTGCTCCCATCCAAAAAGAAATAGATCAATTTATTGGAGCTTTTAAAGATGAGATAAAAAAAGGCGATGTGTTTGATATTTTTTATGTACCAAATAAAGCAACCTTAGTGGTTAAAAATGGCAAGCTTATGGCAAAAATTGAAGGTCTTGAGTTTAAAAAAGCACTATTCGGTATTTGGCTTGCTGATACACCTGCTGATAAAAATTTGAAAAAGGCTCTTTTAGGGGAGTAGTTTGTTACTTAATTAGCTTTCTTCTCACAGAATTAACTACGTTTCTTTAATTTTTCAGGATACATTAATACTGGAAAAAAGTCTGTTACATATATTTTTCTAATGGATTGATTGACGTAATAAATTATTTTTATTTCAAAATTTCTTGTTTCCTTATGTAGTATAAATCTAAATTGTTGCGGATATTTTTTTAATACTGGCTCTAAGCGTCCTCTTTTTGGCATTGTTGAAATACTTGCTACTGATGCAATAATATTATCATTTATTTCTAAGGCTCTTTCTAAGCTGAAATTCTTAACTAAGTAAGCTAATATTTCTTCTTGATACCTTTTTTCTGCAGGATAGGTTATTTCTATTTCGAAGATTTGTTGCTCAGCCATTTTTTATTGTTTGCCTGAAATGTGCTTAATGTAATTGTTTGTCCTTCTTCTATCGCTTTTATTGATTTTTCTGCACGATATTGTAAGTGAGCTTCCTTCAATAGATTTTCATACTGCTGTAATATTTCTTCTTCGTTTATCTGCATTAATCTTTCTATTAATCCAAGTTTTTTTGTTTCTATACTCATCTTATTTCGTTTAGGTGTTATGCAAATTTAACGTTATTTTCTGTTTTTTGTTTATCCTAATAGATGACTTTGATAAAATTACTTTTTTTATTTCTATCGTTTAATCAATTTTCCTCTTCCACTATGTTGACTAACAGTAACACTCGGATTACCGTAATATTCAATATTTCCTAATGAAGTTAACTCTACAAGTAAACTATTAGTTGATGTCAGAATTACACCTCCTGTTCCATCATGGTTTACATGAGTATTCTCACTAATTAAATTTTTGCAAGTTAACCAACCCGAACCTCCCGAAAATAAATAACTAAACTTAGCTTTTCCATTTAAAGTGAAATCTGCCGGACCAGTATGTTGAAGAATATTAATTTTTTGAGCATCTACCGTTAGGTTAATGCTTCCTGTTCCGTTGCGTGTTTCAAATGTAAATTCATCTAATTTTAACTCTCCCAAACTACTAACATTTCCAAAGCCTGTATAATTGATGTACTTTATATTAGGTAAGGATAAGTAAACTGTAATTTCTTCTTTGTAGCTTCTTAAAAAATTACACTTGTTATCGTTTTTCAATTCTAATTCCGTTCCTTTTTGTCTGGCTCTAACATATTTTAATAAGTTTTCTCCACCTTCAATAGTAAGTGATGCTATACTATCCTGACGAAGTACCAAATTCAATTTATCTTTTAAAACAATATGGGTAATATCATTTCCGATTATCCTTGTCTCTACAACTTGTTTTCCGGTAGATTTAATACAAGCACTTTCTTTTACACAAGCATTCAGCATAACAATAGTTGCGAAAAAGAAAATTCTATATTTTAAAATAACTTGCATTTATTTAATTTTAAATCCTATACCTGCTTCAATAAAGTCAGCTACCGCCCAATGACTTTTCAAACCTAAATTAAAAAATAACTTATCGTTTATTTTATACCTAGAGTTTATTCTGTGATAAAAATAACCATCCTCTTTATAGTTAGGTAAAATATATCCACCCATGTGTAATGAAAGCATTATGTCTCCTATGTTTATTCCGTACATTACTCCAAGTCCAGTTCTTAAGTTGTCAGTTTTTGATGCTTCTACATTGTCATTATATTCAATTAAAGCTTCTATTGATTTGTTGTAAAAAACATCGGCACTAAAACCAAAAGAGTTTTTGTTATTAATCGGTTTTACTATATTATAAGCAATATTTGCGATGTAGTATTTAGGACCTTCCACAGGAGGAATTTCTTTTAGCCCAGTATTGGCAACTATAAAATGTTCCCATGTTTTTTCTTTGTTAGGAAGGGTAGCTGATTGAATTTCTTTCTCCTTACCAAAACTATAAGAAACGCCCGTATTCAATGAAAAAATGTTAAAACCTAAGTTAGGACGAACATAAGAACCATTAGAAAAATGAACTAAAGAAATACCTGCAGAAAAAGCAATATGCTTTGAAGCCTGAATTTTCCATAAAGAATTTACATTTATGAGTGCATTAAACCTAGAGCCAATGGCTATATTTTTATAATTGTCGGCACGATCAAAAGGTTTTTCTACATAACCGAACCCGTAGCCAAAACGAAGTTCCCACCTAATTTTTCGCTTGCTCAATGGAATTTGAATATAAGGGAAAATGCCAAAGGAATTGCCCAACTCTTCTTTATTCCCCAAATTTAGATACATTGCCGAGATACCAATTTTTGGGTAATTAAAGAGTTGCTGCCAAGCTTTATTCCCAGTAGTGTTTTTATAAAAAGAAACTTCATAAATAAAAGAATGTCCTTCAATAATTTCAGTTACTATTGGGCGATGAGGTAAGATAGAACCATAATGAACGGTTTCTTCAATTCCAAATTCAGGAACGCTTTGTTGAGAAAATGATGTTTGCCAACTAAGGAAAAGACATAAAAATAGTCGATATTTGAAAATCATTTTTACCACCAAACAAAAATAGAAGATAAAACCGAAATACCATTTTTTATGATGCAAGAAAAATTAAAAGCCTTTGAACGTTTGTTAACCATTATGGATGAACTGAGAGAAAAATGTCCGTGGGATAAAAAACAAACCATGCAAAGTCTTCGCCACCTAACGATTGAAGAAACCTATGAACTTACCGATGCCATTTTGGATAACGATATGGAAGAAATTAAAAAAGAGTTGGGCGATTTAATGTTGCACCTTGTTTTTTATGCTAAAATTGGTTCAGAAACCAATGATTTTGATATGGCAGATGTGTTAAATGGCGTTTGTGAAAAATTAATTCATCGTCACCCACATATTTATGGCGATCCCGAGAATTCGGGACAGGTAATAACTGTAAAAGATGAAGAAGAAGTAAAAGCCAATTGGGAGAAATTAAAACTGAAAGAAGGTAAAACTTCTGTGTTGGAAGGAGTCCCTAAATCATTGCCGGCATTAATAAAATGCATTAGAATACAAGATAAAGCCAGAGGTGTAGGTTTTGATTGGGATAACAAAGAGCAAGTTTGGGAAAAAGTAAAAGAAGAAATGGAGGAGCTAAAAGAAGAAGTGGACGCTCAAAACCAAGAACGCATAGAAGCAGAATATGGCGATTTACTTTTTGCAGTTGTAAATTATGGAAGATTCTTGAACATCAATCCCGAAGATGCCTTGGAAAAAACCAATAAAAAATTCATCAATCGTTTTCAATACTTAGAAAAAGAAACTAAAAAAGAGGGTAAAAGCCTTAGCGATATGACCCTTGAAGAAATGGATGTGTATTGGAATGCCTCTAAGAAGTTTTATGAGTAGTATTAACACTAAAATAGTTATAAAAAAGTATTTTACTTATTTATTAAGCAGTTTAATAGATAAAACATGTAAAATCTGCGAATCAAATCAGTGAAAATATATGTAATCTGTGGCAAGAGAACTCTACGCACTATTTTTTATGCCACAGATTACGCATATTTACGCAGATTTCTTTACACTGATAAATAAAGTTAAATTAAAATATTTATATGTTTAATTTCAAAAAGAAAAAAACTTTATACATTAGATTATATACAAATATTGTGTTTATAAGAGATGTTGAAAGCAAAAAAGAATTAAAAAAAGAGGCTATTAAACCTTTCTCAAGCAGTAGATTGTTATTTGCTGACTATGAACAAGGAGAAGAGTTTTTAATGCAAACTATAAAAGAATTATTTGATGGAAAACCAAATTCAACATTTAATATATTAATTCAACCAATGGAGAAAATTGAAGGAGGTTTGTCTTCCGTAGAAAAAAGAGCTTTTATCGATTCAATGCAGCACATTGGAGGTAAGTCTATAATTATATATGATAAAACCAATCTTTTAAGTGATGATATGGTGTTAGAAATGGTTAAAAAGTCCTAATCAATTATGATAAACGAAGATAATATTATAAGTGAAAAAGTAATTAATGCCTTTTCCTTCAAGGATTATCAATTAGTAATAGATGTTTTTGAAAAAAATAAAGTAGAGTTATTAAAAGATTATCAATTAATTGGGTTTATTGTTTTTTCATACTTCAGCTTAAAACAATATGAAAAAGCTTTAAAACTAATTGAGGTAAGTTTAAAAGACCTAAAGTTAAAAAAAGTTGATAAACAACTTGATTTAATTTTTTTTGTTGGAATAAATTGTTGCATTGAATTGAACTTAAATAAAAAAGGCTATTTTTTAGCATTGAAATATTTGAGTTTAGGAGGTAGTAATAAAGATTTGATATATGCAACTAAAAAGCTAAAAGAAAGTATGATAGCTGCTAAATTAAAATTTTTAAATAAAATTATTATTTGGGTTTTTTCGATATGTTATTTCATTCTTTACTTTATTGAATTTATTTATAATGTCCGAATTTTTTCAAAAATTTATACTTTCACGGGGGTTATATTTTTTATCTTATTTATTATTTTATATTATTATACAAAAGTTTTTGAAAATATTTTAGAAAAATATTATGAGTAAAATAAAATTAACCAGTATCATTTTTTTACTTTTTATGTCAGGATGTAGAATATGCTATTATCAGTATAAAAATGTGGATATATATAATATAACAAATGGTGACTTTGAATATGTCACTGCTATGATTAATGAAGATTATAGTAAGCAGGGAAGTGATGAGGTTACACTTACTATAGGAAACATACCTTCAAACCATAACAAAATTTATTTTCGTGTATTGGAAGTAAAGTTAAGTTTTAATGAATTTGGGGATGGCTTTGATTTTATAAAGAATGAGAATAATGTATTTTATTTTGGTGGAAAATTATTTAATGAGAATTGGAAGTCAGAAAGTGAAGTTTATGCTTATGTAAGTTATCAAATAGAAGGTGAAGATATAAAAAATATTGAGTTTGTTATGAGTAAACAGGAGGATTGCAATTTTCATTTTATCGGGCATTAATATTATAGTGTGCTTCGGTTCTTTTTAATAGTAACTTGATTAAAACCTCAAGCCATATACATTTTATACCATTCCTGAAAAGAAATAAGGGCATAAATGAGTGCGAATTATCCCCTCTCTGTCGGTAGTTTGAAGCGTTAGCAAAGAGCGATGACAACTACGGACTTAAAACTACAAAATCAAAATAATTATTACTTTTGAGGTATGTTTGTAGTGGGAAAACAAAAAATTATAAAAAATAGAATTGATGTAAATTCCGTAGTTGCCATTACACAAAGGCTTGGCTTCAAACTGATAGAGGGGAATATGTTTAGTATGAATTAGAAAAACAAAATTATGAAAACATTATTATTAAGTGTGTTAATAACAAGTAGCACAATATTAAATGCTACGATAACCGTTACCAATGTGGGTATAACAAATATTACAGATCCGACTAGTAGCTATCAATTTGATTTAGATAATGATGCTACTCCTGATTTTAGTATAGATGCCTATCAAGTAGGGAATGCCCCTCAAATTCAACTAAAAATGCTGCACCCTAATGCCGAAACTGTTCCTTTATTGGCAGCAACAGTATATGTTGTAGCTCCAAAAAATTATGGAGATAGTTTTGGTTCATGGTGGCAATCTTACGATTCATTTATATATCATGTGCCAGAGTTCACGGCTATGGATAATGCAGGTATTAAATATATAGGCTTGCGGTTATTTAAGAATGGCAATTATTATTATGGTTGGGTGCAAGTGAGAGTTTTTATTTATCCGAATATAGGTATGATTGAAATAGTAAATTATGCTTTTGAAGATATACCTAATACAAAAATAACAGCCGGACAAACAGTTAGTTCTACAACTAGTATTGAAGAACTCAATAATAGTGAATTTACTATTTATCCTAATCCGGTTAAAGATATTGTTACCATATCTATAGCTTCCAAAGTTGTAATTAATACAATTAATTTGTATTCAGTAACGGGTAAGTTAATAAAAGAGATACAACTACCAAAAAATCAAATTGATCTTAGTGAACTAAAGTCAGGGATTTATTTTATAGAAATTATTTCTGACAAACAAAAAGTGGTTAAAAAACTATTAAAAAATTAGACTATTGAATTGAGAGTATATTTTTATAATATCTTCAAAACCTCAATCAATATACATTTATACCACTCCTGAAAAGAAATAAGGGCATAAATGAGTGCAGAATTATCTTCTTCGCCTCGTAAATGAGATTGAATAATTTAAAAGAATATTTTTTTATGTAACAAATGTTACCAAATTTTAGAAACTAGAGGGCTTACATTTGAATTATTATTGATTAACTAATTCAAAAACTATGAAACGATTTCAACTTACCACCTTCTTTTGGCTATTTTTTACATTGGTATTAACAGCACAAAATAATTTTAACTATTCCGTTCATTTAGATTCTGTAACTATTTCTAATTTACCGGGAGTACACTCTTTTGCTTATGCTCAGCATGATGGTAAATGGTTGGTAATAGGAGGTAGGCTCGATGGTATTCATGCTCGTCAGCCCTTTAATGCATTTCCTCAATCACAAAATAATCAAAATATATTAGTGATAGACCCTGTTAACCAGCAATATTGGTCATCAAGTGTATCCGTGTTGCCAACTAACTTAAAAGAACAACTGCAATCAACCAATATGAATTTTTATCAGGATAAGGATACCTTGTATATTATTGGAGGATATGCTTTTTCACCAACAGCAAACGATCATATTACTTTTCCGTATTTAGCATCGGTTCAGGTTTCAGACTTAATGAATGCAGTAATTAACAATGCATCTATTACTCCATATTTTAAACAAATTACCGATACAGCTTTTGCAGTTACAGGTGGACAAATGGGAAAAATAGGTAATGAAATTTACCTTATTGGCGGACATCGATTTGATGGAAGATACAACCCAATGAACAACCCTACTTTTGTCCAAAAATATACCAACCAAATAAGAAAGTTTGTGTTTAACAATTCGGGAACTCAACTAAGTTTTTCTAATTATTCAACCATTACAGATCCCATACATTTAAGAAGAAGAGATTATAATTTATTACCTCAAATTTATCCTGATGGTAGTCATGGTTATACCATTTCATCAGGCGTTTTTCAGATAAACGTAGATTTACCTTTTCTTTATCCTGTTGATATTACTGCTGCGGGACATAATCCTATTACTTCATTTAATCAATATTTAAGTAATTATCACGGAGCAAAAGTGGCGTTGCACGATAGTATTAATAACGAAATGCACAATTTGTTTTTTGCAGGAATGAGCCAGTATTATTATCAAAACAACACACTTGTTCAGGATAATCAGGTGCCATTTGTAAAAACCATTAGCAGAATGAGTAGAGATTCCTCAGGTAATTTACTTGAGGTGCAATTGCCAATAGAAATGCCGGGTTATAGAGGTGCAGGTTCAGAGTTTTTTGTAAATAAAGATTTGCCTCACCACGAATCGAAAGTAATTAAGTTAGACGCTATTCAATCAGATACCATTTTGTTGGGCTATATTTTTGGAGGAATTTTAAGTCCTACCATTAACCCATTTGCCAATAATGTAACCAGTACCACTTCTGCCGATAATAAAATTTATAAAGTGTATTTAATTAAAGATACTCCTCAAAGTGTGTATGAAATTAATGGTAAAAACCCTTATCAGGTAAACTTATACCCAAACCCTGTAAATGATGTGTTGAATGTTTCTTTTGAAATGGAAAATCCGTCACTGGTAGATTATTTTGTAACAGATGCTAAAGGAGCTATAGTTCAAGAAGGTGTGATAAAAGCAGTAAGTTCGGGAGAAACGCATCATAAAATTAAACTTAACAAAATAAGCGGAGCTCAAACATTGTTTGTTACTTTTATATTTGACGATAAGTTTTATGTAAGCAAGAAAGTAGTTAAAAATTAACCTTAATTTCGCAGAAGAAATCTCTATTTCGAATAACAGTTAAGTTTTAAAAGAGTCGTAAGCTGTTTCAACACAGTTTGTAGTTTAATTTTGCATGACTTTTAAACTTTTTAATAAATAATTGTATAATTCAAACTAATTTGTAAATTTGCAGCCCCAATTTATTTTGGGAGAACTAATTATTTATTTATCAATTTTTAAACATTAGAAAATGTCTACAAAAATTAGATTACAACGTCACGGTAAAAAAAGATATGCTTTTTTCCATGTTGTTGTAGCAGACTCAAGAGCCCCACGTGATGGGAAATTTATTGAAAAATTAGGTGTTTACAACCCAAACACTAACCCAGCAACTATCGATATCGATTTTGATAGAGCATTGCATTGGGTAAAAACAGGTGCACAACCAACAGATACTTGTCGTGCATTATTGTCTTACAAAGGAGTACTACATAAAGATCACTTAGATAGAGGTGTGTTAAAAGGAGCTATGACTCAAGAACAAGCAGATAAGAAATTCGAAGCTTGGATGAAAGACAAAGAAGGTAAAATTGAAGGTAAAAAAGATAGTCTTTCTAAATCTAAAGAAGAATTAGAAAAAGCTAGATTTAAAGCAGAACAAGAAGCTAAAGATAAAAAAGCTGCTGAAATAGCTGCTAAAAATACTCCAGTTGAAGAAGCTCCTGTAGCTGAAGAAACAACTGAAGAAGTAGCTGCTGAAGCTCCTGCTGATGAAGTAGTTGCAACTGAAGAAGCTCCTGCTGAAGAAGCTCCTGCTGAAGAAGAGAAAAAAGAAGATTAATTATTATACATGAAACGACCATAACTGAATTTTCATTACACAATTAGGATGATTATTTAGGGAGTTCCATCTGACAGATTTAATAAAAACAAAAATGAACAGGTGAAAATAGAAGAAACCTTTTATTTAGGCTATACTTCTAAAGTGCATGGAAAAAATGGAGAATTAGTTGTAAAACTTGATGTTGATCAACCAAATGCTTACAAGAAATTGGAATCAGTTTTTATCCGAATAAACAAAATGGATAACCAACTGGTTCCTTTTTTTGTTACCAAAACAACCTTGCAAAATAACAATACTGTTGTTATAAAATTAGATGGTGTAGAAAATGTTGATGAGGCAAAAGACCTTGTTGCTAAAGAAGTGTATTTACCTCTAAGTATGCTTCCTCCGTTAACTGGAAATAAGTTTTATTTCCACGAAGTAGTAGGCTTTGCTGTTGAAGATTTGCATAAAGGAAATTTAGGAACAATTAATCAAGTGTTAGAGTATCCTCATCAGGCAGTGTTAGAAATTATTTCTCCTGATAATAAAGAAATTCTTATTCCTGTTAGCGATGATTTTATTGTTGAAGTAAATCGTGAAAAACAACTAATCAAAACAAACGCTCCCGAAGGCTTAATTGATATTTATTTGGATGTTTGAGGGGTTGGAAGTGAAAGTGAAGGTGAAGGTGAGAAGTGAAAGTGAGAGTGAAAGTGAAAATTGAGGGGGAAAGTGAAAAGTGAGGGGGAAAGGAAAAAGTGAAGAAGAAAGGGAAGGGGTGAATAAATTAATGTGAGGATAGGCGGTAAATAATCTCTAATTTTAAATTTCCAATCTCTAATGTCAGCATCATTTCAATTCAAACAATTTTTTATAGAACAAGATAAGTGTGCCATGAAAGTGGGTACTGATGGTGTATTGCTTGGTGCTTGGGCAAATATAAAGGATGGAAATGTGTTAGATATTGGTAGCGGAACAGGGCTGCTGGCTTTAATGGCGGCTCAGAGAAATCCAAATGTTGAGGTGGATACTATTGATGTTGAAGAAAATGCTTTTATTCAATCAACCATTAATATTGATAACAGTAAATGGAAAGATAGGGTTTTTGCCCATCATGTAGCATTGCAAAATTATGTTCCTGATAAAAAATACGACACCATCATTTCAAACCCGCCATTTTTTAATAATACTTACCAGCCTGAAGACCAGAAAAGAAATATTGCAAGACAAAACTCACTGCTTCCGTTTGAACAACTGGCTTTTCATGTAAATCGCTTATTGAAGTCAGAAGGTGTTTTTTCGGTAGTGTTGCCAAAAGAATCGGAACATTTTGTTGAACTTGCAAAAAAACATTCGTTATACTTAAATAAGAAAATGAATGTTTTTCCTAATCCGAAAAAAGCTTGCAAACGAGTTTTATTAGAATTTTCGAGAAAAGAAGACAAAGTAGTAGAAGAAAATTTAATTGTAGAGACTGACAAGAGACATATTTATACTTCTGAATATGAACTATTAACACAGGATTTTTACCTTGAGTTTAAGAGGCGTTAAAAAATACACTTTATACTTTTTTTACAAAGAAATTAATTCATAACTTTGTCCGCTTTCATTAATACTGAATTAGGTGAAATTTCAGAAAGAGTACACGATAGATTTTTCAGGGTTGAAACAAGGAGTTCACCAATTTGACTTTAAAGTTGGCAAAAAGTTCTTTACTTTATTTGAAAACGGAGATTACAATGATGCTACTTTTGAAGTAGATTTAGCATTAGAAAAACAATCAACCATGATGTTATTAGATTTTTCTATTAAAGGAAAAATTAATGTAGATTGTGATAGATGTTTAGAGCCAGTAGATATTGAAGTGGAGTGTGAGGAGCATTTAATTGTAAAGTTTGGAGAAGAAATGTATGAAGGCACAGATGAAATAGTTATCTTGCCCGAAAGTGAACATCAAATTGATGTTTCGCCATACATTTATGAGTTTATTCAAATAAATATTCCTCAGCGGAGAAAGCACAAAAAAAGCGAGTGTAATCCGGAGGTAATAAAAAAACTTAAAGAAATACAAGTAAAGAATACAAAACAAAAAGAAGCAGAAATCGACCCTAGATGGGCTCAATTAATAAATTTAAAAACAGAAAACTAAATAAAAATGGCACATCCTAAAAGAAAGACCTCGAAAACGAGAAGAGACAAAAGAAGAACGCATTACAAAGCTGTTGCACCAACTGTTGTAAATTGTTCAAACTGTGGAGCACCAGTTCTTTATCACAGAGTTTGTGGTGATTGTGGTTATTACAGAGGTAAGTTAGCAGTTGAGAAATCTGTAGCTATCTAAGAAAAAAGACTAACAAAACTTACTGAATTAATTCAGTAAGTTTTTGTTTTTTATAAAACTCTTCTAATTTTGAAAGTAATTTTCAAAATTGAATACCCACTTTTAAAGCAAAACTAAATTATGAGTAAAATTACTGCCGCAATTACTGCTGTTAATGGCTATGTTCCTGATTATGTTTTAACAAACAAGGAGTTGGAAACCATGATAGACACTTCTGATGAATGGATTGTTTCGAGAACAGGAATTCAAGAAAGAAGAATATTAAAAGGCGAAGGTAAAGGTGCTTCAGTAATGGCTGCAGAAGCAGTAAAAGGATTGTGTGAAAAAAGAGGGATTTCTCCAAAAGAAATAGATTTATTAATTTGCTGTACGGTTACAGCCGATCATATTTTTCCGGCAACAGCCAATATTATTACAGATAAAGTTGGAGCAACTAATGCTTTTGGCTTTGATATTAATGCTGCTTGTTCAGGTTTTCTTTACGGATTAACAACAGGTTCAAAATATGTTGAATCAGGCTCGCATAAAAAAGTAGTAGTTGTAGGAGTAGATAAAATGTCTGCTTTGGTAGATTATGAAGATAGAACTACTTGTATTATCTTTGGAGATGGTTGTGGAGCAGTATTGCTAGAGCCAAATGAAGAAGGTTTTGGTGTGAAAGATTCTATCCTAAGAAGTGATGGGTCAGGTTTTCAACACCTACATCAAAAAGCAGGAGGTTCTGCTTACCCACCTACATTAGAAACAGTTAAAAATAAAGAACACCACATCCATCAAGAAGGACAAGCGGTATTTAAATTTGCTGTAACAAATATGGCAGATGTTTCCGCTGAAATTATGGAAAAAAATAACTTAACCAGTGATGATGTTGCTTGGTTAGTGCCTCATCAGGCAAATAAGAGAATAATCGATGCTACAGCCAGAAGAATGGGATTAAGTGACGAAAAAGTGATGCTTAACATTCAACGTTATGGAAATACCACTTCGGGTACAATACCTTTATGTTTATGGGAATGGGAAAATCAACTTAAAAAAGGAGATAATGTAATTTTATCTGCTTTTGGTGGTGGATTTACATGGGGAGCTATTTGGGTAAAATGGGCTTACGATACAAACAAATAAAATAACAAAAACAAATAAATTATGAAGTCATCAGAAATTCAAGAACTAATAAAATTTGTTGCAAAATCGGGAGTTAGTGAGGTAGAAATTGAAAACAAAGATTTTAAAATCACAATAAAAACTCCTCCTTATAAAAGAGGTAATCAGCCAACTGTTGAGGTAATCAGACAAGAAGTTGTTCAACCACAACAGCCACAACAGCCACAACAAGCACAGCAAGCTCCTGTAGCTGCTGCTCCTCAAGCTCAACCTCAAGCTGCTCCTGCTGCTCCAGCAAAAGAAGCACCAAGCGAAGATGCTAATTATGTTACTATCAAATCTCCAATGATTGGAACTTTCTACAGAAAGCCTTCTCCAGACAAGCCTAACTATGTTAGTGTTGGTGATGATGTGAAAAACGAAACAGTAGTTTGTGTTATTGAAGCAATGAAATTGTTTAACGAAATTGAAGCTGAAATTAGCGGAAAAATCGTTAAAATTTTAGTTGATGATGGTTCTCCTGTTGAGTACGACCAACCATTGTTTTTAGTAGATCCAAGTTAAATTAATATTTTGAACAAACTGTAATCTATTAAGATAGATTCGTTTTCAAATTTTCAAATTGTTTAATTTCCAAATTTAAATTATGTTTAAAAAAATATTAATTGCAAATAGAGGTGAAATAGCTTTGCGTGTTATCAGAACTTGTAAAGAAATGGGAATTAGCACGGTTGCTGTTTATTCTACTGCAGATAAAGATAGTTTGCATGTTAGATTTGCAGACGAAGCCGTTTGTATAGGTCCTGCTCAAAGCTCATTATCTTACCTTAATATACCTAATATAATTGCAGCAGCAGAAATTACAAATGCTGATGCTATTCATCCTGGATATGGATTTTTATCTGAAAATGCCAAATTTTCAAAAATTTGTCAGGAAAATGGAATAAAATTTATCGGGGCATCACCAGAAATGATTGATGCTATGGGAGATAAAGCTTCTGCAAAAACTACTATGATTAAAGCAGGAGTTCCTGTTGTACCAGGTTCTGAAGGATTATTAAAAGATTTAGCAGATGCAAAAGCAACGGCTAAAAAAATAAAATATCCTGTAATGATGAAAGCTACTGCCGGTGGTGGTGGTAAAGGTATGCGTGTAATTTGGAATGAAGAGGAAATGGAAGCTGCTTGGGATTCTGCCAGGAAAGAAGCTGCAGCTGCTTTTGGAAATGACGGTATGTACATGGAGAAATTTATTGAAGAGCCTCGTCATATTGAAATACAAATTGCAGGAGACGGCAAAAATGCGTGTCACCTTTCAGAAAGAGATTGTTCTATCCAACGAAGACATCAAAAATTAGTAGAAGAAACTCCATCACCATTTATGACAGATGAACTGAGAGAGAAGATGGGAGAAGCTGCTATAAAAGCTGCAAAAGCAGTAAAATATGAAGGAGTTGGTACCGTAGAGTTTTTGGTAGATAAAAACAGAGATTTTTATTTCATGGAAATGAATACGCGTATTCAGGTAGAACATACCATTACTGAAGAGGTAATTAACTTTGATTTAATTAAAGAGCAGATAAAATTAGCTGCCGGAGATAAAATATCTGGTAAAAATTATTATCCGCAACTTCACTCTATTCAGTGTAGAATTAATGCAGAAGATCCTTTTAATGACTTTAGACCAAGTCCGGGAGTAATTACAAATTACCATTCTCCTGGTGGACATGGAATTAGAATTGATACGCATGCTTATGCAAGTTATGTAATTCCTCCATATTATGACTCTATGATTGCTAAGTTAATTACCGTAGCTCAAACCAGAGAAGAAGCCATAACAAAGATGCAACGAGCGTTAGATGAGTATATTATAGAAGGAATAAAAACTACTATTCCTTTTCATCAGCAATTAATGCAAGATGAGAAGTTTAGAAAAGGAGATTTTACTACTAAGTTTATGGAGACTTTTAAATTAAAAGATATTTAAGGAAAACTTTTTTAATAAGTTCTTCATAATAATAAGAATAATATTATATTTGTTCGGAATAATTTCAAAAAAACTACAATTCTATGGATAAAGAAATATATAAAGTGCTTGTTCCTCATGATTTTACAGCTGTTGCAGATTGTGCAATCAGTCATGCTGCTCAGGTTGCAAAATCTTACGATGGTGATGTTTATCTTTTACATGTTGTATCAAAACAAAAAGAAATTGAACCAACTCGTGAAAAATTGAAAGAAATTGCATTAAAAGCTGAGAAGAAATTTGGTGTTAACATGCACGTAGTTGTTAGAATAGGAAGTATATTTGAAGATATTGGAGATGTTGCATCCGAAATTTCTGCTGGATATATTGTAATGGGAACGCATGGAGCAAGAGGAATGCAAAAAATACTAGGAAGCCATGCCATAAAAGTAATCTCTCACTCTAAAGTACCTTTTATTGTAGTTCAAGAAAAAGAACCATCAGCAACAGATACCTACGATGATATTGTTGTGCCTATCGATCATGCAGATATTACCAAACAAAAATTAAAAATTGCAGCAAGCATTGCTAAGCATTTCAAAAGCAGAATTCACATTTTTGCTGATTCTGAATCGGATGAATTTTTGAAGAAAAAATTAAATCAAGAATTAAGCTTTGCTAAAAAATATTTCGATGAGAAAAATTTACCTTACGAAATAGACAGAGCGGTAGAAGGAGAAGGAAACTTTAAAAAACAATTAGTAAGATATGCTGCTAAAATGGATGCAGATTTAATTGTTATTGTAAATACGCAAGAAGGAGCTTTATTACCTGATTTCTTTGGTAGCGATGAGCAAGAAGTAATTGCTAACGATGCCGAAATTCCGGTTTTAATTACTAATCCAACACATGAATTTGTTGCGAGTAGTGTTTTTGGAACATAAAAAACACATCATATTAATATAAAAAAGTCCCAATTTAATTGGGACTTTTTTGTGAACCTGAGTTCGATTATTATTTTAAAATTCAGATTTTAATAAAAGTTAATATCCAAGGCATATTCTCTGGCTTTAGCCCGCTAAAGCCAGAGAATATAACGCAGTAGATTGGCTTTTATGAGAAAGCGTTTTTGTTTTCCACTTCTAAACAGCAATTTTCTGCCTAAAAATGCTTTGCAATAGCTCGCTATTACTTTATCATTTTTAGTTGAAACTTACTATTTACAAGCGGTCTGAATTCAAAAGAATAATCGAACTCAGGTTATTAAATAAACTTTTTTACAAAATTGGCTTTTCTATGCCTGCTAACTTGTACTTGTTTGCCATCAGCCATTTCAACACTACCACCATCACCTTTAACATAACCTTTTACATGGCGTAAATTAACTAAAGTGCTTTGGTGTATTCTAAAGAAACCGAACTCAATTAAAAGTGTTTCATATTCGCCTAGCGTTTTGGTTGAAGTAATTTTTTTATTCTCCAAAAGAATAAAGTTAGTGTAATTTCTATCGCCTTCTAAGCGAATAATATCTTCTATTGCAACTACCTTAAAACCTTCCATATTTGGAATAACCAATTTTTTTATTTTTCGGTCATCACCGTAATTTTCAATAAGCACTTTAAGTCGTTTTGTAACATTTTCTTTTTGGTTGATAAAGTGATTATGCAGTGTTTCTACCACTTGTTTTAGTTCTTTAATTTTTATGGGTTTCATCAAATATCCTAAAGCACTAAACTGAAAAGCTTTAATAGCATATTGATCAAATGCAGTAACAAAAACCACTTCAAAATTTTTATCTTTTATTTTTTCTAATAAATCAAAACCTGTTCCTTCTCGCATACGGATGTCTAAAAACACTACATCAGGAGTATGCTTTTCAATAATCTTAATTCCATCTTGTATGCTGTCTGCTTCAGCAACTATTTGTAGTTGGTCTTTAAAGTTTTTATTAATGATGTTGCTTAACATAAATCTTGCATCAGCTTCATCATCTATTATAACACATTTTATCATTATGATTTTTTTATGTAAAAACTAACAGTTGTTCCTTGGTTAGGAGTGCTTTCTATTATTATTTTGTTTCCTATTCGTTGTTCGGTAATTTTTATACCTTTCGATTCATGTTGAGTAGTTGATTCAGGAGAAAATCCAACCCCATCATCATGAATTTTACATTTAATTTGATGTTTCTCTTGAGAGATATTAATGGCAATATGTCCACTTTCTTTTTTAGGTAGTATTCCATGCCAAATAGCATTTTCTACAAATGGTTGTATAATTAATGGAGGAACGTATGTGTTATGTGTGTCAATATCTTCATCAATATGAATAGAATAACTTATTTTATTTTGACAACGTAATTGTTCTAAGTTTAAATAAAGTTTTAAAGCAGTCAATTCTTCATGAAGAGAGATTGTGTTTTGTCCACTATTATCTAATATTTTTCGCATCAATTCAGCAAAATCAGCCATGTATTCATTAGCATCATTTTCATTTCCTTCAACATACATTCGTTGGATGCTGTTTAGTGAATTGAATAAAAAATGAGGATTCATTTGAGCTCTAAGAGCTTTGTGTTCAAGCTCAATTGTTTTACGTTCTGTAGTTAATTTCTTTTTTTGAAAAATAAATATAGCGATAATAACTAAGCAAATAATTAGGATTAAAATTCCAATTAAAAAAATGTTTTTTCTATATAATTCAAGTTCTAGAATTTGTTTTTGCTGAGTAATAGATGTTAATTCTAATTCTTTTTGTTCCAATTCATATTCACTTTTTAATCGATTTATTTCATTGAGTGTTGTTTCGTTAAGTATTTCATCTTTTAGTGAATAGTATAAATCGTTATAGTCAAATGCTTTTTTATAGTCGCCTTTAGCATAATAGTTTTGCATTAAAAGCATTGCTCCATCTTTTTCAAATTGTTTAATCCCCTGAGATTTACCTTCACTCATTAGTTTTGTAGCAGCAACTATACTCTTCTTATACTCTTTCATGCCAAGGTAGATGGAAGAAATTAGTTGGTAAAGTTCAATTTTCTTGTGTTTTTGTCCAATTGAATCGTAGATGACCATCGCTTTATTAACGAATGAAAGTGCTTCTGTATATTGATTCAGCTTTTGCAATGCTTCAGCTCTCATACGGTAGGAATCCGCTATTCCATCATAATTATTTAACTCGGAAAATAATTTTTCAGATAGACTTACATAAAACAGACAAGAGTCAATTTGATTGTTTTCGGAATGGATTAATGCAATGTTGTAGCTTATCATTGCCATACCATCTTTTTCTTCTAATTCTTCAAAAAGATGATATGCCTGAAAAGCTGTTTCAAGTGCTTTACTGTAATCTTTTTGAGCATGAAAAACAACAAATATATTTGTTAAGGTTGTCGCAATAGCACTTTTGTCGCCTATTTCTTTATTTAACCGAAGACATTGATATTGTAGCTTTAGTGCTTCACTATATTTCCCTATATTATTATAAAATGACCCTTTGTTGCCTATTGCTGATGCAAGCCCTCGTTTATTGTTAATTGTTGTATGAATATCAATTGCACTATCAGCAAACATAAACGATTCAGAAATATTGCCTTTATAGAATTGGATTACCGATATTGTATTGTACAAATCGCCTAATTCTTTATCACAATTTTTATTTTTACCTAACAGAACCCCTTGGTTCGAATAGTTGTTAGATTTTTCTAAATCAATAGTAATATAAGCACGGGCTAATTTGTTAAGTGTAATTACTTTCTCACAGGACTCAGCTGAATTTTTTAGTGCGTTGGTTAAACTGTCTATATACGAATTGCTCTGAGCCGATAAATTAGAGCTTAAAAAAAATAAAACAAAGCACAGTGTACGCTGTGCTTTGTTCAAAAATTGAAATGTAATTAACCTTGTCATGCTAATTGAGTTAAAAATATACCAATAAAATCTTTTTATTGATTTTCTAATTTAAACCAATAGAAGTTGTTCCATCCTTCAACTAACCTTGTAGGGTCAGTATTTTTTGTTCTGTCTTGTTCATCCATTAAAACAATTTTGTTGTTTACCACTTTAAAATTGTAAATTCTTGGTTTTTCTTCATTATCTACTTTTACTTCAATTTTATATTTCCCATCAGTAAAATCAGGTAATTGAATTGTCTTAGAACCATCTGCTGTTTTTAGGGCTGTAGTCATTTCAGTCCATTCAGCACGTTCAACTTTACCTTTTTTTGGTTTAGTTTTATCATAATGAGTAGCAAACGGCTGACCATCTTTGGTAATATCTATAGTCCAGCTTACATCCTTTGCTGATTTATTTTTGTCAGCAGCATTTGGTTGAAACTCCTCATGTTGTAAGTAAAATCCAAATATCATATTTCCAGATGACTGTTGTTCCATCCAAGCGTATTTGTTCCATGGACCTCTACTTAAATACATTTCATTAATAGATGCGTAAGGATCGTCATTAGTCACTTTATAAACTTCAAATTCGAAATTGTAAAACAACTTTGAGCCTGCATAAAACTCTAAGCGATACACGCCTTCTCCCCATTTTTTAAGATCTACATTTGTTCCATCTGCCCAATCTCCATTTTTTTGATATCTGCTAGTAGGTGCGTTGAATTTTCTTAATTTTTTATCATCAAAAGTGGTACCTCCATCGTATTCAAAATAGTCGATAAATTCAGTTCCTTTATACACTTTTACTTTTAGATATTGAGATTGATCATAAACAGAGCTAACTTCTGATCCGTCTGTCTTTAAATAAGGCACAAAAGAAGCGGTGTAACTTTCAAGTCTTGTCCCTCCTCCTTTATGTACTTTGGTGCCATAAAGCAATGAACTCATTGTAATAGCAGGAGTCATCTTAAAAGTAGTCCAATCTAACTCTAATTCTTTAGCGGGTTCTTCTTTAGTTTCTTTATTTGATTTAGTTGATTGAGCCGCCTTCTTTACAAGACCTTTTAATTGAGCATTAACTGTTGTAGCTCCTAAAAAAATAAGGAGTGTTAATCCTAAAATTTGTTTTAAATTTTTCATATTTAAATTTGTTTTGGTTGTTTTATTTTATTTATAATAATTAAGGAGTGTTCTAAAGATTCATTAATTTTTCAATAATTTAAAAATTAACTTTTCATCAACAATGTGTAAGAAATAAACACCGGAAGGTAAATCATCGGTATTGATTACTGTATTTTGTTCATAGACATTTATTAATTTAATCTGTTCACCAAGAATATTAAATAATTCAATAGTATGATTTCCGCTAGTAGTAAAGCTAACAGTAAATTCATTTTTAAACGGATTAGGATAAATAGTAACCAGTTGATTCGCCTGTTCATTTATACCAGCACATACATCCACTTGAATTTGTTGCGTATCAGTATCACTACAATTATTCCCATCAGTAAACGAATAAGTAATGGTATGTGTTCCTGCACCAGCTACAGCAGGGTCAAAATTACCCGCACTAACACCAGTACCACTATAAACACCACCAGAAGGAGAACCACCAGTTAACGCAAAAGGAGCATCATTCTCACAAACAAGATTAGGAGTTTGTGTGTAAACTACCGTAGGTAATGGATTTACAGTAACAGTAACCTGATCGGTATTACTACAACTATTAGCATCAGTACCAGTAACGGTATAAGTAGTAGTTGAAGTAGGCGAAACAGACACCGAAGCACCAGTTCCAGCCCCATTATCCCAAGCATAAGAAGAAGCCCCAGTAGCAGTAAGTGTAGTAGCATCACCATCACAGATAGTAGCAGTACCAGTAGCTACCACAGTAGGCAGCGGATTTACAGTAACAGTAACCTGATCGGTATTACTACAACTATTAGCATCAGTACCAGTAACGGTATAAGTAGTAGTTGAAGTAGGCGAAACAGACACCGAAGCACCAGTTCCAGCCCCATTATCCCAAGCATAAGAAGAAGCCCCAGTAGCAGTAAGTGTAGTGGCATCGCCATCGCAAATAGTAGCCGTACCAGTAGCTACCACAGTAGGCAATGGATTAACCGTAACCGTTAATGTTTGCGTAGTAGAACTACCACAAGCATTATTAGCAGTAACCGTTATCGAACCACCACTTGTGCCTGTCGTAGCAGTAATACTGTTGGTAGTAGAAGTGCCACTCCAACCAGAAGGCAATGTCCATGTGTAGCTTGTTGCAGCAGCATCATTGGTTACACTATAGGTTTCAATAGTGCCTTCACATAAAGTGGTATTTCCTGTAATAGTATTAGGTTGTACAGGAACATCATTTACTGTAATAGTTAATGTTTGAGTAGTAGAACTACCACAAGCATTATTAGCAGTAACGGTGATAGTTCCTCCGCTTGTGCCTGCCGTAGCAGTAATACTGTTGGTAGTAGAAGTGCCACTCCAACCAGATGGTAATGTCCATGTGTAGCTTGTTGCATTTACATCATTGGTTACGCTATAGGTTTCAATAGCACCTGCACATAATGTTGTGTTTCCTGTAATAGCACTTGGTTGTGCAGGGCAAGGAATTCCTTGAAATTTTCCTAGAAATGCATCCCTAATTCCTCCTCCATAATTTGCCTGATGTGAACCGTTAGTGGCAATGTTAACTGTGGAGGATGTTGTTCCTGCAACATATATATTTCCACTACCGTCTATAGAACATGAAACTACATCTTCTGTGCTACTTCCTCCATAATAAGTACCCCATTGTCTTATACCTGACGAATTAAATTGAACTAAATAGGCATCTGCATTTCCTCCCCTAGTCGTTTGGTGAGATCCAGGAGTGGATATTCCAGCATTTGACCATGTTCCACCTGCCAGAGATACATTCCCACTAGCATCGGTTGCACAGTATCCACTATAGTCATTACCAGTTCCTCCATAGTAGGTTCCCCATTGTCTTACTCCAGAGGAATTGAATTGGACTAAATACCCATCATAAGTCCCTCCTGCGAAAACTGTTTGATGTGCTCCTGCAGTGGCGATGTTGTTTGTCGAGGCTGTTTCTCCCGAAAGGTACACATTCCCGTTGCCATCTGTGGCACAAGACCGACCAAAATCAATACCATTTCCTCCATAATAGGTTCCCCATTGTCGTACACCGCTGGCATTAAATTTTACTAGAAAAGCATCGTAAGAAGTTCCTACTGCGAATGTTAGTGCTGTTTGATGTGCACCCGTTGTGGCGATGTAGTCTGAAGAAGCAGTTCTTCCTGATATATATACATTCCCACTGGCATCGGTTGTACAGAGTCCATAGAATTCACCACTTGTTCCTCCATAATAAGTCCCCCATTGTCTTACTCCATTTGGGTCAAATTTTACTAAAAACAGGTCGGTATTTCCACTATAAGCAGCCTGATGTGCCCCAGGAGTAGCAATACTACTTCCAGAGGATGTTTCTCCCGCAAGGTATACATTTCCGCTACCGTCAGTAGCAACTGTTAAATAGTTCTCTGTACCGCCACCACCATAATAAGTTCCCCATTGCCTTACACCGTTGATATCAAATTTCACTAAATAAGCGTCATAAGTCCCTCCTGCGTGAACTGTTTGATATGCTCCTGCTGTGGCGATGTTCGTTGTGGACTGGGTGTATCCTGACAGATATACATTTCCATTACCATCTGCTGCACAAGAAAATCCATCCTGAGAATTACTACCTCCGTAATAGGTGCCCCATTGTCTTACACCTGACGAATTAAATTGGACTAAAAATGCATCCACAGCTACCCCGGAGGTTGTTTGATGTGCTCCTACTGTGGCTATATTTGTAGTGGACTGTGTTTTTCCTGCTAAATATACATTCCCATTACCATCTGTAGAACAATACTGACCGTAGTCCCAATCATGAGTTCCCCCATAATATGTTCCCCAAACTAAGGTAGGAGGGTCTATACGTAAGGGTAAATTTTTGTTGTAGTTTTCAATGTTAAAACTCACTTCATTACCTTGAATTACCCAATTAGCAGCTAGTTCTTTTTCTTCCTGATAAACTTTTAATTTGCCTTCACGAATTTCTCCAAAAGGAGTTTTCATAATTAAATATCCTTCTTTATCTGTAGATAATGTTGCTCCTTTTACTTCAAATTTTATGTTTTTGTAGTTTTCAGCTTTTTGCATGAGCCAGTCACTTTCTAATATGCCGTCTTTTTCAAAATAATGTAAATCTACCCCATTCCATACATTTTTAAGGGTAACATTTTCGTAGTTTTTTACATGTAAAGCTGGTTCTGTACCATCAGGAACATTGTAATAATTGTTGTAGCCAGGTAAAGCCTTTCCTTTTTCTGTGCTGTAATTACTATTGGCGTTTAACCAGTTGATGTCCACACGGTATGTGCTGTATGTTTTTTCCTCTATTTCATTAAAATCGCTTGTTCTATGTTCTTCTTTTTTTACAGGTGTAGCAGATTTTTCTTCTTTTAGTAATTGGTAGCTAATCCCATTGTTTCGAATATGAAATACCATACCTTGTGTTTCTCCACTATACAATACATCAGGACGGGGCTGCCAGTTTTGATCTTTTACTTGTCCTTTGTTTTCTGTAAAACTAACTTTGCTCTTATTGTTATTCAATAATTGCTGTTGTTCGGCTGTTGGGGCATTGTTGTTTGCTAACAGTTGATCTGTTGAAACATTTTGTGCGTAAACTGTAAAACTGATTTGTGTGAGTAGCATAATAGTTAATAGTATTACTTTAAAGAAGTATGTTTTTTTCATAATAGCTTAATATTAATGGTTTAAGTTGTAAATGTAATAAAGAAAAATAAAAAAACAATTCTCTTTTATCCTTGGGGTTGTTTGTAAGGATGCTTGGTAATAATATTTTATCGGTTGGCAAATTTTAATACCCAACTTCTAAATCCAACCTGTCTCTTAATAGTTTTAATACAGGGTTTTTCTCCGACATTTTTTCAAACTTTTCTTCGGGAGTAAACGCTTTTTTGTTGGCTTTGTCTTTATTAATGGTTAATTCAAAATCAATGCTATAATTGTTTAGCGTAGCTCTAAAAAAGTCTAAGATATCAGGTTTCTGAGCAGTAAACTCATCCACTATAGCTTTGTTTTCTACAATAACTTTTATCAGTGTTCCTTCAATTTCAGGAGCGTTTTCAAAAGCTGAAGCAAACATAATCTGACCATCAGTCATCAGTTTATCTTTATAAATTTTCCACTGAGCTAAAAATGCTTCTTCCGTAAATGGCTCAGTTGGTTTTTCTGAGGTGTCTTCTTTTTTGCCTGAGTTTTCTTTGTCGGCAAGTTGTTCTTTTATAGAAATGGTTCCAGATAATTGAAAACTACCTAATTGCTGACTATAAGTCACTTTTTTTTCTTCAACTACTGGAGGGGCAGGTTTGCTTAGGGAAATAGTTGGCTCATTACTAACTATTGGTGTTGGTTTAGCTTGTTCTTTTTTAGGTTGAACAACAACACCCTCATGCTTCTCAACAGCTTTTATCAGCTCTTTGTTGTTAGAAAAAGGTAGCTTAATTATGGGCTTTTTTTTTTCGTCTTGCGAGTAGTTTCTACTGCATAGTTGCATTAACATAACTTCTACCAAAAGCCGTTTGTTTTTACTGCTCTTATAAGTAGTGTCTGTTTGGGAAGTTATGGATAAAAACGAAATTAAATCGTTAAGATTTATTTTTTTAGATTGCTCTAAGTACTTTTCTTTAATAGAAGGACCTACTTCTAATAAATTAACCGTTGCATTATCTTGGCAAACCAATAAGTTTCTTAAATGTTCAGATAATCCGTTAATGAAGTTATGTCCATCAAAACCATTATTTAATATTTCATTAAAAATTAACAGTGCATTAGAAATATCGTTAGTAATAATGGCATCGGTAATTTTAAAGTAGTAATCGTAATCTAAAATATTAAGGTTGTCAATAACATCCTGATAGGTTATTTTATTTCCAGAAAAACTAACAATTTGGTCGAACATAGAAAGAGCATCTCTTAAAGCTCCATCTGCCTTTTGAGCGATAATATGTAAACCTTCTTTTTCAGCTTCAATAGTTTCTTTCTCGGCAATTTGTGCTAAATGGTTGGCAATATCTTCAATTTGTATTCTACTAAAATCAAAAACCTGACAACGAGATAAAATTGTTGGGATAATTTTGTGTTTTTCGGTAGTAGCTAATATAAAAATAGCATGTTTTGGAGGTTCTTCTAATGTTTTTAAGAAAGCATTAAAAGCAGCCTGAGATAACATGTGTACCTCGTCAATAATATATACTTTGTGTGTACCAAGCTGAGGAGCAAACCTAACTTGATCTATTAAAGCTCTAATATCATCAACAGAGTTGTTAGATGCAGCATCTAATTCATACACGTTTAAAGAATGTCCTTCATTAAAAGATTTGCATGATTCACACTCATCACAAGCCTCAATATTTTGAGTAATATTAAAACAGTTAATGGTTTTTGCTAAAATTCTTGCACAAGTAGTTTTTCCTACTCCTCTTGGTCCGCAAAAAAGAAATGCTTGTGCTAAATGTGCAGTTTTTATAGCATTTTTTAAAGTAGAGGTAATGGAGTGCTGCCCAACTACAGTATCAAAAGTTACTGGTCTGTATTTTCTAGCTGAAACAATGTAATTTTCCATAAATAAATGCTACTTTTAAGAGGTAACAAATATACTTTTAAATGAAGCAATAATGAAAATGAATTGAGAAATATTTATCAACTCCAAATAAAAAATTGCACTTTTGTAACTGTGCAGACTATTTAAATTTGAGTACCTTCGCATGTTTTTATACTAAACACTGTATTTTGTAGTTATACAACACAAAATTTATTTTTTGAAGTTAAACAAAGTCATATTAATATCATTTGCACTACTGTTTGTGCTTGCTTCTTGTTCAAGAAAGAAAAATACTTTTACCAGAAGAGCATATCATAATACCACAGCAAGGTATAACGGGTATTTTAATGCTCGAGAAATTATGAAGGCAGATGTGAAAAAGCTGCAAGAAGAACATGTTGATGATTTTTCTGAGTTAATACCTATTTTTATTTATCCTGATGAAACAAAATCTAAAAGCATGTTTCCTAACATGGAAAGAGTGATAGATAAAACTACTAATGTAATTGATAGGCACTCCATTTATTTAAGGAATGAAGAACATGTAAGGTGGATTGACGATTGTTATATGTTAATGGGAAGAGCTCGGTTTTATAAACAAGAATTTTATATTGCTCAAGAAGTTTTTGAATATCTAGCGAAAGCTTACAACAAAAAACCACCTGGCTACGAAGCTCAAATTTGGTTGGCAAGAACTCATTTGGAATTAAAAGAACTGAATAAAGCCGAAGCTATTCTGAAAAAATTAGAAGAAAAGAAAAGTGTTCCTAAACAATTTAGCAGTGTGTTTAATGCTGTTTTTGCCGATTATTATATTCGTGTGAACAACAGAGAAGAAGCTATAAAACATCTTGAAAAAGCATTGGAAACCACCAGGAAAAAACACAACAAGATAAGGTTTAATTATGTGTTGGCTCAGCTTTGGCTAAAACAAAAAGAGTTTGAACAAGCATCTAATTATTTTAGTAAAGTAATAAAATTGAAGCCTGAATACGAAATGCTTTTTAATGCAAAAATAAGCAGAGCTTTAGCTTTCGATACAGAAGGAGAAGGGCAGGATAACATTAAGAAAATGCTTAGAAAAATGCTAAAAGATAAAAAGAATGAAGACTATAAAGATCAGATTTATTATGCATTGGCAGATATTGCTTTTAAAGAAGAAAGAGATTCGTTAGCGATAGATTATCTTACAAAATCTGCTGCATATAGCACCACAAATACAAAACAAAAAGCAATAACTTATTTAAGGTTGGGGCAATATTTTTATGATATTCCTAAGTACTTAAAGTCTTATAATTATTATGATAGTTGTTTAACTGTATTGCCCAAAGAATATAAAGATTACGAAAAAATTGAAATGCGAACCAAAGCATTGAAAAAATTAGCAGACAACATTGTTATTGTTCAGGAACAAGATAGTTTGCAACGCATGGCAACGGATGTAGAGTTTAGAACAAAGGTTATTGATGAGTTAATTGCCAAGGCAGAAAAAGAAGAGCGAGAAAAAGAATTAGCAGAAAACAATACAGGTGTTGATTTTATGGAGAACACAGCTCCCGGTGGTGGAACAAACAAAGGCGAATGGTATTTCTATAATCAAAATACTATGGGTTTTGGTTTTTCAGATTTTAGAAAAAAATGGGGGGATAGAAAATTAGAAGATAATTGGAGAAGAACTAATAAAGAAAGCTTAATACCAGATGAGGAATCCTTAGCAAACGAAAATGATACTTCAAAAACCGATACTAGTGGAACTAAAATTAATGAAAAAACTACTCCTGAATATTACATGCAGTTTTTGCCTCTTACAGAAACTAAAATGAAAGCCTCTCATAATAAAATTATTGAAGCACTTTTTGCCTTAGGCAATATTTATAAAGAAGATTTTCAAGATTACCCACATTCCATAAAATCTTTTGAAAGGTTAATAGTAGATTATGATACTTCAAGCTATGTGCTTCCATCTTGGTTTAACCTTTATAGAATTAGTTTGCTCATTAAAGATGATGAAATGGAAGAGAAGTACAAGAATTTAGTACTCAGAAATTATCCAGAAAGTGAATATGCTAAAATAATTTTAGACCCAACCTATAATCAGGTAACTAGAGAAAACAGACGAAGAGTGGATAATTATTATTCTATTGTTTACGAGCTTTTTAAAGACAGACATTTTGATAAAGTTATTATGCGGTGCGATAGGGCAAATACTATTTTTGCAGAAAATCATATTCAAGATAAGTTTGATTTTTTGGCAGCATTATCTATAGGACATACCATGCCGAGAGATACTTTTAAAGTAGCGCTGGAAACATTTATTGAAAACCATCCTGAATCTGAATCGAAACCAGAAGCGGTTAAAATTCTTAAATTGATGAAAGAAGGAATTAAAGTTGATGTAGAAGTAGAAAAAGAAGTGCCTTACAAACATGTTTTCGATACAGAATTTATGATTGTAATTGTAGTTCCAAATACCGATAAGCAACTTAATAATTATAAAAATAAGGTAGTAGATTTTAATAGAAATAACTTTAGCGACCTTACTTTTGAACCCGTAAAAAGTATCTTCTTGGATGCGAAAAGTCAAATTATAATTATAAAACCAATTAAAGGATATGAAAAAGTGATTAATTATTACAAAGCATTAATCCTAAATAAAACATCATTACAAGACTTAAATGCTAAAGAATACCCAACATTTATTATTTCAAGCGATAACTTTAACTTGTTTTATAAGGACAAAGACATACCTTATTATTTAACCTTCTTTAACAAGAATTTTGATGTGAGCGTAAAATAAATGTGCTAATTTTAGCCACGTTTTAGCTCACAAATACAAAGATGGTTGAAGGTAAAAAATAAAAAACTACCTTTGTCTGCTGAAAACTTAATTTATTAACGTAAATAATGTTTACCAAAAACTCAAATAAGATGGCAAAAACACAGGAAATAACTAGTCCAGAAATTAATATTATTCAGAAAGGAACGGAAATTACAGGAAATATTACTTGCTCAGGAGATATTAGAATTGATGGTGCTTTAAATGGAACGCTAGTTTCTCAAGGAAAATTGGTTGTTGGTAATTCCGGAGTAATAGAGGGAGAAGTAAAATGTAAAAATGCCGATGTTTCTGGAAGCATCAATGCAAAAATATATGTTGAAGAATTATTACAATTAAAATCTACATCAAATATAGTTGGCGAAATCAATACCAAAAAGCTTTCTATTGAACCAGGAGCAAATTTCTCAGGAACTTGTAATATGGGCAATGGAAACAATACTCAACTAAATGGAGCCAAAAAAGAAGCCCTCCAAGAAGCGGCAGCAGTATAATACCTATTTAAAGTTCTCTGGTATTGCTATCCAGATGGGAGCAATTATAGGTTTAGGAAGTTGGGCAGGACATCTACTTGATGAAAAATACAAAACCTCTAAACCCTATTTTACATTAGTATTAGCATTAATATCAATAGCTGCAGCTTTATATCTTATTATTAAAGAAGTTATAAAAACAGGAAAAGACGATGAATCAGCTGAAAATTAATTTATACTTCTTAGGTTTTTCTTTATTGTTATTTGCAGCACACGATGCTATAATTACAAAATGGATGGCTGTTCCAGACCTAAGTGTGTTTGTAGAAAAAACACATATTTTTCTTTTCATCATCACCTTTGCAATTGTAAACTCTTTATTGTTGTTGCATAAAAAAATTCCTGTTTATACAGGGTTTGTCTATTTAGGGTCTGTACTTATTAAAATGGCACTAAGCGTTTTTTATTTATACCCTCATATTTCAAAAAAACCAGATAATTTAAAAACACTAGTAGTAAGTTTTTTTATAGTCTTTTTTTTATACCTAATTGTAGAGGTTTTAATGCTCTTAAATGTGATTAAAAAAAGCGAGCAATAATTTCATTTACAAATCATTACAAATAGCTAGTTTTAAAAGACTAAAATCAATATTTTTTCGATAAAAAAACAATGTGAATTATTATTAAAATAAATGTAAAAAAATCATTGCCAAAATAAATAATTCATATACATTTGCAAACCGTTTTAAGAAGGTATTGAACAAGAAAAAATATGTTGAAAAAATTAGCTTACAAGTCGATTTTACTGGCAATTCTTACCATCACAACTGTCGGTAATATTTTTGCAGAAAATAATCATTCTTCTGAAGAATCTGAGAAATTTAACCCTGTGCCTGTAATTATGCATCATATTTCTGATGCTCATGAGTGGCATTTGTTTGGAGATGTTTCTGTGCCACTTCCTGTAATTTTATGGACAGATAACGGGTTAGTTACTTTTATGTCTAGTGCGTTTCATCATAATGATGACGGTACTTATGTAGTAGAAAAAAATGGAATGAATTTCGTGAAAAATCACGAAAAAATTTACCAATTAAACGCAGGGGAGACCGAAGCTAAGTTTGATGAAGAGCATCATATTACTAATGCAGTAAAACCAACCGACATTTCTATTACTAAAAATGTTTTTGCAATGTTGGTTTCAGTATTAATTATCTTGTTAGTGTTTTTTAGAGTAGCAGGATTTTATAAGAAAAACCCAAACAAAGCACCAAAAGGAATTGCTTCTTTTATGGAGCCACTTATTATATTTGTTAGAGATGAAATAGCTTTAGTAAATATTGGAGAGAAAAAACATCTGAAATTTGTTCCGTTTTTATTAACAGCATTTTTCTTTATTTGGTTTAATAATTTATTAGGCTTAATTCCTTGGATGCCAGGAGGAGCTAATGTTACAGGGAACATAGCTGTAACCTTGGTGTTGGCTTCTTTTACGTTAATTATTACAAACATTAACGGAAATAAAGAATATTGGGGTCATATTTTTTGGATGCCCGGAGCACCATGGCCAGTAAAATTATTATTAGCACCAATAGAATTAGTAGGGGTATTAACTAAGCCTTTTGCGTTAATGATTCGTTTGTTTGCTAATATTACAGCAGGTCATATTGTTGTATTAAGTTTAATATCCTTAATTTTTATTTTTAAGAATGTAGGCATGAGTGCTGTTTCAGTTCCATTCACACTATTTATTTCTGTGTTGGAGTTGTTAGTAGCATTTTTACAAGCTTATGTATTTACTATGTTGTCTGCCTTGTTTATAGGTACAGCCGTAGCAGAACATGAGCACCATTAATAAGTAATTTTTTGTTTAACTAAATATAATTAGATTATGTACGCAGCAATTGGAGCAGGTTTAGCAGTTATCGGTGCCGGATTAGGTATCGGTAGAATTGGTGGTTCAGCAATGGACGCTATAGCAAGACAACCTGAAGCTACATCTAAGATTCAAACAGCAATGATTATTGCAGCTGCCCTTGTAGAGGGTGTTGCTCTTTTCGGTGTTGTTGTTGGTCTTATGGGGCTTTAAAAAACAACAAAAACAACTTGCAACGATTGGTTGCAAGTTGTTTTTTAAAACAAAAAATAAAAAAATTATCATAAACAAAATTTAATAAATAAAATGGACAATCCTTTAGTAACCCCCGATTTAGGTCTTATTGTTTGGACAACAGTTGTATTTTGTATTTTGTTGTTTTTATTGGCAAAATTTGCATGGAGACCAATTCTTAATGCAGTTAAGCAAAGAGAACAATCTATTGAAGAGGCTTTAAATAAAGCTGAAGAAGCCAAAAAAGAAATGGCTCAGTTACAATCTGCTAATGAAGATTTGTTAAAAGAAGCACGTGCAGAAAGAGACGAAATGCTAAAAGAAGCTCGTACTTTAAAAGATAAAATTATTGCTGAGGCTAAAGCTAAAGCTGGTGAAGATGCAGATAGAATTATTGCTTCTGCAAGAGAAAGTATTCAGCATGAAAAAATGGCTGCTGTTACCGAACTAAAAAATCAAGTAGCTGTTTTATCCATTGAAATTGCAGAAAAAATATTAAAACAAGAACTTTCTTCAGAAGCTAAACAATCTTCTATGATTAGTAGTGTGGTTGATGATATTCAATTAAATTAATATTGATAATGTTAGACTCAAAAGTAGCATCAAGATATGCTAAGTCTTTACTAGACTTAGGAATAGAACAAAAAGCTTTAGAGGCTTTAATTAAAGATATGTCTTTAATTACTGAAGTTTGTAATGAAAATCCAGATTTTATTACTCTACTTAAAAGCCCTATTGTTAGAGGCGATAAGAAAAAAGCAATAATTACAGAAGTTTTCTATAGTTCATTTAGTTCTGAAATAACTAAAGCTTTCATAGAAATTATTTTAAGAAAAAAAAGAGAGTCAATCCTTTATGCAATTGCGGTTTCTTTTATTAGCTTATACAAAAAACATCATAATATTAAAATAGCAAAAGTAACTACTGCAGTTCCACTTTCTGCCGAGCAAAAACAAAGTATTATTGCTCAAATTAATAAAACTGAAAAAGCTACAATAGAGTTAGAAGAAGTTGTTAATAAAGATATAATTGGAGGTTTGATTTTACGTGTAGAAGATAAACAACTAGATGAAAGCATCAGAAGAAAACTCTTAAACTTAGAGATGGAATTTGATGAAAACCCTTATATAAAAGAATTTTAAAAACTATAATAACGATAAAATAATATAAAATGGCCGAAGTAAAACCAGCTGAAGTATCAGCAATCTTAAGACAACAATTAGCCGGATTCAAAACAGAAACTCAACTTGAAGAAGTAGGTACAGTACTTCAAGTAGGTGACGGTATTGTTAGAATTTATGGTTTATCTAGCGTTCAAGCAGGTGAGCTTATTGAATTTGATAACGGACTTTCTGCAATTGTACTTAACCTTGAGGAAGACAACGTAGGAGCTGTATTGTTAGGTTCTTCTGAAGGACTTAAAGAAGGAGATAACGTTAAAAGAACTAACAGAATAGCTTCTATTAATGTAGGTGAAGGAATGTTAGGTAGAGTAGTTGATACCTTAGGAACTCCAATTGATGGAAAAGGTCCTATTGAAGGAGATACTTATGAAATGCCTATTGAAAGAAAAGCTCCAGGTGTAATTTACAGAGAGCCAGTTGCTGAGCCAATGCAAACAGGAATTAAAGCTATTGATGCGATGATTCCAATTGGTAGAGGACAAAGAGAGTTAATTATTGGCGATCGTCAAACAGGAAAAACTTCTGTTGCTATTGATGCTATTATTAACCAAAAAGAATTTTACGATAGAGGAGAACCTGTATTCTGTATTTATGTAGCTGTTGGTCAAAAAGGATCTACGGTTGCTAACATTGTACAAACGTTAGAAAATGCTGGAGCAATGAAATATACAGTAATTGTTGCTGCAAATGCTTCAGACCCTACTCCAATGCAATTCTACGCTCCATTTGCAGGTGCTGCAATCGGAGAGTTTTTTAGAGATACAGGAAGACCAGCACTTATTGTTTATGATGATTTATCTAAACAAGCTGTTGCGTATAGAGAGGTTTCTTTATTATTAAGAAGACCACCAGGACGTGAGGCTTACCCTGGTGATGTATTCTACCTTCACTCAAGATTATTAGAAAGAGCAGCTAAAATTATTAATGTTGATAGCATTGCTCAGGAAATGAACGATTTACCTGAATCTATCAGACCTTTAGTGAAAGGTGGCGGTTCTTTAACAGCTTTACCAATTATTGAAACTCAAGCAGGTGACGTTTCTGCATATATCCCAACCAACGTAATTTCTATTACCGATGGTCAAATTTTCTTAGAATCTGATTTATTTAATCAAGGTGTTCGTCCGGCAATTAACGTAGGTATTTCTGTATCTCGTGTTGGTGGTAATGCTCAAATTAAATCAATGAAAAAAGTAGCAGGAACATTAAAATTAGATCAAGCTCAGTACAGAGAGTTAGAAGCATTTGCTAAATTCGGTTCCGACCTTGATGCTGCAACAATGTCTGTATTAAACAAAGGAAAGAGAAATGTTGAAATCTTAAAACAAGCAGAACATACTCCTTTTACTGTTGAAGATCAAATTGCTATTATTTATGTTGGAACAAAAGGATTAATAAATGCTGTTCCTGTTGATAAAGTGAAAGAATTCGAAGCAGAATTTATTAGCTTCTTAAACAACAAACACAGAGATACACTAGATTTATTAAAAGCAGGTAAATTTGATGACAGCATCACTTCTGTTTTAGATAAAGCTTGTGCTGAATTAACTGCTAAATATAAATAGGACTTAGGGATTAGGTGTTAGAGATTAGTCATTCACATATCGATACATTAACCTCAAACCTTAAACTTCAAACATTGAACTAATAAATGGCAAACTTAAAAGAAATTAGAAATAGAATTGTATCTGTAAATTCAACAAAACAGATTACATCAGCAATGAAAATGGTTTCTGCGGCTAAACTAAGAAAAGCACAAGATGCTGTTGTTCAAATGCGTCCCTATTCTAATAAAATGCAAGAAATTATATCAAACATTAGTGCAGGTTTAGATAGTATGGATGGAGCTTTTTCCGACCAAAGAACTGTCGAAAACGTACTTATTGTTGGTATAACTTCCAATAGAGGGCTTTGCGGAGGATTTAATAACAACGTTATCAAATCTGCAATTAAATTAGCCGAAACAACTTATAAAGATTGTAATGTAACGGTTCTTCCTATCGGGAAAAAATTTAAAGATGCAGTAAAGAAAACTAATTTTACGCTTAGTCCGATATTTAAAGCTGATACCGAAAAAATTTGGGACGACCTTACTTTTGAAAATACTTCGGCTATCGCTAATGAAATCATGAACCTTTTTATCGATAAAAAAATTGATAAAGTGGTATTGGTTTACAATCAGTTTAAAAATGCAGCTGTACAAATCTTGCAAAATGAACAATTCTTACCTGTATTGCCACCAGAAGTTAACGAAACATCTAGTAGCACTACCGTAGATTATATTTATGAGCCAGAAAAGAAAGCAATTTTAGATGAATTAATTCCTAAATCGCTTAAAACTCAACTTTTCAAAGCATTGCTAGATTCTATGGCTTCAGAACATGGAGCTCGTATGACAGCTATGCATAAAGCTACAGATAACGCTACTGATTTAATAAATGATCTTAAATTAGTTTATAACAAAGCTCGTCAGGCATCAATCACTAACGAAATTTTAGAAATTGTTGCAGGAGCAGAATCTTTAAAATAAAATCGTTTTTCATAATTAAAAAGCCTATTACTAATTTAGTTAAGTAATAGGCTTTTTTAGTTAAAAAAAGACAGTAATTAGCTTTTTATACTCTTGTATTTAATAGATATATTATTACATTTGCAAACTTATTTTTTAAACCAATTTAGTACTTAAAAAACAAAGATGAAATTATCAAAATTTAAATTCAATTTACCACCAGAATTACTAGCTGATAAACCGGCTGACGAAAGAGACGAATCAAGATTATTAGTTTTACACAAAGACACTGGAGAAATTGAACACCGTATGTTTAAAGACATCATTGAATATTTTGATGATGGTGATTTAATGATAATGAATGACACCAAAGTTTTTCCAGCAAGAATGTATGGAAACAAAGAAAAAACAGGTGCCAAAATTGAAGTTTTCTTATTAAGAGAATTAAACAGAGAAAATTACCTGTGGGATGTGTTAGTTGATCCAGCAAGAAAAATTAGAATTGGAAATAAACTTTATTTTGGTGATGATGATTTAGTTGCCGAAGTAATAGATAATACCACTTCAAGAGGTAGAACTCTTCGTTTTTTATATGATGGTTCTTACGAAGATTTTAAAGCAATCATCAACAGATTAGGAGAAACACCAATTCCAAAATATATTAATAGAGCGGTAGAACCAGAAGATGCTGAAAGATACCAAACGGTATATGCTAAAAATGAAGGAGCTGTTGCAGCTCCAACTGCAGGGTTACACTTCAGTAAACACCTAATGAAAAGATTAGAAATTAAAGGAATAGATTTCGCTTTTGTTACGCTACATGTTGGTTTAGGTTCTTTCAGAACAGTAGAAGTAGAAGATCTTACCAAACATAAAATGGATTCTGAAGAAGCCTATATTGATGAAGAATGTGTTGATAAAGTAAATAATGCTAAAAAAGCAAAAAGAAAAATTTGTGCAGTAGGAACAACATCAATGAGAGCAATAGAATCTTCTGTGTCAACAGATGGATTACTTAAGCCATATCAAGGTTGGACAAATAAATTTATATTCCCTCCTTACGATTTTAGTGTTGCTAACTGTATGATTACAAATTTCCACATGCCAGAATCAACATTGTTAATGATGACAACAGCATTTGGTGGTTACGATAATGTAATGAAAGCTTATAAAGAAGCTATAAAAGAAAAATACCGCTTCTTTACCTATGGCGATGCCATGTTGATTATCTAAATACAAAAGTACTGAGGAGTGACTAGAGTATTTAGGAGTTACAATTACAAATAACAATAAATAATGAAAAACAAACAGTTCTCAATCAACAAATAAAACCTGAAATAATGGTTTTGTGCGATGGCAACTTCCCCCTTCGGGGGATAGAGGGGGCTGATAATAATAAACAAATAAAAATTATGAAACTAGAAGACCTTAAACTTTACCAAGAATGCCTAAACTTAGAATCTACCGTGTGGAAAATTGTAGAAAAATGGGAAGGGTTTAACAAAGAAACCGTAGGAAAATCATTTGTAACAGCTGCAGATGCTATTTCTTCAAATATTGCCTCTGGTTACGGAAGGTACAACTTTAAAGACAAAAAGCATTATTGCTATATTTCAAGAGGTTGTTTATTAGAAACCAAAGGCTGGGCTATAAAAGCTAACGAAAGAGGTCTTATAGATGAAACAACACAAAATGAATTAATTGAAGAAATTGAAAAAATTCATCGTATGTTAAATGCATACATCCGCTCAATAGGTAGAAAGAAAGAAGATAATAACTATGAAAACAACAATAGTAATAATAGTTATGATGAGGATGATAATAACGGAAACACTTTCACCGCTAGTGCAGATGAATTCTTCAATGAAGAAGAACTAACCAATGCATAAATATATCATAATAGTTGCCGGAGGTAAAGGAGAGCGAATGGGAGAAAACATTCCCAAGCAATTTCTTGAACTTAATGGTAAACCTATTTTGATGCATACCATAGAGAAATTTTATTCCACTTATCCGGAAGCTCAAATTATACTAGCTCTTCCCGAAAATCAATTCGACTTTTGGGAGGAGATTTGTTATAAAAAAGAGTTTACCAACATTGCACATCAAATTGTTGCGGGAGGAAAAACACGCTTTCACTCTGTGCAAAATGCCTTAGGGTTAGTTAAAGAAGAAGGTATTATAGCAATACATGATGGAGTTCGTCCATTAGTTAGCAAAGAAACCATTCTTAATTGTTTCAATGCAGCAGAACAACACGGAAATGCTATTCCAGTAATAGATGTAGTAGATTCACTCCGTCATGTAAATAAAACAGAAAACAAAGCCGTAAAACGGTCATGCTATAAAATTGTACAAACCCCACAATGCTTTCAAACAACTCTCCTAAAAAAAGCCTACCAACAAGAGTTTACAGAAGCCTTTACCGATGATGCAAGTGTGGTTGAAGCAATGGGTACAAAAATCCATTTAGTAAGCGGCAATAAAGAAAATATTAAAATTACCTCTCCCGAAGATCTTGTAGTTGCTATGGCTTTTATAGCAGAAGCAAAGTAGTTTTAAATTCATAAATATAACACGCTGTATCAAGCATTCGCTTGGAAGAACGAGCGTAATATAAATCAAAAAGTACAATACAAAATTAAAGCAAGGTAAATAGGG
>CALCHN010000021.1 GCA_937901255.1 uncultured Flavobacteriales bacterium | reverse complement strand
ATAATTCCTTCTGCAGAAGCTACGTGAGCTAAAGCTGGTCCAGGAACAACATCACCAATAGCAAAATAGCCCGGAATGTTAGTTTGGTAGTAATCGTTCACAATAATTTTATCTTTATCAGTAACAATACCCACTTCTTCTAAGCCAATATTTTCTATGTTAGATTTAATACCAACAGCAGAAAGTACAATATCACAATCAATAATTTCTTCTCCTTTTTTGGTTTTTACAGTTACTTTACAGCCTGTTCCTTTAGTGTCAACACTTTCTACAGATGAATTAGTCATTACTTTTAATCCAGCTTTTTTGAAGGAACGTTCTAATTGTTTAGAAACATCTTCATCCTCTAATGGAACGATATTAGGCAAGAACTCAACGATAGTTACATCAACACCCATAGCATTATAGAAGTAAGCAAACTCAGAACCGATAGCTCCAGAACCTACAACCACCATTTTTTTAGGTAATTTAGGTAAAGACATTGCTTCTCTGTATCCTATAATTTTTTTACCATCTTGAGGTAAGTTTGGCAATTCTCTTGAACGAGCTCCTGTAGCAATAATAATGTTGGTTGCAGTATATTCAGTAACTTTTTTGTCGTCACCAGTAACATCTACTTTTTTACCTGGCTTAAGCTTAGCAGTTCCTTTAATAACGTCAATTTTATTCTTTTTCATTAAGAACTGAATACCATTGCTCATTCCGTTGGCAACTTCACGACTTCTTTTAATAATAGCAGGAAAATCAGCATCAGCACCTTTAATGTTAATACCAAAATCTGAAGCGTGGTTGATGTATTCAAAAACGCTAGCACTCTTAAGAAGAGCTTTAGTAGGGATACAACCCCAGTTCAAACAAATTCCTCCTAATTCTGCTTTTTCAATAATGGCAGTTTTCATTCCCAATTGAGAAGCTCTGATAGCAGCAACATAGCCACCTGGACCACTTCCTACTACAATTAAATCGTAACTCATATTTTTATTTTTTTAGTTTAACTTAAATAGACTGCGAATTTAGGAAAAAGTTAAATGAAACTAAAAATAATATCCTAAATAATAAGAGAGCTATTTTTGGGAGTATGCTTTACTCCTGAGTTGTTGCATATTGGTCGAGCTGTTTTTTTAGCTCTTCTTTAGAAATCATTCCGTTATGTTTCCATTTTTGTTCTCCATTTACAAAAAGAATAAAAACAGGTACACCACTAATATCGTAAGCTTTAGCAACTTCTTTACTTTTGTCAACATCTATTCTTTTAACCACAGCTTTGTTGGCGTATTCTGTTTCAATTTCATCAATAACAGGAGCCATTTTTTTACATGGAGCACACCAAACTGTATGGAAATCTACTAAAACAGGTTTGTCAGTAGTAATCATAGCTTTAAAATCGGCTAAACTAATGGTTTGAATTTTTTCATCGGTAGCATTGCTAGGAGCAGTTAATGGGTAGTTATTATTTTCCCAGGCCATTGTTCCTCCATCTAGGTTATAAACTTTATTAAAACCATTTTTTTGAAGTAATTGAGCTGCTTGAGAGCTTCTACCACCAGATTTGCAATACACATAAATGGTTTTGTCTTTTTGCATCATGTTAATTTTGGCTTCAAAATCTTCATCATAAATATTGATGGTACTGGCATTAGGGATATGTCCATTAGCAACTTCTTCGGGAGTTCTAACATCTAAAACAATTCCATCTTCTTTTTCTATTAACTCTTTAAAGGTAGCAGCATCCACATTTTTTATAAATTTTTCTGCTTGTGGAGCAGTTTGTTCAATAGTTGATTGTTGGTTGGTAGTGTCTGTCTGACTGTTTCCGCAACTAGTAATAAATACTGCTGAAATGATAATTAAACTTAGTTGTTTCATATATTTTTATGATTTAAAAATGTTTGCACGAAATTAAAAAATATCGTTTGTATTATTATAGATAGTTTAAGATGAATTGGTAAATTATCTTAATAAAGTTAAGGTACCTTTAAATGTTTCTGTTTTATCTGTGGTTATTTTAATGATATAAAAATAAGTACCCTCAGGACAAACAGCACCAGAATTAGTTCTACCATCCCAAGTAGCATTAATGTCAGAGGTTTCAAACATTAACATTCCCCAACGGTTATATATTTGCATGTCTAAATTGGTAATACCAGTACTTTCAATAAAAAAGACATCGTTATTACCATCATTATTCGGACTAAACACATTAGGAATAGTGAAGGATACAGGAATTTCTAAACAAGAATCAACAACAATATAGTTATTCATGGTAATCGTATCAGTCCCAAAAGCATTGCTTACAAAAAGTGTAACATCATAAACTCCTGTTGAGTCATAACAAATACCTTGAGGATGTTGTAGGGTAGATGTACTAGGTAAAGCCCCTTCAAATAGCCATAACCATGATGTTGGAGTGTTGGTACTTATGTCAGTAAAATCGACACAATCATTTATACAAACGGCTGTATTATTTGCATTGAGGTTAGCTGTAGGAACACCACAACTAACAACAGAAACCGTTACACTATCTTGATTTTGACAGCCATTTATATCAATTCCTGTTACAATATATGTTGTTGTAGATGTTGGTGTAACTGTTTGAGATGGCCCCATTACAATAGTGTTACTCCATGAATACATATTAGCTCCCGAAGCAGAAATAGTTGCAGAGCTGCCATTACAAATAGTAGTATCATTACTGGCAACAACTGTAGGAAGTGGATTAACTGTAATGAAATTACTCATATAAATAGAGTCAGAACCAGCAGAATTAGTAGCGACAAGAGCCACATCAAAAGTTCCAGCAGTTGGATAACAAATATTAGTTGGGTTTTGTAGTGATGAAGTAGGAGTAGAAGAGCCAAAAAAGTACCACGACCATCCCGTAGGAATGCTTGAACTTAAGTCAGTAAAATTAATACACTCATTAATACAAAAAGTAGAATCTGTAGCACTAAAACTAGCTGTAGGAGGTGTTCCACAATTGGTAACTGTAACTATTACATTATCTGTATTCTGACAACCATTGGCATCTGTACCAGTAACAACATAGGTAGTGCTTGTTGTAGGATTAACGGAATGTGATTGTCCAGCACCTAAACCATTATCCCAAGAATAAGAATTAGCTCCCGAAGCAGAAATAGTTGCAGAGTTGCCATTACAAATAGTAGTGTCGTTATTTGTAACTACTGTAGGAAGTGGATTAATTGTAATGAAATTACTCATAAAGATAGAGTCAGAACCAGCAGAATTAGTAGCGACAAGAGCCACATCAAAAGTTCCAGCAGTTGGATAACAAATATTAGTTGGGTTTTGTAGTGATGAAGTAGGAGTAGAAGAGCCAAAAAAGTACCACGACCATCCCGTAGGAATGCTTGAACTTAAGTCAGTAAAATTAATACACTCATTAATACAAAAAGTAGAATCTGTAGCACTAAAACTAGCTGTAGGAGGTGTTCCACAATTGGTAACTGTAACTATTACATTATCTGTATTCTGACAACCATTGGCATCTGTACCAGTAACAACATAGGTAGTGCTTGTTGTAGGATTAACGGAATGTGATTGTCCAGCACCTAAACCATTATCCCAAGAATAAGAATTAGCTCCCGAAGCAGAAATAGTTGCAGAGTTGCCATTACAAATAGTAGTATCATTACTGGCAACAACTGTAGGAAGTGGATTAACAGTAATGAAATTACTCATATAAATAGAGTCAGAACCATTAGTATTACTTACTACAAGAGCAACATCAAAAGTTCCGGCAGATGGATAACAAATATTTGTTGGATTTTGTTGTGATGAAGTAGGAGTAGAAGAACCAAAAAAGTGCCATGACCAGCTGGTAGGTGTTCCTGTGCTTAAATCAGTAAAGCTAATACATTCATTTATACAAATAGTAGAATCGGAAGAACTTAGTGCAGCTACAGGAAAATTACATGGAACAACATAAGCTGTTACAGGAATTAAGTAAGGAGCTGGACAAACTCTCACCCAATAAGTTGTATTTGCTGTTAATACAGGAGTTGTAAAGTTCGCCCCAGTATTTACTAAATTGCCATTAAATTCAGCATCAAACCATTCTATGGTTGTTCCACTTGGAGGAATTCCAATTAGTGATGCAGTCAATGTGGCACTTGAATTACTACATGTAGAATCATTATTTACGATAATATCAAAACTATTGATGGTTTCATTTGGTAAACCAACACCACCCATGGTAGCTCCATTAGGAGGAAATTGAGAGACAAAAGGTGAATTGGTAACACCATTCATTCCACCATTAGCAAATCTGTTAGGTGTCCCTGCTGAAATAGCAATATAGCCACCGCCACCACCACCACCTGGTCCTTCTCCTTCATCAATGCTAGCAAATAAACCAGCAACTAAAACTTGATTACCACCATTACCACCATTTGCAGCTATACTATCAGTAACGGTAACATTTCCTGTAGTCTTTAAAATGATGGCTCCACCGCCTCCAGCACCTCCGGGAGCATCGCCTCCAGCAAGTTGTCCAAAACCAGCACTTCCAGGGTTAACATCCACACCATTAGCTCCGTGAGCTATAATTTTTCCAGCACCAGTAATATCAGCATAAGTAGATAAGAAAATAATTCCACCACCATTGCCGCCATCTGTAGCGTAAGCATTATCTCCATCTCCGGCTCCTCCACCGCCTCCCATAAATATTTTTCCGGTAGAGTAATCTAAAGGTCTTCCTCCAAGTCCGCCAGCAATTCGTCTATAATCACCACCCCAATTTGTATTGCCTGGGCCTTCTGTAAGTTCATTTCTGTTATTTCTTAAAATGGAATAACCGCCTCTTCCTCCACCAGAAGATGTTGTTGTTGAAGATAAAATTGGTTCTAAGTTCCAAGCAGTAATGTAGTTAGTATTACTGATGTCAGGATTTCCAACACCATCATTCCAGTTATTTATATTACCTGCATTGGCACCACCACCTCCGCCTGCATTATGGGCGTTACCACCGCCACCTGCATTGGCTGCAGCACCTCTGCAATAACCAGCACCTCCTGCATTAAAAGTAGCATAAATACTTTGATCTCCAGCAATTCCTTCACCTTTTTCAGCTCCTTCGGCCTGATTGGCATCTGCATATCGTAATCCTCCATAAACGGTTGAAAAATTAGTGGTTAAAGCAGTACCTCCTCTAAATCCTAATCCGGTAACATCAATTTTTCCACCAGCATTTATAGTAGTTTGACCCAATACTTCCACAGCTAAAACACCTCCACTTGTTGCGTTCCAACCAGTTGTGGTTAGGTTTCCTCCATTATTAATTGTTAATGTGGTATATCTGGGGACTCTTATAACTAACACTCTGCCGCTAGCGGTATAATTTAAAGATAGCGGACAATCTAGATTGATGATTGTTGCATTTGGTACACTTGCAACCTGAACCAATTCATAATTCCCTGTATTATTATAATTGGTAATTCTTCCCCAAGTGGTATAAAATTTTGATGAATTAATATTTGGACTAGCAACTGTATCTTCAACAGAAGCACCCTGAACCTGATAAATCATGATTAAATCGCCTTGAGCAAGCGGATTACTGAAGTTAGTAGCTAAAGCACTATTATTTACTGAAATACTTGTGGCTCCTGCATTCGCATCAGCACTAAGCATAGTGTATGCATTAACTACTTCTGTTGTGGATACAACCTTTGCTCCATCTTTTCCTCTTTGAGCAAAAGAAATACTGGTTACTAAGAATAATAAAATTAAAAGTGTTAGGTTTTTTACTTGCATAATGTTTTTTGAATTAATACAACATCAAAGACTACTTAACTTCTTTAAAAGTTGCTTAAAAAAATAAAAACACCAAATATAAGAGGATAGTTTAGCTAAATGAAATAAAATAAAATATTACTTCATTTATTGTGTTCCTAACTTTGCTAATAATTGATAATGGCTTTTTAATGCACCAAAAAAAGATGGATTAGAATAGTAAGGTAATTGAAATTCTTGAGCAGTTTCTCTAACTATTTTTGAGATTTTTCTGTAGTGTACATGGCAAATATTTGGGAATAAATGATGTTCTATTTGAAAGTTTAATCCACCAACATACCATGATAAAATTCTATTGTTTTCAGCGAAGTTAGCTGTAGTGTATAATTGGTGTACAGCCCAATTGTTCTCAATGTTTCCACTTTCATCGGGTAGAGGGAATGAGGTTTCGTTTACTACGTGTGCTGCTTGAAAAATGGTAGATAATATTAATCCGCAAACATAATGCATTATAAAGTAAAAAATTAATGTTAACCACCATTGTTGGTTAGCAAAAATTAAAGGGATAACTAATATTTGTAAAAAATATAGTGCTTTTACAATAACTAAGTTAAGATAAGCTTTTTTGTAAGTAACACCTTGAGTTTTTAATAAATCTTTTTTATGATACCTTCTAAGCTGTATAAAATCTTTTTTTAATGACCAAGAAACGGTTAATAAACCATATAAAAACCAAGCATAATATTTTTGAAAGCGATGGGCTTTATATTTTTTTTGATGTTCTGAAAATCGCATTAAACCACCAGAATCTAAATCTTCATCATGATCATGAATATTGGTAAACGAATGGTGTAATACATTGTGCTGTATTCTCCAATTGATGTAGCTTCCGCCAACTAAATTGATTAAATATCCTAGTAATTTATTGGTTTTTTTATTTTTAGAATAAACATCATGATTGGCATCGTGCATAATAGACAAACCTATCCCAGCCATTCCTGTGCCCATAATTATCCATAGTAGTAGTAGTACTAAGTTATTTTCAAAAACATTAAAAACTACTAAAAAATAAGGTATTAAATAAAGTAGCAACATAAAAATGGTTTTAATAACCATGTTGGTGTTGCCAAATCGTGATATGTTGTTGGATTTAAAATAAAGGTTTACTCTTTTTCTTAATTCTCTAATAAATTCTGATTGATTGTTTGGATTAAACTTTACTCCTTCGGTATGCATGTAATATTGTAAAAATTGAAATGCAAAAATACGAAATCTTTAATCAAATTATCAATCTTCCGATTCGTCCATGGTATGATATACGTTTTGAACGTCATCATCTTCTTCAATTTTTTCGAGTAATTTTTCTATATCTGCCTTTTGCTCAGGTGTTAATTTTTTTGTTACCTGAGGAATTCTTTCAAAACCTGAAGATAAAATTTCTATATTTTTTTCTTCAAAATATTTTTGAATAGAGCCAAAATTCTCAAAAGGAGCATACACAATTATGCCATCTTCGTCTTCAAAAACTTCTTCAGCTCCATAATCTATTAATTCTAGTTCTAATTCTTCCACATCAAGCCCCGATTTTTCTACTCTAAAGTTGCAAGTATGGTCGAACATAAAAATTACAGAACCAGAAACACCAAGGCTTCCATCGCATTTATTAAAATAACTTCTAATGTTGGCAACAGTTCTGTTATTATTGTCTGTAGCTGTTTCTACCAATACAGCAATTCCGTGTGGACCATAACCTTCTAAAATAACTTCTTTATAATCAGAAACGTCTTTTGAAGTAGCTTTTTTTATAGCTCTTTCAACGTTTTCTTTAGGCATGTTAGCTGCTTTAGCATTTTGGATAACAGCTCTTAATCGGGAGTTAGATTCTGGGTCGGGACCACCATCTTTAATAGCAATTACAATGTCTTTACCAATTCTTGAAAAAGTTCGGGCCATTTGTCCCCATCTTTTAAACTTTCTTGCTTTTCTAAATTCAAAAGCTCTTCCCATGATTAAAAAAAATTAAATGTTGTTGAAATATTGATAATTATGTATTATTTATTTTCAAATAGTCCGTGCAGTTCTGCATCAATAGCGTTGATGATAATTCCTAGATCTTCAGCTTTTTCAGAAAAATTATTGTTATCAACATCTACAATTAAAAGTTTACCCTGATCGTAAGTGGAAATCCATGCTTCATATCTTTCATTTAAGCGTTTTAGGTAATCTAATCTAATGCTTTCTTCGTAATCTCTACCTCTTTTTTGTATTTGGTTTACCAAAGTTGGCACAGATGCTCTAAGGTAAATTAATAAATCAGGAGGTGTAATAAAACTTTCTTGAAGTTTAAATAAAGAAAAATAAGTTTCAAAGTCTCTAGTAGTCATTAAGCCCATAGAGTGTAGGTTAGGAGCAAAAATGTAGGCATCTTCATAAGTTGTTCTATCTTGAATAACTGTTTTTTTACCTTTTCTAATTTCCTGAATTTTACTGATACGACTAGTCATGTAATATACCTGTAGGTTAAAAGACCAACGTTGCATATCGTTATAAAAATCGTTCAAATATGGGTTGTCATCTACATCTTCAAAATGTGGTTCCCATTTATAATGTTTTGCTAATTGAGTTGTTAAAGTAGTTTTACCGGAACCTATGTTCCCTGCTATTGATATTAACATAAATTTTAGTTTCTGTTATTGCGGTTAAAAGTACAAAAATAGAAGTTTTTATAAGCTATTTTTATTCTTTAATTGATTTTATCAATAAGAAGTTCATTTTTTTTGGTTTGAAGGTAAATGTATTTTCCCTCAAGTCTAACAGATTTTATGGGTTCTTCGGTTGATAATTCATATTGTTGAATATCTAAAGTAAAAAAATCATAAGTCATAACGGTATTATCTTCTGAAATGTAGATGATAAATTTTTCTTTCACTTGGAAAGTGCTTAAACCATAAATAGGAATAGTTTTTATGTAAGTTCCGAAATTATCAAAAACAAGAATACCATTTTTAGGGTCGTTTAGGTAAACCTGGTTATTGTGTTCAACCAAAAAGTTAGGTTGGATGTTTTTGTTTAGTAAGTTACTCAAATTAGCAGAAGTGTTGGAAGTAGTTAGGTCTTGATTTTTTCTAATTAATTCAAATCTTAGCGGATTATAATACCACATTCCGTTATTGTAAGAGCGACAAACTAAGGAAGTTTCTTCTAAATTGAGTTGCGTTAAATCTATAACGGTTGAAGTGGGAGAGAGGGTGTTGTCTAAAATTAGTACTTTGGTAAAATCTCTAAAATATACAATGATTTTTAAGGGATTACTTACATCTACACTAGCTATTTTACCTAATAAATTATTGCTATAAGTATATTGAAGTTCGCCTTTTATATTGAATTTCTTTATCTCAACATCATTAATATCGTAGTAATTGCCAAATTGATCAGTGGTAATCGTTGTGCCTTTTAGCGGTAGTTTTTTAGATTGACTAAACAATACAAGTGTTGAATAAGTCAGAACGATTAGTATTGTTAAGTGTTTTTGCATAATTATTTTAAGTAGAAACAAGTTGGTTTATGAAGCTCTAAAATTATACCATTTTTTGGAATATTAAAACGAGCAGATTTAGACGTTTATTAGCATACAAATTTCAATAAATCAAGTTTTTTTCAACTCTCCCCCTGCACCCCCTCTCTTTAAAGAGAGGGAGAATAGTTATCGTAAGATAACTTTGGGGTGAGTTAAACCATATTGAAAGTAAAATTTCATTTTTTTCGTTTAATTTAAACTTCAACTTGCAATTTTTATTAAACTCATTTAAATTAACTGATAATATTATTGACTTACTGGCAATAGCTGCAACATTTCCTCAACAAAACTTCTATTGTTTGATAAGCGAGGTATTTTATGTTGTCCGCCTAGTTTATTTTTAGATTTTAACCAATGGTGAAAAGTTCCTTTAGCAATAGGAATAAGCTCTGGTGGAGATAAAATCATGTCTTTATGTCGTTTGGCTTCATAATCAGAATTGAGATTTTTAAGTTCTTCATCTAAAATAGCAGCAAAGTGGCTTAAATTATCAGGAGTTTTTTCAAACTCTATTAACCATTGGTGTTTCCCTGATTTTTTAGATTCAAAATAAACAGGAGCAGCGGTAAATTCATTTATAATGGCATCTGTTTTTTCGCAAGCAACAGCAATAGCTTTTTCTGCATTATGTATCATTAATTCTTCGCCAAAAGCATTTATAAAATGTTTGGTTCTTCCTGCTACTTTAATTCTAAAAGGTGCAATAGATGTAAACTGCACGGTATCTCCCAGTCTATATCTCCACAAACCAGCATTGGTGCTAATAACCATTTCGTAAATTTTATTTAGCTCAACTTCTTCTAACGGATACGTTTTTGGATTACTTTCTTCACTATGTTCTATTGGAATAAACTCGTAAAAAATACCATAATCTAACATGAGTAGCATTTCTTTAACCTTAGCTTGATCTTGAATACCAAAATAACCTTCCGAAGCATTATAGTTTTCGTAATAATTCATGTTTGTAGAATGAATAATTTTCTCGAATTGTGCTTGATAAGGAGAGAAATTTATTCCGCCATGCATGTATAATTCTAAATTGGGCCAAACATCTAGTAAATTATCTGTATTGTTGAGTTCCAATATTCTTTTTAAAAGAATTAAGGTCCAAGAAGGAACTCCAGAAATATTAGAAACATCTTCTTTAGAAGTGCTAATAGCCATTTTTTCAATTTTTTCTTCCCATTCTTCCATTAATGCAATTGCCAATTCGGGAACTCTTCTTATTTCTACCCAGAATGGAAAGTTTTTCATAATGATGGCAGATAAATCGCCAAAATAAGAATCGCCATTAAACTGATTGAGTTTACTGCTTCCACCAACCACTAGGGTTTTTCCTAAAATTAATTTTGAATTTGGATGATTATGGTGATAAATTGCCAATAAATCCTTACCACCTTTGTAATGACAGTTTTCTAAAGATTCTTTACTAACAGGAATAAATTTGCTTTTACCCGTAGAAGTTCCAGATGATTTTGCAAACCATTTTATTTCGGAATGCCACAAAATATTTTGTTCGCCTTGTTTAATTCTTTCAACAAAAGGCTCTATATCTTCATAGGATTGAAGAGGAACTTTATTTATAAAATCTTGATAATTATTAATGTTTTGATAATCGTGTTGTTTGCCCCATTCAGTATTTTTTGCTTCTAACAATAGTCTGGAAAGTAATTCATGCTGAACATTAATAGGGTATTTCATAAACAACTCCATTTGGTGGATGCGTTTTTTTATAAACCACGAAAAAACAGAGTTGATTATTTCCATAACATTTATTGTTCAAAATCAATGTTATAAAAGTAGAATTTTTTTTTAAGAAAAGTAGAAAGAGTTATAATAAAGTATTATTAAGCTTTTTATTGAATACTAATAATGAAGGCTAAACAACCGTTTTTTTACTCAAATAATAAATATTGATAATGATGATGGCTACATTGGTAATGATAATCGGCCATGAATAACCTAATAAAAAGCCATAAGCAACAAACAGCGTGCAACCAAGTGTGTTAATAATTCTAAGACTTCTCATTTTTTTCATTAAGAAAGAGAAAAGCACTAAAAAAGAAGCTAAATAACCGATAAATTCGGTTGCATTCATACCTAAATTTTCCATAATTTATGAGAGTTTAAAATGTGTTGTTGCCATATTGCAAATTTCATCTCCAATTGATAAGCAAGCTGTTGCTGCAGGAGATGGAGCGTTTAACACATGTATGCTTTTATTTTTATATTCAATTCTAAAATCATCTCTAGTATCACCATCCTGACTTAACAACATAGCTCTAACACCTGCTCTCCCCGGTTTTATATCGTCCATAGTAAGCGATGGAATCATACGTTGTAAGGTTTTTAAAAATAATTTTTTAGAAAAAGCTCTTCGGTATTCATCCAAGGCAAACATGGGGTTTTTAAATAATAATCTCCACGTTCCGCTATAAGTCAAAGCATCCCAAGTATCTCTTAAACTAAAATCTGTTTTTCCGTAGCCTTCACGTTTAAAAGTCATTACCGCATTAGGACCACATTCAATATCTCCAGTTACCATTCTGGTAAAATGCACGCCCAAAAACGGAAATTTAGGATTAGGAATAGGGTAGATTAAGTTTTTCACTTTGTGTTTGGCTTGTTCGGTAAGTTCGTAGTAATCGCCTCTAAAGCCAACTACTTTTTCTTTTAAGTCAACACCATCTTTTTTAGCCAATCTGTCGGCTTGTAAGCCACCACAAAATATCATGTATTTGGTTATGTAGTTATTTTTTGAAGTGTTTACTTTAGTAGTTGCTGCATCATTTTTATCATAAGAAAGCACTTCTTCACCCAATACAATTTTACTTTTTGGTTGAATTTCAGTAACTAATTCAGCCATTTTTTCGGTAGCACCTCTAAAGTCTATAATTCCGGTACAAGGCACCCAAATTCCGGCAATTCCTTCAACATGAGGTTCAATTTCTTTTAATCGTTTGGCATCAATTTTTTCTATTCCTTCAGTGTTATTTGCCAAACCATTTTCAAAAATTTTATCCATATAATCTAACTCACTATCGTCAACAGCAACCACCACTTTTCCACAAACATCATGTTTGATATTATATTTTTGAGCAAAAGCTACTAATTGTTTTCTTCCATCAACACAAGTTTTTGCCTTAGCAGATCCTGGTTTGTAATACAACCCAGAATGAATTACACCTGAATTATTTCCCGTTTGATGATCAGCTAATTTAGCTTCTTTTTCTATTAATAAAACTTTAAGCAAAGGGTATTTTAATTGAATTTTATAAGCAGTTGCAGCTCCAACAATTCCTCCCCCTACAATGGTAATGTCGTATATTTCTTGAGTTGGCATGGTTTAGAAATTCATATTAATCATGAGTGCGAAAGTATCAACATTTTTTTGCTTGGAGCATTATTTTCGACATTATTTAAATTAGTTTTTATCTGTTGTCCGTTTAATTTATTTCATTTTTGTTTTGACTCACCCCAAAGTCATCTTGCGATAACTTTTCCCCTCTCTTAAAAGAGAGGGGGTAGGGGGAGAGTATAAAATAATTTTTAAATATTAAAAAGTTGTTATGATATAACAAAATTTCTTTCAAATATATATTAAGGATAGCATTTACAAGATATAAGGTTCTTAACATAGTGTTAATAAATTGTCCTGTTATTTTTTGAGTTTTGTCTGAATTTCAATTGATTGTTTTTATAATTTCGTTTTTATTTATAAAACTATGGAACAGACTCAAAATATGGTAAATAACAAAGTTTCAGTAATGGCTGAAAACCTTATTGGTTCAGAGATTATTAAATTAGCCGGAGAAGTAAAGGCAAAAATTGCTCAAGGCGAAAAGATATTTAATCTTACTATTGGAGATTTTAATCCTTTGCTTTTTCCTATACCTACAGCTTTAAAAAACGAAATTGTTGAAGCTTATGTAAATAACGAAACAAATTATCCTGCTGCTAATGGAGTGGAAGAGTTGAGAGTTCAAGTAGCAGATTTTTTAAAAACCAGACAAGGTTTAGACTATTCTCCAAACAGTATTTTAATATCTGGTGGAGCAAGACCATTAATTTACGCTTTATATCAAACCGTTATAGATAAAAATGATACCGTTTTGTTTCCTGTTCCATCATGGAATAATAATCATTACTCGCACCTTTCGGGAGCTAAACAACAAATTATTGAAACCAAACCCGAAAATGATTTTATGCCTACAGCTGCGGAGCTAAAACCATATATAAAAGAGGCAACAATGCTTGCACTGTGTTCTCCTTTAAACCCTACAGGAACTACTTTTACAAAAGAAGGCTTAGCAGAAATTTGCCAATTAGTATTGGAAGAAAACCAAAGAAGAGGAGTAGACGAAAAACCACTTTACTTACTTTTTGACCAAATATATTGGGTATTAACCTATGGAGAAACTCAACATTTTGATCCAGTTTCTTTATTTCCTGAAATGAGAGATTACACCATTTATATTGATGGAATTTCAAAAGCTTTTGCAGCAACAGGCGTTAGAGTTGGTTGGGCTTTCGGTCCACAAAAAGTAATGGATAAAATGAAAGCTATTTTAAGTCATGTGGGAGCATGGTCGCCAAAAGCAGAGCAAGTAGCTACAGCTAATTTCTTAGCTAATAAAGCTGAATTAGATGAATATCTTCATGCTTTTAAGAAAAACATCCACAAAAGATTGGATGCTTTTTATATAGGAATGACTAAGTTAAAAGCTAAAGGCTACAATGTTGATGCAATTCCGCCACAGGCTGCAATTTATTTAACCGTTAAATTCAATTTAGTTGGTAAAACTACTGCAAATGGTCATGTTTTGGAAAATATTGCAGATGTTACAGCCTACTTATTAAATAAAGCTCATATTGCTATAGTTCCTTTTTATGCTTTTGGGACATCACCATCATCACCATGGTACAGGCTTTCTGTTGGAACTGCAGATTATGATGAGATTGATAATATGTTTGATTTAATAGAAAAAGCATTGACTGAACTTCATTAATTATATAAAATCAATGATTTAAAAAATAATTTACTAACTTTGGTAACATGTTTAGAAAAGGAATATCCATTTTATTAGCCATTTTGGTGGTGTTTTTCACGGTAATGTCTCTATTAGCGATTTGGGACATTATAGAGGTAGAACATATTATTAGAAAGAGCCTTAGCTCTTTGTTCCTCATTTTTGTTTCAGCAACAGTAATGCTGTTTATTTTCTCTGTATTATACAAAGGCGGAGACGATAAAAATGTTAATCAAAACAATAATCCTCAATAATTTTTTTGATTTTTAAAATAAAATGGTAATTTCGTAACCCTTGTAACTTTATTTAATTTTATCCGTTAAGGAAGTTTGTAATAAAAAAATATATCGCCTATAAGTAATATCTACTCTTTTTTATAAATACTTTTTTTGAATCTTTTATTCATTTAAAAGTAAATTATTAACCAAAGAAAAAGGAGAGATATTATGCAATTATCCAGCTTTACAGAAAAACAATTGGTTCAATCTTACCTAAAAGGTAACGAATCTGCTATTGAAGAATTAATCAAAAGGCATAAAAGTGCTGTATTTACTTACATCATTTGCAAAGTTAGAAATGAAGCACTAGCAGAAGATATCTTTCAAGATACTTTCATAAAAGTAATTAATACCATTAAGCGTAAGAAATATAATGATGAAGGTAAATTTTTACCTTGGGTAATGCGTATTGCTCATAATCTTATTGTTGATCACTACAGAAAAAGCAACAGAATGAACACTACTACAGGTGGTGAGAACTTTGATATTTTTGATGTAATTCAAAATACAGACAAAAATGTAGAGCAACAAATGGAAAAGAAACAAACCTTAGAAGATGTTAAAGGGTTGATTAAATATTTGCCTGACGACCAAAAAGAAGTGTTGATGATGCGTTTGTACTTTGATATGAGTTTTAAAGAGATTTCTGAATCTACTAATGTGAGTATTAATACCGCTTTAGGAAGAATGCGTTACGCTTTAATTAACCTTAGAAAAATGATAGAAGAGAATAATTTAAATATCTCCATTCATTAATTGGTTATTGTTGGCTAACAGATTAAAGTATTTGGAATTAGCATGTTTTTCTAATATAGCTAGATGTTCAATTTTATGACAATCTGTGCCAACAAGGTCAACCAGACCAGCATCCACCATACGTTCAGCAATTTTCTTTACTTCAGGAGAATAATGCCCTGTTAAAGACAGTAGATTGACTTGCAGTAAAATTCCTTTAGCTTTTAGCTCCTCGTATTTTTCAAAATTTTTGTGCCAATAGGAATATCGTTCGGGGTGAGCCAAAATTGGCTTGTAACCTTGCGTTTGTAGTTTAAAAACAATTTCTTGAAAATTTTGAGGCTCTTGCATAAAAGGTAACTCAAACAAAACATGATTGTTAGAAAAAGTGAGTAGCTGTTTATCGTCAATTATTTTTTCTAAGCCATCATCCAAATTGTATTCGGCAGCAGCTTCAATTTCAATAGTAATGTTTAAACGGGTTAGTTCAGCTTTTAATTTTTCTAAACCACCCAAAATAATTTCGGGAGTATTTTTATAATAATCGCACATGATATGCGGAGTAGTGATGATTTTTTGATAGCCCAAATTTTTAAAAGCTCTTATAATTTCAATAGATTGCTCTAAAGATTGAGAGCCATCATCAATACCAGGAATTAAATGGGAGTGCATATCGGTTTTAAACACCGAAAAATCAATGGTTGGAAATTGTTCTTTATGGAATATTTTTTTGAAAAAATTCATTTAATCGACATAGGTTTCACGGAGTATGTTTTTTACTTGTGTTATTTCTTTATCACTAATCTTACCAAGTACTTTTACTATCCTTTTTCTATCTATTGTTCTAATTTGATCGAGCACAACTGTTCCTTTTTGGTTGTTGTGGTGCACTAAAACTCTAGTAGGATAAGATTTTAAATTACTTGTTAATGGTGCAATAACAATAGTTTTAAGGTATTTATTTAATTCATTTGGTGAAATAATTAAACATGGTCGAGTTTTTTTCATTTCACTTCCTATAGTAGGATCTAGATTAACTAACACAATTTGATATTGAACTAATTCCATTCCTCAAAATTTTCATCATCAAAAACATCATTAAACAGTAATTCATCATCACCATTTTTGTGCATTTTTTCAAAAGCTTTTTCCCAACCTTTTCTTGGTGTCGATTTTGCTTTTAAGATAATGTAGCCTTTTTCTAAAATTAATTCTACCGTATCTTTAATATTGTATTTTTCAAGCAAAGTTTTTGTTAAACGAATGCCTTTTGAATTCCCTATTGATATGACTGATAATTCCATATATAAAAAACTAAAAATGTAATTACAAAGTTATTACAAAATAATTTGTTATACAAATTTTATAAATTATTTTTTAACAGGAAGATTCATTATTCGAAAACTTACACATATTCAAATTCACATATTCACACATTAATCCACCAACACATTATCCTTAAACCAATCTATAGTAATTTTTAAACCCTCATCAATAGAAAAAGAAGGATGGTAGTCGATTAGTTCTTGTGCTAATGAAATATCTGCTAAAGAGTCTTTTACATCTCCTAAACGAGCTTCACGGTAAATTGGCTCCACTTTATTACCAACGATGTTACGAATTTTAAAAAACAAATCATTGATGGTGGTTTTCCCTCCAAAAGCAATATTCATTACTTTTCCTTTTACATCTTTTTCGGTAAATAAGGCTTTAATGTTTGCCTGAACTACATTTTCTACAAAAGTAAAGTCTCTGCTTTGTTCGCCATCACCATTAATAAAAGGAGATTCATTTTTTAAAACAGCATCCATAAATAAAGGGATTGCAGCGGCATAAGGTCCGTTTGGACTTTGGTTGGGGCCAAAAACATTAAAGTAGCGTAAACCTACTACGTCTAATCCATAAGTTAATGCAAAAACATTGGCATACAATTCTTTCGTTCTTTTACTTACCGCATAAGGAGAAAGCTGTGTACCTATTCTTTCTTCCACCTTGGGTAATTCTTTACTATCTCCATAAACAGAAGAAGAGCTTGCAAAAACAATACGTTTCACTGTTGAATCTTTTGCTGCAGTAAGGATGTTCAAAAAACCTGTAGCATTGGCTTCATGAGTTGCCAAAGGGTTTTCAATACTTCTTGGAACTGAGCCTAAAGCAGCTTGATGAGAGATGTAGTCAATTCCTTGAACTACTTTTTTACAGGTTTCAAAATTGGTGATATCTCCTTCAATAAATTCAAAATTGGGTAAGCCAATAAATTTTTCAATGTTTTTTTTGTAACCGTTAGAAAGGTTGTCCAACACCACTACTTTTCCTGCGTTGTGTTTGATTAAATATTCAACTAAGTTAGAACCTATAAATCCAGCTCCACCTGTAACTAAAAAAGTTAATTTAGAAATGTCTGTGGTATGAAAAGCTTGGTTGTACATGCTGGTTTGAGATTTTACCAAATTAATTTAATATCGTATTTTTTAATAATATCGTCTTTTGATATTAATGTGAAATTATCTGCCTTACATTGGGCTATTAATAACCTATTAAAAGGGTCTCTATGGATAAAGTCTAAAGTTGACAACTCAATAGCATGTTCAAAAGTAATAGGTAAAACTTCAAAACCATTTTCCTCAATAAGTTTAAGAAACTGCTTAAATCCTTTAGGAAATCTAATTTTACCCAAACTTAGCTTGATGGTAATTTTCCAAATAGAAGCTATACTAACAAGCTTTATGTTTTTAGGATTTTCTATGGAAGATTTTGCTTTTTCAGACAATTTATCATCACCATTTAGAAACCAAATTAATGTATGAGTATCAAGTAATAAGTTCATTACATGTAATCTTTAAAATCTTCTAATGGTTCATCAAAATCAGGAGAAGTGTAAATTTGACCTTTAGCACAGCCAAATTTGGGTGATTTTTTTTTAAGCTGAGCTTTTCTCTTGTTTAGTAAAAAATCAATAAAATCATTTACTTCCGATTTTAAGTCGGCAGGCAATCGAATTAATTTGGTATATAATTGAATTTGTTCCATATCAATAATCTTATTACAAAGGTACTAATCTATTAAATAACAACTTTTTTAACTAAACGTGATTTTTCACAAGAAGTTTGAAATAATAACTTCAAACCTCTAACTTTTAACGTTTTTCGTACTGCTGTTCGTAATAATTTTGATAAGCTCCTGATGTTACATTGTTTAACCAGTCTTCGTTGTTTAAATACCAATCTATAGTTTTCTCTATTCCTTCTTCAAACTGAAGTGAAGGTTTCCAGCCTAATTCGTTTTGTAATTTGGAAGCATCAATGGCATAACGCATATCATGTCCGGCTCTGTCTTTTACGTAAGTAATTAATTTTTCAGAAGTTCCTATTTCACGATTTAGTTTTTTGTCCATTACCTTACAAATCACTTTTATTAAATCGATATTTTTCCATTCGTTATGTCCACCAATGTTATATGTTTCTCCAATTTTTGCTTGATGAAAAATTACATCAATCGCTCTAGCATGATCTTCCACCCATAGCCAGTCTCTAATATTTTCACCTTTTCCGTAAACGGGTAGTGGTTTGTTATTTTTAATGTTGTGAATGAAAAGTGGAATTAACTTTTCGGGAAATTGATGTGAACCGTAATTGTTAGAACAGTTGGAAATAACTATTGGTAATCCATAAGTATGGTAATAAGCTCTAACCAAATGGTCGGAGCTAGCTTTTGAAGCAGAATAGGGACTACGAGGGTCGTAAGGAGTGGTCTCCTCAAACATTCCTTCACTTCCTAAACTTCCATATACTTCATCAGTTGAAACGTGGTAGAAAAGGTTGGAGGTTTGAGGTTTGAGGTTGGAAGTTTGCCAAATACTTCGAGCAGCATTTAATAAGTTGGCTGTTCCAACAATATTGGTCATGATAAAATCCATGGGACTAGCAATAGAACGGTCAACATGCGATTCTGCTGCTAAATGAATTACAGCATCAAATTGATATTTTTGAAATAATTGATGGATAAAATCAGCATCAACAATATCACCTTTTATAAACTCGTAGTTAGGAGCATTTTCAATATCAGTAAGATTAGCTAAATTACCTGCATAGGTTAATTTATCTAGGTTCACTATATTGTAATCAGGGTATTTATTTACAAATAATCTGACTAAATGAGAACCGATAAAACCTGCTCCTCCTGTTATTAGTATAGTTTTTTGTTTCATGTTTGATGTTTCATGTTTGAGGTTTGTGAATTTAGGATAACCTTGAACTTCAAACTTCAAACCTTTAACCAGTTACAGACTCCAATAACTTAATTCTTTAATTTTTCCTCTGTAGATTCCTTTAATATCAACAATTACAGGTTTTTCTTTAGTAATTGATTTAAAATAAGCTTCATCTAAATTCAAATATTCTTTGTGATTAACAGCGATATAAACGGCATCATAATCATTACTAATCTTATCGACTAAGCCGAAACCATATTCTTCTTTTAACGATTCAGAATCTGCATGAGGATCAACTACTTCTACTTTTGCACCAAATGAAATTAATTCATTGATTACATCGCATACTTTAGAGTTTCGGATATCACTTACATCTTCTTTAAAAGTTGCTCCCATTACCAATACTTTCGATTCGCTAATGTGTTTACCTTGAGCTATAATTTTTTTAACAGTTTGTTTAGCTGTATAGGCTCCCATAGAATCGTTTACAAATCGTCCAGCATTAATAATTTGAGCGTGATAACCTAATTCTTTTGCTTTATAAGTTAAATAATATGGATCAACACCAATACAGTGTCCGCCCACCAAACCTGGGAAAAATTTCAAGAAATTCCATTTAGTTCCTGCTGCTTCTAAAACATCATAAGTATTAATCCCCATTTTATTGAAGATGATAGAAAGTTCATTTACCAAGGCAATATTCAAATCTCTTTGCGTGTTTTCTATAATTTTAGCAGCTTCAGCAACTTTTATAGATGTAGCTCTGTGAACTCCAGCTGTAACAACACTTTCGTAAACTTTAGCAATTTCTTCTAACGATTCAGCACAACAACCAGAAACTACTTTAGTAACATTTGTTAAAGTATGTGTTGTATCTCCCGGGTTTATTCTTTCAGGAGAGTAACCTATCATAAAGTCGTCTCTAAATTTTAATCCTGATACTTCTTCCAATACAGGAATACAATCTTCTTCGGTACAACCTGGATAAACAGTAGATTCATACACAACATAATCGCCTTTTTTCAATACTTGTCCAACTGTTTTAGATGCTCCTAAAAGTGGAGATAAATCTGGTAATTTATGAGAATTGATTGGAGTAGGAACAGCAACTACAAAAAAAGTAACATCCTTTAAATCATTTAAATCTGCTGTAAAATGAATGTCACAACCTTCAAAAGCAGATGCTTCCAATTCTTCGCTTGGGTCGATGTTGTTACGCATCATATCCACTCTTTTTTGGTTGATATCAAAACCAACCACTTTCATTTTTCTAGCAAACTCAAGAGCTATAGGTAAGCCTACATAGCCCAATCCAATAACAGCTATTTTAGTTTCTTTGTTTATTAATTTACTGTAAATACTCATGTTTTGTGTTTTAATGTTAAGCCCCTCCCAACCTCCCCAAAGGGGAGGAGTTTCCAACGCAAAGAGCCATTGTTAAATATTAATTATTTTTTTGTAAAATTACAATATTATACTTCCAATTCTAATTTTTTGTAAACTTACATGTTAGATGTTCAACTTCAAACCTTAAACCTCAAACTTTTAATTATATCTATTTTAAAACTGAACTATCTCTAAGTTCGTAAATTCTTTCTATTATTTCTACTACTTTCAATCCTTCCAAGGCATTGGTTGTTGCAGTAGTTCTGCCTCTAAGCGTGTCCACTACATTTTCAATAATATAATGGTGGTTAGCAGCAGATCCTTTGTAAGGGCCGTAATCGTTTGGAGGATTTGCTTCTGCAAGTTTAGGCATTTCATAGCCGTCAATGTTGCAAACTTCCACCTCATTCATGTATTGTCCACCAATTTTTACACTGCCTTTTTCTCCAATAATGGTAATACTACTTTCTAAGTTTTGCGTAGCAACAGCAGTTGAATAGTTTAAAGAGCCCATTCCACCTTCAATAAAATCAAAGCTTACAAAACCAGAATCTTCAAAATCTGTTGAATCTTTGTGCGTAAAATCTTTAAACTTTCCTTGTATATTGGTAATGTCGCCAAACAGCCAATACATGATATCTATAAAGTGAGAAAATTGTGTAAACAAAGTTCCTCCATCTAAATCTTGTGTTCCTTTCCAACCACCTTTTTTGTAGTAGCGTTCATCTCTATTCCAGTAACAGTTCAACTGAACCATAAATATTTTTCCTAATACTTTTCTTTCCACCAAGTCTTTTATCCAAACAGAAGGAGGGGAGTAGCGGTTTTGCATTACAGCAAATACGTGTTTGTGGTTTCTAAGTGCTTTATAAATTACTTTTTCGCATTTTGCTTTTGATAAGCCAATAGGTTTTTCCACCACTACATGTAGGTTGTAATCTAATGCTAATGAAGCTTGATCGGAGTGTAAACCATTTGGAGTACATATATTTACCACATCTACTTCAATACCTGATTTTAAAAAATCTTCTAATGAATTGAAAAAAGGCACGTCATATTTTTCAATGCCTAAGTTTTCTTTTGGAGCGGCATCACAAAGTGCTACTAATTCAGCTTCAGAGTTGCCAATTATCATTTCTGCATGTCGCTTACCAATATGTCCGCAACCTACAACAGCAAATTTTATTTTTTTTGTATCAGTCATTTTACTTTGTTTTATTTAGTACAATTTCTACTTCTTTAATTAATTTTTCCTTATTAGGAAGGACAGTAATGTATTTTGACGCAAATACATTATTTTCAAATCCTCCTAATATATATTCTGCCGTAATTTCATCTTTTTCTGCACACAAAATTAATCCTATGGGTGGGTTATCAGTAACATCATTTATTTCTGTTTTAAAATAATTCAGATAAGTGTTTAATTGACCTCCATCTGAAATATTTAGCTTTCTTGTTTTTAATTCGATTAGGATATAGCATCTTAAAATTTTATTATAAAAAACCATATCAACATAATAATGCGTATTGTTGATGGTAATTCGTTGTTGAGAACCAACAAACATAAAACCTTTTCCTAATTCTAATAAAAAATCCTCAATATGCCGAATTAATTTTAGCTCTAAATCTTTTTCAAAGATAGGCTTGTTTTCGGGGATACCTAAAAATTCAAAAACATAAGGGTCTTTTATTAAATCATTTATTGATGCTATTTCATTACCTTTTTCGCTTAATTTCAATAGCTCTTGTTTGTTACTCTTGCCTTTAGACAAGAGTAGTCTTTCGTATAATGAACTGTTTAATTGTCGTTTCAGTTCCCTAACAGACCAGTTTGAATTTATGGTTTCTTTCTCATAAAAGTTTCTTTTATCTTCATCATCTATCGAAATTAATTCGCAGATATGAGACCAACTTAATTGTCCAAACACTGTCTGGACATTTGGGTAAGTTAAGTAAAACTTTCTCATATTAAATAGGTTAGACCTAGAAAAGCCTTTCCCAATTTCGTTAGTTAATATTTTTGAAAGTTCTAAAATTATTTTTCGAGATGTAGGATTATCAAGTTTGTTATTTTTTTCGCTTAAAACAATTTCTTTACCGATTAACCAATATGTATTTATTAGTTGATTGTTAATTGTTTGAGCAATGGTTTGTTTTGATTTAACTACAATATTTTTAATGTTATTGAGTAAATCATTGTCAATTTTTGATATGTTTTTATAATCACTCAAAAAAATCAATTAAAGTTTTATCACCTGATTGTTTTCCAATTTATATTTTTCATTACTTTCCGGGCAAGTAGCCAAACCATGCTCATCAAAACTTAGTCTGTGTCCGTATTCACTGACCCAACCTAATTGCTTGGCTGGATTTCCCACCCACAACGAGTAAGCAGGAATATTTTTAGTAACAACTGCTCCAGCACCAATAAAGGCATAGGCACCAATATCATGTCCGCAAACTATGGTGGCATTAGCACCAATAGAAGCACCTTTGCCAACATGTGTTTTTAAATAGTCATTTCTTCTGTTTACAGCACTTCTGGGGTTAATTACATTGGTAAAAACCATTGAAGGTCCTAAAAAAACATCATCATCGCAAGTAACGCCTGTATAGATAGAAACGTTGTTTTGTACTTTAACATTTGAACCTAAAACTACCTCTGGAGATATGACTACATTCTGACCAATATTACATCTCTCACCAATTATACAATTAGGCATGATGTGCGAAAAGTGCCATATTTTGGTGTCCTTACCAATTTTACAGCCTTCATCAATAACAGCAGTTTCATGGGAGAAATAATTTTTCATTGATTAGTTTATTTTTTTATATAATTATTAAAATTTTTGTGCTCTACTTTTGTTAATTCTTCTTGAGAAAGATTTTTAAAATATTCGTAAGTAATTTTTAACCCTTCGGCTCTACTAATTTTTGGTTCCCAACCTAATATTTTTTTAGCTTTATCAATGTTTGGTTGACGTTGCATTGGATCATCTTTTGGTAAATCTTTAAACACAATCTTTTGAGAAGTTCCTGTTAGTTTTATAATTTCTTCGGCAAACTCTAAAATGGTAATCTCATCAGGGTTTCCAATGTTTACTGGTTCTGCATAATCACTAAAAAGCAATCTGTAAATACCTTCAATTAAATCATCTACATAACAGAAAGAACGTGTTTGGTTACCTTTACCGAAAACGGTTAAATCCTCACCTCGCAAAGCTTGACCAACAAAAGCCGGCAACACTCTACCGTCATTCAATCTCATTCTGGGTCCGTAAGTATTAAAAATTCTTACAATTCTAGTTTCTACACCGTGGTATCTGTGGTAAGCCATGGTAATCGCTTCCTGAAATCTTTTTGCTTCATCATAAACCCCTCTCGGTCCTATAGGATTAACATTTCCATAATACTCCTCTGTTTGTGGGTGAACCAATGGGTCGCCATACACTTCTGAAGTAGATGCAATAAGCATTCTAGCATTTTTGTTTTTGGCTAACCCCAATAAATTATGTGTTCCTAAAGAGCCCACTTTTAAGGTTTGTATAGGAATTTTTAAATAATCGATAGGAGAGGCGGGAGATGCAAAATGAAGGATATAATCTAACTTGCCCGGAACATAAACATAGTTGGAAACATCATGATGATAAAACTCAAAATTTTCTAAGGGAAAAAGGTGTTCAATGTTTTTGAGGTCTCCGGTTATCAGGTTATCCATACCAATTACGTGAAAACCTTCGTTGATAAACCTATCGCACAAATGAGAGCCTAAAAAACCTGCTGCTCCGGTAATTAAAACGGTTTGAGGTTGGAGGTTTGATGTTTGAGGTTTCATTTAATTAGAGATTAAAAATTAGATATTAGAGATTTATGGGGTAATAATTTATGATCATTTGTATAATTTCAAATTTCTAATTTGCAATTTATATAATTCGTTTAATGATTCTAAGTTTGTGCGAGTACCTGTTAGTTTCGGCATTAAAAATTCCTTGATGATCTATACTGTCAATTCTCACTTTTCCTGAAGCATGTATAATTTTGTTATCACTCAGCATAATGCCAACGTGAATAATTTTACCTTCTTCATTATCAAAAAAAGCCAAATCGCCACTTTCAGATTCTTCAATAAAACTAAGTGTTTGTCCAATAGTTGCTTGTTGGTAGGCATCTCTAGGCAATTTAAACCCGATGCTTTTATAAATTATTTGGGTAAAACCCGAACAATCTATACCAAAAGGCGAACGACCTCCCCATAAATATGGAGCATTTAAAAATAGCAATACATGGTCGGCAATGAGTTCTTTTTTGGGTGCTGATGGTGAAATTTCGTTGCCATCAAATTCAAAGTTAAAATCGGAAAAGTGAACGTTTTTTTGATGGAAATTAGGTAACGTACTGCCAATAACTATAGGAGTAAGCTGATTAGTAGTTGTATTTTTAACAATACTTAATAAATCTCCTGAAACAATTGGTTCAGCTTCATTTAAAGTTTCATATTCTTCTTCAGAAATTTCAGTAACTTGTTTTTCATCAATCCAACATTCGTAGTTATCGTAAGCAGTTTTTATTTTTTTCCAACCTTTACGTTTTTCTTCATAAATAGAAAAAATTTCACCAAAGAGGAGCTGTGTTACCATCTCACTTTTGTCGGATGGTTCAGCTCTTCCCGGGACTACACTTAAACTACAAATGCCGTATTTCACTATAATTAGCGTTTAAATCTATTATACATTTTCAATAACAATAGCAGAAGCTCCGCCACCACCATTACAAATTCCTGCGGCTCCTAATTTACCGTTGTTTTGTTTTAACACATTAATTAAGGTTACCACAATTCTAGCACCTGAGTTGCCTAGTGGGTGACCTAAAGAAACCGCTCCACCATTTACATCTACTTTTTCTGGATTTAATCCTAATTCTTTAATATTGGCTAAACCAACTACAGCAAAAGCTTGATTTAATTCCCAATAATCGATATCACCAACAGATAAGTTAGCTTTTTTTAATGCTTTTGGAATAGCCAAAGATGGAGCAGTAGTGAACCATTCTGAATCTTGAGCAGCATCAGCATAACTCACAATTTTAGCTAATGGTTTTAAACCTAAGCTCTCCATTTTTTCTTTACTCATTAAAATTAGGGCAGAAGCACCATCATTTAATGTGGAAGCATTAGCAGCGGTTACTGTTCCTTCTTTATCGAAAGCTGGACGTAAACCAGGAATTTTGTCTAACATTACGTTAGTATATTCTTCATCTTTAGTAACTAAAATTGGGTCGCCTTTACGTTGAGGAACTTCTACGGGAACTACTTCATTATCGAATTTTCCTGCATCCCAAGCCGCTTTAGAGCGATTGTAAGAAGTAATAGCAAAATTATCTTGCTCTTCTCTTGATATATTTTTTTCTGTAGCACATGTTTCTGCACAATTTCCCATGTGTTTGTTGGTATAAACATCCCACAAACCATCTCTAATCATCCCATCTACCATGGTTACATTGCCTAATTTTACTGAAGAACGAGCATCGTAATAATGAGGTACCATGCTCATGTTTTCCATTCCACCAGCAACCACACAGTCGTTATCTCCTGTCATAATAGATTGAGCTGCTAAAGAAATAGCTTTCATTCCGGAAGCACATACCTTATTTACAGTAGTTGCAGGGGTTTTTTTGTCTAACCCAGCAAAAATTGCTGCCTGACGAGCAGGAGCCTGACCAACATTGGCTTGCATTACATTGCCCATAAACACTTCATCAACATTTTCTGGAGCTAAACTGATTTTTTTTATTGCTCCGCTAATAGCTGCTGCACCTAATTTTGTTGCTGGCACACTTGATAAACTTCCTAAAAAACTTCCTATTGGTGTTCTTACTGCAGAAACGATATAAACTTCTTTCATTTTTATAGTGATTTTTAATGATTATTTTTATTACTCCACGAAATTAGACTTTTTTCGTTAATTGAAAAGTGAAATTGTAAATTAGTCATTAGTCATTAGTCGTTAGGCATTAGTATGGGGTAAAAAAGTATATTTGTTAGATGAATCTTGGAAATAATAAAAAGTCTAATGTTATAACTTTATTGAATTACATTAAAGCTTATGGTTTAAAACCTTTGATTATTTTAATGTTATTTACTTCGATATCTATTTTATATTCTTGTAAAACTGTTCCAAAAGAAGATGTTTTGAAAGAATTGAATTTAAGATGGGAAGAAAAGAAACATATTCAAAGAACTAGGCTATTGGGTCAAGATAGTCTGTTAATTAGAGATTTTGAATTACATTACGAGCGAGAAACAAAAATTGAAATTTCTGTAGTTAATAAATACACTACTGAATATAAAAATGATAAATATGTTTTGTATTTATTTTTCCCAAAAATGGCAAGGGATATTTATGTGATATTATGTGTTAAGGATAGTCAATTTATTGGATATTTTAATTATTTCCCTAATAGTCCATCAAATAAGTATGACATTAAAGTATGGGAATAATTATTGATTTGTGGATGCCGTCCTTTTTGTGAAGCTATGCAAAATTTGTAGTTATTATAGAATGCGGCAGCGAAGGGATTGAGTAGTGCAACTGAATTTAGTCCTATAAAAGTTGATGTGTTATGAAACATAAAATCACTAAGCTCTCTACTAAAATATCAACGCTTCAGCTTAGCGTTTACGGGGCTTCAGCTTAGCGTTTACGGGGTTATGAAACATAAAATCACTAAGCTCTCTACTAAAATATCAACGCTTCAGCTTAGCGTTTACGGGGGAGAAAAACACACCTCTGATGTTGTAATCTCACTACTATCGCAGTTTCGAACAACATCTGCTCCTCTCAAGAGGAGAAAGGTCAAATTAAACAGATTCCCGATAATTTTTCCGTTGCACTCCAAAATTTCGGGAATGACGGTAAAGATTATGGATAGTAGAATATAATTAACAAATAATTTTTAACCAATAACAAAAGTAGGCTTTGTGGGTTGGCAAGTCCCCCTTCGGGGGATTTAGGGGGCTTCAATAAGCTCCATTTCTTTTTCTAATGAACCATTCGGTGGTGATAAGAGCTAAAATTAAAAAGAAAATCCATTTAAGGTGAATGATTTCCTTGATATCGGTTTCTTCATAAATAACCGAAGAAATAGCTGTATTTTCTTTTATAAGTTGCTCTAATTCATACATTTTAGTGGGGAGTACCATTTTGCCATTATATTTATTAGCAATGTTTTGAAGCAATTGGTGGTTGGCAACCGTATTGTTCAATTCTACCAACAACGGATTAATTTGTAACTGTCCTTTAACTACATATTGCTCTCCTGAAAAAGTGGTTGAAGCCAAATAAGAATAACTGCCAACAGGTAAAACCCCTGCATTTAACACATAGGCATTTCCGCTTTTATTAAAAACAAATTGATAATCAACACCTGCTTCATTTTTAAGTTCTAATTTCACTTCGGGAGTATTTACCAACTCATAACTATTGTTGTATAATTCTGCATTAAAAATAATTTCTTGGTTTTCATTAAACTGATTGGCAACAATTACCCTGAACTTATCTTTATTATCTTTTACAGATAAAAACTGAACAGTTTTGTTGATAATCTCATCAAAAGCTTGATGGTTGTTATTTTTAGCATATTCATTTAATCGCCATCTCCACAACCCTTCGCCACTTATAAAAGCCGCTTTGTTATTTCCTTCCTGAAAAAATACCATTAAAGGTTGTTCGGTAGCTACATTTCCTATTTTTTGATTAAATAATACATAGGCTTTTTCTTGGGGTAGGTAAGTCCCGAAAATACTTTCTATAGGAGGAAAATTAGGCACTTGTTTTAAGGTAGCTTCTGATAAATTAAATAGTGGGAAATTCTCTGTTAATGCCGGAGTGGTGGTGTTAGAGCGTTGATTTGACTGTAATACTTTTATGTGTGTTTGAAATTGGTTAAAAGCATTGGTGTTGGATTGATTTCCTAAGATATAAAGTACAGAAAGGTTTTTCTCGCTAATTTTTCTCAACCAAACAGGAGAATAGGTAGGGAATTGGTGTAGCACAACAAGGTTGTAAGGTTCAAAATTGCCGTCAAAATCATCAAAATACGTAGTACTTACTTCATAATTCTCATTGGTTTCAATACTGGTTTTTAGTGCTTTTAAATCTGGGTGTGGGGCATGAGCCAAAAGTAAAATATGTTGTCTGCCATCCAACACATCAATATACACATCTTTGCTGTTATTTTTTTTGCTTACTTCGTTTGCTAAAGCAGAAAAAGAAATGGTATAATGTTGCACGCCTTTTTCTTTGGCTTCCAAGATAATGGTTTCTTCAATTAATTGATTGTTTTTGGTGATGTCGTAAGTTTTGGTGAATACCACTTTATTTTTATGAGTAACTGTAAGGGTAGTTTTTTCTCCTTTACAAGATTGGGCAAGACCAAGAATTTCAATAGGAAATTTATTGTTTAAGAAAGTAATTTTGTTAGCAATGGCTTCTTTCAATACAATATCGGGCTGAATGGTAGTATCTCCCAAGGCAATAGTATAAATTGGGTAGTTAGTGTTTTCGGTAGAATAAACAGGATTAAAACCTTCGTTGTAAACACCATCAGAACTTAAAATTAACGCTCCAATATTTCGGTTGTAAAATTTGGTTTCAACTGCTTCAAACAATTCCGCAATGTTGGTGGTTTTTTCAGAAAAATCAATAACACCTTCTTCTTTTACTTTTTCTCCAAAAGTGAAAGACTTCACTTCGTAATTTTTTCCCAACTTTTCTTTTAGTGAATTTAATTCTTTAAGGTAATTATTCGCATAAAAAGCAGAATCTTGATGAATAAGTAGCGAGCTGGAATTATCCTGAGCAAAAATAATGATGGGCTTTTCTGTTTTATTAAATATGGTTTTAATAAATGGAGAAAGTAATAAAAAAGCAATGATGCTTACTGCCAAAAAACGAAAAACTAGCAAGCTGTTTTTTACCCATTTAGCTACAGCATCGAGTTTAGATTCTTTGTAATATAAAACACCTGCATAAACAGCTCCTAAAAGGAAACAAAGAAGAATCATCCAAATAGGATAGTCTGTTGTAATGTTTATAGCTGTTAGCACAAGTTTTAGTTTTTACCGATTCGTAAAATTAAGATTATTTTTCAGTAGTTAAACTCGAACAAAAACTTAGTGCGTTTATTTTTCATTAAGTGCTTTAAGTCTAATCTGAGTAAGTACTTTTTTAGTGTAGAGTGGGAAATCTCCGTTCATCATCCAATGGTAGTAACCAGGTTCTTTTTCTAATACTTCTAAAACAGCTTTTCCTTTGTGTTTACCAAAGTTAAATACTTCAACATTGTTTTTATCATAAACGATACGTCCTAATAAATCAACGTTATTGGTAGCTTTAGAGAATTCAGAAAGGAAAGCTACATTATTTTCTAAGCTATCATATTTTTCAACTTGTGCAAGAAGAATTTCCATTGTGGCAATAGTATCGGCTTCGGCACTGTGGGCATCAACTAATTCTTTGTCGCAATAGAATTTATAGGCAGCAGATAAGGTTCTTTGCTCCATTTTATGAAAAATATTCTGAACATCAACAAGGTTTCTTTTGGTAATATCAAAGTCAACTTCAGCTCTTAAAAATTCTTCTGCCAACATGGGGATGTCAAACTTATTGGAGTTGTAACCTGCCAAATCGCATCCATCAATAAAATTGGCTAATTCTTTAGCCATTTGTTTAAAAGTAGGTTCGTTTTTTACATCATCATCACTAATTCCATGTATGGAAGTAGATTCTAAAGAGATAGGTATCGTTGGGTTTATTCTTCTGGTTACGATGTCTTTATTTCCGTTAGGATGAACTTTAACAATAGAAATTTCTACAATTCTATCAGAGGCAATATTTAATCCGGTTGTTTCTAAATCAATAAAAGCAAGGGGTTTTGTTAGGTTTAATGGCATAATATTTTTTAATTGTTTAAGGAGTTACAGTAAAATCTTTATTGATAAACTGTTCAAAATCACTTTTTCCTTTAACAAGTATGTCTTCGCTTTTTGGAGCGAAACCGGGAGCATCTATCATAACATTATAACTTCCTGGTATTAGAGTAATAACAAAACTTCCATTTTTAGAGTTGGGAGTATAGTTTCCTATTTCTTCTTGAGTTCTATTGTCGGTAACAATTACAAAGGCATCAGTAATTACTTCGTCAGTTCCTTCTTTTACAATTTTAGATTTAATGATGGTTTGTCTTTCATCATACTCATTAAATTTAACTTTATAGATGTCTAAATCGCCATAAGAATCTTTTCTCCAAGCAGAAACATAAGCGTGTCTTTTATCTTCTGTAAAAGAAATACATACATTATCTTCAGGAGTGTTTAACGGAAAGCCAATATTTTCTGCCAACGACCATTCGTTAGTTTCAGCATTCCAAGTAGATTTAAAAAAATCGAAACCTCCCATACTGTTATGCCCTTTAGAGGAAAAGTATAGGGTAGAGCCATCATAAAATAAGTTTGGAAAATCTTCATCAAAAGGTGTATTGATGTTTGGTCCTAAGTTTTGAGGTTCAGCCCATTCGCCTGTTGGTGATTTTCTGGTCATCCAAATATCTTTACCACCCAAACCGCCATCTCTTCTACTTGCAAAGAAAAGGGTATTTCCATCAGCAGAAATAGTGGCAGCACTTTCAAATTCTTTAGAGTTGACGCTTTTGTCCATTATTTCAATTTTCCTAGGTCTTCCTTTTACAATTTTAGAAGTGTAAATATCTCCATAATCTTTAATATGATCGAGATAAACAAAAAGTAAATCGGCATTGTAAGAAAGCCCAACAACTTGCTCATCATAAGCAGAGTTGACCATCATTCCGGCACCTTTTGCTTTTACAAACTCACCATTTTCAACTACAGAATAAAACACATCGGAAGAATAGTAACCATCAAATTCTCTCATTCCACCAACTACGCCTTTTCTTCTGGTGGTAAAATAAATGGTAGATTCATTTGGGGTAACAAAAGGGTAATAATCTGGATATTCAGAATTAATTAACTCTCCAACATTTTCAAAACTAATATCAATAGGGCTAACAACTAATTTTTTAGCGTTTTTCATCATTTCTATCTCTCTATCCGCTTGCTCTTTTAATGTTCCTCCTTCAGATTTTTTATATTTTTCCATTGTCTCAATGGCTTCATCTAACTTAAGGTTGTAGTGATAGGCTTTAGCTAGGTAAAAATCTACATCGGGGTCTGATTTTTTTTCTGAAGCAGATTCTAAATATTTGACAGCTTTAGTTTTATCGCTATTGATGTGTAACACACAAAAACCTGCTTTAAAAGGATATTCAGGATTTTTAGGGTCTTTTTCCATTAACTTTTGATAGACAACAAGAGCATCTATAAAGTTACCATACTTAAAATGTTCGGCAGCTTCCTCAGGGTCAACACGCTGGGAAAAGCTTGTAAATACTAAGCTTGTGAGTAATAGAGTTAATATGTATTTTAAGTTGTTCAATTTTTTTGGAAAGATACAAACTTAATACCAAATGTAAAAACTATTTTAATTCAATTATTACATATTGATAAGGTTCATATTTAGAAATATTTTCAGAGTCGTTTGCATAAGTTGGTCCTTGAACTAAACTACTAGTTTTATTAAATATAATTTTAGATTTATCAATTCCTTTTTCAGTAAGTATGTTTAATAAAATTTCCTTTGTTTTGTTTAAACGAGCAGTTGCTAATGCTTTGTTTGAAGGATAGCTAGAAACAGGAACAGTTGATGCACTTGCTTCTATATTAATGTGAATTTTATCATTTGTTTTAAGTTGCTCAATAGCGGCATTTATTAAGGCTGCAAATTCATTTTTATTGCTATTGAGGCCAGTGTTTTTGTAGGTGAACAACTCTTTATAAGATTTTAAAACAGGTTTGATATTAATATCTTCGATTGTATTGCTAGTGTTGTTTTCATCATTAACATTTGTATTATCATTATTTTGAGCTAAAGCATCATCTATAACCAATGTATCCGTAATATTAAGGTTTAACTCTTCCGAACTAACGGTTAAATATTGATAGGTTTTAGTGTCAAATTTTTCTTGATAAAGTATTGTATTGATGTTGGATTTGTTAGCATCTTCAGGGATATTAAACGAAACACTTTGCGTTTTAAAAGCACCACTTTCTATGGTTAATTTTGTTTCTCCGGCATTTTTCTGCGAAAGCGAATAGTTTCCATTTTCATCTAAGTTTGCAGCAATAGTTTCTCCAGCGTTAGTTAATGATAACTTAGCTTTATTAATAGGATTATTGTTATTATCGGTTAAGTTGCCATCAACAATAAACTCCTGCTCGGTTTTTTTAGGAGCGTAGCCATAAATATCCATTTCGCCAAAACCATGTTTACGAGAGGAAGCAAAAAATCCTTCCGTTTCACTTTGTGGGATAAAGAAAATATCATCAGCTGGAGAATTATAAGGAATGCCTAAGTTTTTTGGTTCAGACCATTCTCCATTCACTAATTCACATTTAAAAATATCAAAACCTCCCATACCTTTATGTCCGCGTGAAGAGAAATATAGCGTTTTTCCATCTTCAGACAGGTAAGGAGAATCTTCGTCATATTTAGTATTTATTTTATCTCCTAAATTAACAACGTTACTCCATTCGCCTTGGTCGTTAAGGGTGGCTTTATAAATATCTTTACCTCCAAAACCATCTGTTCTTAGTGCAACAAAAAATAACTGTTTATTGTCGGCAGATATGCTAATACTTGGTATGTTGTAAATACTTGAGTTAATAGATTTTTCTAGCTTTTTAAGTTCTGTCCAATTATTATCCTTTAGGTCAGATTGCCAAATTTTATCTTCTTTATAAAGGTACAAACGTTTTCCGTCAGAAGAATAGATAATGCCAGCATTGTGTTTTTTAGAGTTGTAATTTTCAGGTAAATGTTTTGAAAGTTCATTTTTATCGGTAATTATTTCCCAATTATTGTTATTGAGCTTGGCAGCATAAATGTTTTCGTAGGGTTTTGTGTCGGGAGCAATTTTATTGTCATCGGTTTTTCTTCTAGAAGTGAAAATTAAAACCTTTTCATTAGGCTTGAAAATAGGTGCGTATTCACTATATTCGGAATTAATAACTTTTCCGAGGTTGGTAATTGCTACATCTTCGTTAATGTTAGTTAAGAAAAATTCGCCATTTTGATTTCTTTCAATAAAATAATCGGTTTCTTTTATAAGGTTTCTACCAGCAGTAGATTTTTCATTTATAAAAGGTTTGAAGTTTTGAAAAGCTCTATAAGATTTATCATATTCATTATTATAATGATAAGCTCTTGCCAAATAATAATACAATTCTGGAATAGTATCTTTTGAGCTATTTTTTAAAGCATTTTCAAAGAAGGGAATTGATTTGGTTCTTTGCTGTAGCGGAAAGAAGTAAGCAATCCCAGCTTCAAAATTATAGACATCATTAGTTGGATTTGTAGCAAGTAGTTTTTCATACTTTGCTTGAGCTAATTCAAATTTTTCGGCATCTAAGTACTTTCTGGCTTGCTTTAAGGTTCTTTTTTCAGATTGAGCAAAAGTGTAACTAAAAATAAAAAATAATAGAGTAAATGCTAAAGTGATATGTGGGAAAATGGTTCTATTATTTCGCATTTAAATTAATGATTATTTAATTTTTATAATTACATATTGATATTGCTCATACATTTTTTTGTTAGCAAAATCTCCATTGTACTCAGGACCTTGAACGCCAGTTGTAACATTGTTTACAAGTATATTCTCTCTTGCAACACCTTTGTTAATTAGTGAATTAACTACCGTTTCTTGAGCAGTAATAGCTCTTTTATAAGCTAGTTTAGCATTAGAACCATGAGTTTTTGTAGGTACTTTAGAAGCACTTGATTCAATATCAACAGTTACTTTGCCATTAGATTTGGCGTGAGCTACAGCTTTGTTAAGCATCTCTACATACTTAGCACTAGCAGTATTTACTTTAGAAACATTGTAGTTAAAAAATTCTTGGTAATGAGCAATAGCATCTTTAACTTCTGTTGGAGTAGGGGTGAAATCGTTATTATTGCCTTGTTTTTTCAATTCAGCAATTTGATTTTTTAAAGCATTCACTTCATTTTGAAGGTCTTTAACTTTTTCACTATCATCACCAGTTGAAGTAGTTGTAGTAGGTTTCTTAGCTAACTCATTTTCTAAGTCTTTAATTTGTTTCTTTAAATTTTTGATTTCATTTTTCAAAGCAACAACATCTTCTTTGTTATCAGTTTTAGGGTCTGATTTAGTATCAGTATTTGTATCAGTATTTGTATCAGTATTTTGTACATCACCAAAAACCACATCTTTTAAATCAATACCTCTGTTAATTTCATTGTAAGCAGAAACTGGTGGAATATAAATATCTTCTTCCATGGTGTAACTTTCTGCTGCATACTCAATGTGGTAATCGCCTCCTGGGTTTAAGATAATACTAAATTTACCATCTTTTTTTCTTGGAACATATCTACCAACTAAATTTCCTGTTTCATTATCGGTAACAGTAATTATAGCACTTTCTGGGGTTTCATCAAAACCAGCTACTTTTAAGAAACCTGTTAGCAAGGTAAGTGGTTTTTCTTGAGCATCAACAAGTGTAATTACATAAATGTCTTTCTCACCAAAACCTTCTTGTTTAAAGGAAGAGTAATATGCTCTTTTTCCATCTGTAGAAGTAACAAAGAAAACATCATCATCGGCAGAATTTACTGGATAGCCCATATTTTTAGGAGTTCCCCAATTACCTGTTTCATCTAATTCAGCATAAAAAATATCAAAACCACCCATACTATTATGACCTTTAGAGGAGAAGTAGATAGTTTTTCCATCAGGATGTAAGAAAATACCATCTTCATCATAAGGAGTATTTAGCACGCTTCCTGCATTTTGAGCCAATCCCCAATCACCAGTAGGTAATTTTTTACAGAAATAAATATCTTGTCCGCCTAATCCGCCTTTTTTTCTATCGCTAATAAAATATAATACATTTCCATCAGGAGTAATATGAGCATGAGATTCTTTGTATTCAGTATTGATATCAGAACCTAATTTCACTAAATTTCCCCATTGGTCATTTTCATCTTTTGTTGTTGTGTAAATATTTCCATCACCATTATCATCACGATAAACAAAAAGTGTTTGTCCATCAGCAGAAATATTTACAGTAGCTAAATGTCCGTCAGTATTTATGTTTAGCAATTCAGGTGCAGTCCAAACGCCATCATAATTATGAGAAACATAAATGTCTTCAAAATGTTTACCATCAAAATCATCAGTAATGTAATAATTAGAGCTATCAGGTCTTAATCTTCTAGAGGTGAAGTAAATACTAGATTCGTCAATAGAAATTACAGGGCTATAATCTGCATAAGCAGAGTTGATAGGTTGGTCGATGTTTTTAAGAATGATATTTACAGGGTTTGCAACTAATTCTTTAGCAAACTGTGCTTGGGCTAAATAACGATCTATTTCATTAAACAAGTAATGTTTTTTTGTTATTTTTCCTTTAAAAGTATTGTAATTCATTATTGCAGCATCAAACTCATAATTTAAATGATAAGCTCTACCAACATAGAACAAAGCTTCTAAAGGAGCACTTTTTTCTGAGTGTGAAAAAGGATCGTAATTAGAAGTTGTATTTTGAGATGCTTTAATTAAATAATCTAATGCTTTTGCTTTTTCGTTTGCCGAATTCATATAACAAATACCAATTTTATAATTGATATTAAAATTATCAGGTTCTTCTATACTTAATTTTAACCAAATAGGAAGAGCAACATTGTAAGAGCTTTCTTCCATAAGGGTATTAGCTTCTAGGAATTTTTGTCTGAAATTGTCTTGGGCAAAGCTTAATGTTGCTATGCAAATTAGAACAGATAATAAAGCTATTTTTTTCATATGTATATTATATATCTTGATAAAGTGTGGTATGTAAGTTTTGTTATATATTAATAAGTTACTTTAAAATTTTAAGTAAAATAATGTATGAGACACAGTGCAAATATATTTTATTTGTTTAAACATACAAAATAAATAATCGTTTAAATTATTGATAGTAACAGAATTAATATAAACTTCTGTTAATGTCAAATTGTTCTAAATAATCGGCAACACGTCTTACAAATCTACCACCTAAAGCACCATCAACTACTCTATGGTCGTATGCATGCGATAAAAACATTTTATGTCTTATAGCTATGGCATCTCCGTTTGGTGTTTCAATTACTGCTGGTTTTTTTTGTATTGCTCCAACCGCCATAATGGCAACTTGTGGCTGACTAATAATTGGCGTACCCATTACGTTACCAAAAGAACCAACATTAGTTAATGTGTATGTTCCTCCCGAAATTTCATCTGGTTTAAGTTGATTAGTTCTTGCTCTGTTGGCTAAATCATTCACAGCTTTTGTTAATCCAACTAAATTATATCTATCAGCATCTTTAATAACAGGAACAATTAAGTTTCCTGAAGGAAGTGCTGCTGCCATTCCAATATTTATGTGTTTTCTTTTAATGATGTTTTCTCCATCAACACTAATATTAATATCTGGAAAGTCTTTTATAGCTTTTACAATAGCTTCTATAAAAATAGGAGTGAAGGTAATTTTTTCATTTTCTTTTTTCTCAAACTCATTCTTTACTTTATTTCTCCACATTACAATATTGGTAACATCTGCTTCAACATAAGAAGTAACGTGAGGCGAAGTATGTTTAGACTCAACCATGTGGTGAGCAATAATCTTTCTCATTCTGTCCATTTCTACAATCTCATCACCTTCCATAAGCATTACTGGTTTCTTAGCAGGTGCTGGTGTAGATGATGTAGTAGGAGGAGTTTGTTTTGGTGTTTCAGCACCATTTGTAGCTTTTGCAGGTTCAGCTTTAACGGCTGCAGCAGTTTGTTGTCCTCTGTTAGGAATATAATTTAAAATATCGGTTTTAGTAACTCTACCTCCATTGCCTGTTCCTTCAATTTGTTCTAATTCATTAAGAGCAATTCCTTCAGTTTCGGCAATACTTCTAACTAATGGAGAGTAAAATCTTCCTGAATCAGAAGTTTTTCCAATTTTTTCTGATGAAGAACTTACAGGAGTTGACGCTACCGGAGCTGCAACTGCTGGTTCAGCAGTTTTTGTTTCGGGGGCTGCTGCAGGAGATGGAGCAGCAGCTTCTCCTTCGCTACCAATAATGGCTATTGCCTGACCAACCTGAACTACATCGCCTTCATTAAAAAGCTTTTTTATCAACACACCTTCAGTGGTAGAAGGAACTTCAGAATCTACTTTGTCTGTTGCAATTTCAACAACCGCTTCATCCAATTCTATGGTGTCACCTTCTTCTTTTAACCAATTTGTAATGGTTGCTTCTGCAACACTTTCGCCCATTTTAGGCATAATCAATTCAACTTGAGCCATTTTTATTAACTGTTTAAATTTAATGAAGCACAAATGTAGCGTAAAATTTCTATTTTTTTAAGCTAAATTTTAAGTATTTTGGCTCTAAACTTTTACACAATTTGTTAGTTTCAGTAATATGAAAATTTTATTTTTTTTAATAATTTATTTATTCGCTTCATTTTCAGTTGCTCAAAATGATAAAATAAATACTAAAGAAGTGAGTTGTCCTGAAAAGTGGTGGGCGGTTAAACATCCTTTTGCATTAAAAAAAGCAAAAAAAGCAACCATAGAAACTAAAAAAATAGTGAATCAATTAAAAAAAGACACTATTTTGAAAGGCAGCGGAAATGGAGGCCAAATTGATGCATTTAGACATGCTTATTGGATGGCACGCTTAACACAAGAAATTGGACATAGAAGAGCTAAAAGATTAGGAAATGCCCATGAAAAAGGTAATTATAAAGCCTTTAAAAATGGAGAGTATGAAGATGGTGCTATCCCTGATAAAATTAGTTCGGAAATGGATTTTTTTAATAATGAGGTAGGCATAGAAATTGGAAAAAATACTTCGGTAGAGGCAACTAAAGAAGCTGTAATAAAAGCTGTTTTAAATGGAGAATGTAAGGTTTTAAAAATGAATAATCAAGGCGAATATTTAACTTGTGAAGGAGAAATTATTCCTAAAGAAACTTTAATAGGAAAATGGGAAAATAACAAATGTTTGGTTGGTTCAAATTAGAGATTAGAAATAATATACTTTGTACTAACAATAAAAAAAGCCTAATTGGTTTTTCAGTCCAATTAGGCTTAATGAGTTGTTTTTATTGTGGAAATTTACTTTCTATCTCCTAAAAATCTTAGTAAGAATAAGAAAAGATTCACGAAATCTAAGTAAAGGTTTAACGCTCCCATAATGGCTAATTTATTCGTTTCGTCAGTTCCATATTCTACACCAGTTCCAATTCTTTTTAGTTTCTGAACATCATAAGCAGTAAGTCCAGTAAAGATTAACACACCTAAAATGCTAATGATGTAATCCATGGTTTCGCTGCCCATAAACATATTTACTACACTTGCGATGATAATCCCAATAAGTCCCATCATTAAAATAGAACCAAATTTGGTTAAATCGGTTTTAGTAGTATAACCCAAGAAAGCCATTACCCCAAAAGTTCCGGCAGTTATGAAAAAAGTCATAAAAATAGAACTAGCGGTATAAACTAAAAAGATGGTACTTAAACTTACGCCCATAATGGCAGAGTAGATGATAAATAAGATAACCATTGCCATGGAAGAAAGCTTTTGAAAACCAAAAGACATCAGTAATACAAAGCCTAATGGAGCAAACATTACAATGTAACCAAGCATATTCATACTAACGCCTCCTTCAGCAGTTGGACTGAATAACATGCCTACTAATTCTAAGTCTGTTCCGAACCAGTAAGATATAATACCTGTAATAGCTAGGGCAGAAGCCATGTAACTAAATACATTAGACATAAAGGTTTTTACCATTGTTCCGCTAAATGGAGCAGCTTGCTCTATCGGACTCTTAATAAAATTATTGTTCTCCATAATTTATAAATTTTAATTCATTTT
>CALCHN010000020.1 GCA_937901255.1 uncultured Flavobacteriales bacterium | reverse complement strand
AGAGAGCGGAATAAAAAACCAAAGAAGGGATATAAAAGCTTGGTTTTTTGTGAGGATTAATTTTTAAGCAATAACGCCAAACCTTGTAAACTAAAACCACAAACTAAAAGAAACATACCAACTCTAACCATATTGTTTTTAAATCTAGCTTTAGCTTCAAACTCTGGAGCTTCTGAACTATTAAAAACATAAGTATTAAAATCAATTTTTGGAGTGAACCAAAACATTAGGAAAGCTCCTACTATATCAAAACCAAGTCCAATAATATTACAAATGTTAGAGTAATCCATTCTGCAAATATCTTAAAAAAATCATTAAAAAGAGGTGGTGCAAACTTGGCTTTTTGTGAGGTAGAAACCTATTAAGCAAGGTGGGCATTTTGGTGTTACCAAATTTTATAGGCAAGGTGGGCGTTGTTGGCTGCCACACAAAAACACCACCTTGCAAAATGACGGAGCATTTTGTGATTATATTTGCTCCCTATAGTCGCAAATATTTTTAAAAAGTATGATAGAAAAGAAAGGTAATAATAAAAGAAATTGGAAAGAAATTGATAAAAAGTATAAAAGAGTAGTTGTACGTTTTGATGAAAAACAACGACTTAATTTAGAACATAATTTTAATAAAAGTGGGGAGAAATACCTCGCAACATTTATCAAAAAATGTATTTTTTTTGAAGGAAGCAATTACAAGGAAGTAGAAAAAAAGTATAATGAATCAGAAGAGCTGTATAATAAATATATTGATAATTTAAGGAGAATAGGAGTTAACATTAATCAAATATCCATGAAAATAAATTACATCAATTTTATTAATGAAGAAGAAAAACAATTGCTTTTTGATTCTTTGGAAGAACTGAAAGGAGAAATATTTGATTATCGAAAACGAAGAAAATTACACGAGTAATATCGGGATGAAACACCCTAAAAAAGAGAAAAAAGAGGCGTATATATATCATGCCTCGCCAACTGTCAAAGTTGACACTATTTTTAAAGCAAAAAACGCTTTAACACTTTATAAACACTAGCTTTTATAAAGATTTAGCTAAAAAAGTGTGTTTTTGGGGTTTTATAAAGCTAAAATAACCCTGTTTTTTACTTGTAATTAAAAGAAAAAAAGTACTTTAGTGGTTCAAAATGGGTTGCCAAAAAATCACATATTATAATGAGGATAAGCCTTTAGAGACTTTTAGAAAAAATTTAAAAGTGGTCTATGCAAAAACGGGCATTAACGAAAAAAAAGCTCTTAATTACTCTACATTCGGCTCACTCTTGCCTGGACGCTATACTGGTGGAAATCAATATAGATACACTTTTCAAGGACAAGAATCTGACCCAGAAATCAAAGGAGAAGGTAATAGCATTAACTTTAAATACAGAATGCACGACCCAAGGTTAGGGAAGTTTTTTGCGATTGATCCTTTAACTAAAATGTATCCACATAATAGTCCATATGCTTTTAGTGAAAATAGAGTTATTGATGGGATTGAATTAGAGGGGTTAGAAGTTGTTCATTTTATGAATACTGGAAAAAAACATAATATTTCTAAAATGACCGAGAAGCAAGTAAAAAAATTATTTAAAGAAAATAATGTTAGGTTTGATTCTGATTGGTTAGATGTTGAGGCAGTTACAGAACACTGGTCGGTGGGTTCTCATAAAGATACTTGGGGTAATTCAACAGGAACTTTAATTGAAAAATATTCATCAGAAAAAAGTTATAATAAAAAAGGAGCAAAGCCATATTTTGCCGAATGGGATAGAAACTTCGCAGAATGGTTAGCGGCAACAGATAATCAATTATTTGGTACAGATGGTGTGGGTAAAGGCGTTGCTCTTATGGCTGCTACATGGGGAACGCTACTTTCTGGAGGAACTTTAGCAATGGCTGAAGGTGTTGCTGCTACAGGGTTTGCTACTGTTGGTTTTGTACTTAGTGCTGATGAAATGACTCAATCACCCGAAGGGAATACTCTCTTAGAATTACTTACTGCAGAAATGGATGCAGAAAAAGGACCTGAGCTTCTAAAAGGAGCTAAACTTGCATTTGATTTTAAAAACGCAGCTAAAGGTGTTGTAAATATAACAACAACACTAGTTTCAGGGAAAACAGTTACTGGAGCATATGATTATATTAATAATGTTTATGATATCACCAAAACAACAGTAGGTGTTGTTAATAATAAATCTGAAAAGAAAAAAGGCGAAAAATAGAATATGAGTAAAGAACAGATAATTTTTAATTTCCCTGGAGAAAGCATAATATCAAGATTATTAGGTCTTTCAGCAGGTCTTATAGTTGTTTTTTTATCTATAAGTTCAATCTTAAGTTGGAGTTCTTTAGGATTGTTTACAGGTTTTGTGTTATTGTCTATATTATTTTTTTTAGTTTATTATAAGCTTATCATTAAAGTGGTGTTTTATGAGAACTATATAGAGGTTAGATATTTGTCTAAGAAAAAAAAGATAGAAATAAAATCAATAACAAAAGTATATAAAAACCAAGAAGGCTTTATTCCCACTCATGTATATGTTCTTAAATATAATGATCAGAATAAGAATAAAAAAATAACTTTTTATTGTGATGATAATCAATTTCAAAAAGTAGTTTCTCCTTGGTTATCAAGTAAAGGTGTAGTGTTGCGATAGTGTTACGGTGCTATTGTAGTGTTACTATTTATCAGGTTTAAAAAATAAAATAAGAGCCTCAACGCAAGTTGGGGCTTTATTATTTAAAGATAATGTGATTTAAGTTACCCTATTGTAAAAGTTACCATGTTTTATATCCAGTATAAATGTTACCCATTGTAAATGTT
>CALCHN010000019.1 GCA_937901255.1 uncultured Flavobacteriales bacterium | reverse complement strand
CCTCTCATTTGCATACACATGTGTTGGGCTTCAATAACTACGGCAACACCAAGTGGTTTAAGTGCTTCTTCAATACAGTTTTTAATATCATCTGTTAATCGTTCCTGCACTTGTAATCTTCTAGCAAAAGCATCTACCACACGAGGAATTTTACTTAATCCAACAATATGTCCGTTAGGAATGTAAGCCACATGAGCTTTCCCAAAGAAAGGCAACATGTGATGTTCGCACAAAGAATAGAGTTCAATGTCTTTAACAATTACCATGTGTCCATGGTCTTCTTGAAACATAGCTGATTGAAGAATTTCTGTAGGATTCAAATCGTAACCATGAGTAAGATATTGCATCGCTTTAGCTACTCTCTCTGGAGTTTTTTGTAATCCCTCACGGTTTACATCTTCACCAAGATTTTTAATAATGTCGGAATAACTAGCAGATAGTAAGTTAATTTTTGCTTCGTTATACTGTTCTATTCTTTCATAACCATCCATATTGTTTTGGCTGGTCATGTTGTCGTCATATTTTGCCATTTTTTTTATTTTCCGTAATATTCAATATAATTATTTTCAGTTTCAACAATTTTGATACAATGCAATTGGCATGGAAGAGCGTTAATATAAGGCTCTAACACTTCCCAAAAAGTAATAGCAATGTTTTCGGCAGAAGTAATTTTGCCTTGCATAAAAGGAACATCAATGTTTAAGTTTTTATGATCTACTTTTTCAATAATATGTTCTCTAATGATTTTGCTTAAAACTTTAAGGTTGACCACAAAACCTGTTTTGGGGTTTAAATTTCCTTTTACAGTAACAAAAAGCTCGTAATTATGTCCGTGCCAATTGGGGTTGGAGCATTTCCCGAAAACCTCAAAATTTTTGGCATCATCCCATTCTTCAATAAATAAGCGATGAGCAGCATTGAATCTTTCTCTTCTAGTTAGGTAAATCATAAAGCAAAAATAAGTTTATGAAATGATATAGAAGGAGTTTTTAAAAAAATCGTAATGCTTGTTAAGTAATTTTAAGAATTAATAGCGTTTTAAGAAAACAAAGTTATCTTTGTGGCCTCATTACACTTATTAGAGTGTTACATGATTGTAAATATATAGAAACATAGGTTTTAATGTTAAAGAATTATTTCAAATCAGAGTTTAATAAGAATGTAACAACACTTTTTACAGGAACTGTAATAGCACAAATAATTCCTTTTATATTTTCGCCCATTATTTCAAGGCTTTATTTGCCTGAAGATTTTGGGTTTATGGGATTAGTTTATGGAACAATTGCTATGACTTTAAGTCCCATTTTAAATTTCAGGTACGAACAAGCAATTATTTTACCAAAGGAAGATAGAGTGTCAATTACATTGATTATTTTATCATTTATTTCAACTGTAATGTTTACAGTAGTTTTTTTAATAATTTCAATTTTATATAATCAAGAAATAATTTTGTTTTTTAAAGAACCAAGGTTAAGAACTTGGATTTTCATAGTTCCATTTTTTCTAATCTTTGTTGGGTTACAGACACCGTTAAACTATTGGTTAATTAGAAAAAAAGCATTTAAGGCTACGGCATACAATAAAATAGCTCAAACATCAATCATAATTTTTTCGGCAGTAACGTTAAGTTTTTTTGAGTTTGAAGGAAATTTAATTATAGCCTATTTACTAGGTTGGACAGTGTATTTTGTATTTACATATTATCAATCTATTAGGAAGGGTATTAAATTTATTTCGATTAAGCAATCTGAACTAATAGCAACTTTAAAAGAATACAAGAACTTTCCAATATATAATATTTTGCCAACCATCTTAATAACAGTTTGTCAATTATTTATCCCTGTATTATATTTACAACAACATTTTAATACAGAAACTGTTGGGTACTATACACATGTTAGACAATACACCTTAATCCCTTTGTCTTTGTTAAGTGTAGCCTTGTCGCAAGTATTGTTAGAATCGATATCTTCAAAAATTAGAAATAAAAAATCTATATTTCCCTTTCTAAAAAAGTTATTATTCACATTAATAATTATTTATTTACCAGTTTATGTAATAATAAAATATTTTGGACACGAATTGTTTGCTCTAATATTTAGTGAAGCGTGGACAACTGCTGGTGATTTTGCTGAAATTTTAATAATTGGCTTTGTAGTACAAACTTTTGCAACTCCATTTGGACAAATTATTATTGCAGTTAATAAAATAAAGCTTTCAATTCTTTTTCCAACAATTTATTTCATTTTACTTATAAGCTTATTTTTTATTAAGTTAAATGAAATTAAATCAACTTTATGGTTTATTACCATATCTGAAGTTGTAGCTTATTTAGTTTATCTATTTATTTCTCTATATTTGGCATTTCGATATGAAAAAAGTATTAAACAATAACTATTTTAACATTATAAAAAATCATATATTAATAATTATATATGTGGTTGTTTTTCTTATTTTACTCATTGGAGTTTATTCTCATTCAGGATTTACATATTTCCCACTATTATCAATTTTTATAACAACCTTATTTTTAACTTATTACTTGTTAAATAAATATTTGCAGTCCAATTTCAAGAAAATTGTTAATAAAATTAATATAAATTCAAAATTTCTATATAAACTTAATTTTTTTGCTTTTGCGTCAATATTATTTTTTATTATAGTGCATTGTTTTTATATGGACGGAGTTCCTTTAATTAAAGCATTATTAACTTCAGACCATCTAGAAGTTTCAAAAATTAGAAATGAAATAACAACCAAATGTCCAACTTGGATTAATTATTTAGCTAGTTTTTATATTAAAGCAATTATTCCATTTTACATTTTTTATTTTTTCAAAAGTAAAAAATATTTATTTTTTATTATTCTCTATATCATTGGCAGTTTTTATGCTATTTCTTTGCTTCAGAAAAGTTATATTGTTGTTATAACTCTTCCGGTATTAATTTTTTTAGTATTTGATAAAAAATGGATATTGGTAGGTATTACATCTATGTTTATTGTTAGTTCGGTATTGTTTTTAACTAAAGTAGCAAATCCGCAGTTAGATAATCAATTGAGTACAAAAGATGTAATTGTTGAAAAAAAAATGGAAGATACAAGCCTTGTAGCTCAAATGATAGGTTCGCTCAGCGAAAGAATTTTAATTGTTCCAGGAAGAATAGTTTCTATTTGGTTTACTGAGATACCCAAAAACTATCCTTTTTTAAAAGGATGTGGTTACAACTTTTTATCACCAATATTAGGGTGTGAATATGTTAATTACCCTAATATTTTATATAATAAACAGTTTCCTGAATATGCCAAACAAGGAGTCGTTGGCACACTTGTTACGGCATCATTCATGCATGAATATGCTAATTTTGGTATAATAGGATTATTTCTATCAGGTGTTTTTTTAGCAATTATTTTATTTGTAATAAACGTCTTTTTAAATTTTGATTTTGAATTATTAGTTGTAATTAATTTCACTTCTATTTTAACATTAGGAGCTTCTGCAATTACCACATTATTACTCTCTCATGGGTGGGCAATAATTTTAATATTAGCTGTTTTATATAAAAATGACTTAATAAAAAATTAAATCAAAATTTAATTTTAACAAAAATGATTAAAATTTGTCACATATCAACCGTACACAGTGCCTTTGATGATAGGATTTTCTACAAAGAATGTGTTTCCTTAGCACAACATGGCTATGATGTAAGTTTAGTGGTACAGCACGACAAAAATGAAACGGTGGATGGTGTGAAAATTCAACCATTACCAAAATTTGATAACCGAAATGAAAGGTTTATTAAAGGAAGCGTATTAGCTTATAAAAAAGCTAAAGCTACTAAATCAAAAATATATCATTTTCATGACCCAGAACTAATTATTATCGGAATACTTCTTAAAATTTCAGGGAAGAAAGTAATTTATGATGTTCATGAAAATGTATTCAAACAAATAAAATCCAAAACTTGGATAAAAAATATTGTTATAAGAAAAATAGTAGCATTTATATACAAACTTGTAGAAAGTTTTGGAGTACTTTTTTTTGATAAAATTGTTACTGTTATTCCTGAAATTGCCAATGAATTTCCACAAAAAAAATCAGTAGTTATTCGTAATTTACCCATACTAAAATTAGTAACAAGTAATGTTGAAAAAGAATTGAATAATACAAAAACTACAATTGTATACGCTGGTGGATTAACAAGAAATAGAGGATTAAAAGAAACTATACTTTCTTTAGAAAAAGTCGAAACACCTGTTGAATTTCTGATTATGGGAGAGTGGTCTGACAATGATTATTATGAAGAATGTAAACAATTGAATGGTTGGAATAAAGTCAATTATATTGGCAAAGTTAAATTAGAAGAGGTTTATAAAAAGTTGGCAACTGCAGATATAGGTATGGCATTGCTATATCCAGAAGAAAATTATTTAAGAAGCTTGCCTGTAAAAGCTTTTGAATATATGGCATGTAACTTACCAATAATTATGTCTGACTTTCCATATTGGGTGAATACATTTACAAAAGGAGCTTTATTTGTAAACCCTTTTGATGACGATGCTATTTTTGACAAATTAAATTTATTAATTAACAATAAAGAATTACGAGAACAAATAGGAGAAGAAGGTAAAAAGTTTATTTTCCAAAATTATAGTTGGGAAAAAGAGGCAGAAAAACTGATTAAATTATACGAAGATTTAATAAAATAAAGTTTTGAAAATTAAAGAAATAAATATACAAGAAGAGGCTTATAATAAACTTACTACAGAAATTGGTGGGGTTTTTAATAGAAAAGAATGGCTTTCCATTTATAATGAAAAGCTTAAGGTTTTAGGAATTTACGATAAAAGCAATCAACTTATAGGCGTTTTTAATCTTTATATTGAAAAAGTGAAAGGATTAATTCACCTTAAAAACCCTCCTTACTCACCAACTATTTCTTTAGTTTATTACAACCCCACAAAAAATCCTGCAAAAAAATATTCTTTTGATAAGTCAATTTTAAGTCTACTTGAAAACTATTTATCCTCTATAAACTACGCCATTTCCACCATTACTTTTCCTATTGAAAATACAGATATGCAACCTTTTATTTGGGAAGAGTATAAAGTAATTCCCAACTATACCTATCAATTTAATCTTAAGAGCTTTACAAAAGAAAACATTAGTAATAACTTTTCTCCCGAACGAAGAAATGATATTAAAAAAGCATTAAAAGATGGGGTAGAATGTAAAATAACCTATGATTATAAGGTAGTAAAAGAAATGGTGCAGCATACTTTTGATAGAAAAGAAAAAGCCATTCAAGAAAAATTAATCGACAATATTCTTTTTAAATTTGCTGATAAAAGCAACAGTTTTGCTTTCATTTCTTATCTAAATGAAACTCCTATAGCTGCTTCATTTGTAATATATGATAACCATACAGCCTATTATTTATTAGGAGGGTACGACCCAAATAATAAGCATCAAGGAGCTGGTGCTATGGCTGTTAAAAATGCTATTTTACACAGTATGGATTTAAACTTGTCAGTTTTCGATTTTGAAGGTTCTATGCTGCCCGAAGTAGAAAAATATTTTAGAGCATTTGGAGGCGAAATGAAAACTATGTTTACAGTAAACAAAGCTAAACTACCAATAGAACTTATTCTCAAACTTTTTAAAAGAAATACATTTTGAAATTAAAAGTAATTATAAAAGAGAAACTCCAACGTAAATTGGTTGATTTTAGCAGGAAGTTTTCTACACTTAAGTCTGTTATAGATCAAATGTTTTTAGATTTGTCTGTTCAGCAATTATTACCCAAAAATATTGTTGCACTTGATTTATTTGCCAGAAATGGACTTTGGCTTAGTAAAGATTGTGAACAACATTCCAACTATTTAGAACTTTGTGAAATTGATGAGTTTTTTTATAATTGGAGCAAAAAATCTGTAAAAGCAAATGCATATAACTTAGGAGATAGTATTGAAATGTTAAAACAAAAAAAGTTATCTAAAGATAAGTACAGCTTTATTTTGTCAGATAATTTTTCAGGTCAGTTTGGTCCATATACCGAACATTTTGAAGTGTTCGATTATTTGTTTGATTATGTTGATGATTATGCTGTTTTAGCTTTCAACGCAGTTCCAAATACCGAAATTAGAATTAAACATTACCCAGTATCTTCTGAGAAATACCAAGAATGGATGAACAAAAGAGCTAAATTTTATAATGTAACCCCATCTGAAGCAGCTATTATTCCCTTAGAAAAAATGAAGTCGATTTATGCTGCAATTTTAAATAAAAATGGCTTTAAAGTAAAATACATTAACCACCTCGTGAGAAATGAAGTAGTAACTTTAATTTACTGTGTGGTTGAAAAAAATAATTAGTAAAGAAACAAATGAAACGACCATGGGTAAAAGTCTTCTCACACAGGAGAATGATTATTTGGGAGTTACATATGACCGATTTAAAACAATAGAAATAAACATATGAAAGTAATTATTTCACATGATATTGACCACATGACCGTTTGGGAACACCTACCCAAGGATTTAATACTTCCAAAATTCATTGTTAGGTCTAATATTGAATTATTGAAAGGTAAAATACAACTTGCAGAATACTTTAATAGACACACAGATTTTATTGCTAATAAGTGGCAAGGAATTAAAGAAGTAATGGATTTTAACGATAGTGTAGGAATTAAAAGTACATTTTTTATAGGAGTAAATAATGGTGTGGGACTATCTTACCCACTTAAACATGTGCGAAAATGGGTGCCTATTATTCAACAAAGAGGTTTTGAAATTGGCGTGCATGGAATAAATTTTAAATCGTATGATGCCATAAAATATGAATATGATTTGTTTAAAGAAATTGTTGGAAATGAAAATTTTGGCATCAGAATGCATTATTTAAGAAAAAATGAAACTACTTTTAAAAACATAGAAAAAGTTGGCTACCAATACGATGCAACCGAACAAGGTTTTAAAAATCCATATAAAATTGGAGACATGTGGGAGTTTCCTCTTCAAATTATGGACGGTTGGATAATAAATGGTAAGCATCGCTACCAAACAAGAACACTTGAAGAAGCCAAAAAAACAACACTAGAAGAAATAGAAAAAGCCAAGGATGCAAAGCTAGATTATTTATCCATTCTTTTTCACGATAGGTATATGAGTAAAAGTTTTAAAACTTGGAAAAATTGGTATGTTTGGTTAATTCAGTATTTAATTCAAGAAGGTTTTGAATTTGTTGTTCACGAACAAGCTATAAACGAATTAGAAGGGATATAACATGAAACTACTTATACTCACACAATATTTTCCACCAGAAGTAGGGGCTCCACAAAACAGATTATTTGAGTTGGCAGTGTTGTTACAAAAAGAAGGTATAGATATTACCATACTTACGGCTATGCCCAATTATCCTGCTATGGAAATACATAAAGCGTATGTAGGTAATAAATATGTTTATGAGGAAATAGATGGATTAAAAGTTCATCGTTCATCTATTTATGTCTCTAAATCTAAATCAATCATCAAAAGATTACAAAACTATTTTTCATTTGTTTGGTCTTCCTATTGGGTAGGAAAGAAAAAACTAGAAAAAGAATATGATTATATTTTTTGTGAGTCGCCACCTTTGTTTTTAGGAATTTCGGCTTATTTACTTTGCAAAAACAAAAATGCCAAACTAATTTTTAATGTATCCGATTTATGGCCAGAAAGTGCCGAAAAATTGGGATTAGTTACCAATAAGTTTTTCTTAAAATTAGCTACAATTTTGGAGGAATTCCTTTACAAAAAATCGGTTTTAATAACCGGTCAAACTCAAGGAATTGTTAAAAATATCAGAGGAAGGTTTCCCAATAAAAAAGTCTATTGGTTGCCTAACGGTGTTGATTTGTCGTTGTTTAACCCAGAAACGATAAACTCTGAATGGAGAAGAGAAAATGGATTTTCCGAAAATGATTTATTGTTGCTTTATGCAGGAATTATTGGCTATGCACAAGGATTGGATATCATTTTAAAAGCAGCCGAAAAAACCAAAAATAATGCTGAAATAAAATACCTATTGTTAGGAAGTGGACCAGAGAAAGAACGCCTGATGGAGCTCAAAAGAAAAATGAATTTAGAAAATGTAATTTTCTTAGATTTAGTGTCAAAATCGGAAATGCCCAAGATTGTTAAGGCTGTTGATGTAGCTCTTGTACCGCTTAAAAAATTAGATTTATTTTTAGGAGCTATTCCTTCTAAAATATTTGAAAATTTAGCCATGAAAAAAACCTTGCTTTTAGGCGTTGATGGAGAAGCGAGAGAACTTTTTATTAACCAAGGAAAAGCGGGGCTTTATTTTGAACCTGAAAATGAGGAAGAATTGGTAAACATGATAAACCAATTAAATAATAATAGAAATGAATTGATTGTATTTGGTGAAAATGGAAGGAATTATGTGCAAGAATTTTTTAACAGAAACAAAATTGCAAAAGAATTTACTAATGAACTAATGAGCCTAAACAACTAACGATGAATGAAATTGATAAAATAAAAGAAAGGTATAAAACTAGACAAACACCTGAATTAATTTCAAAATATTCCAATGAGTTACATTATAACAAATGTATTGTAAAAGAAAGAGAAGCAACTTATTATTTTGCTATTAAACAAAAATTCCAACACACACATAATTTAAGTCTTTTAGAAATTGGAGCGGGTTCGGGCGGTAATATTTCCGGATTTTTAAAAATGGGATTTAAACTAAAGAATTTGGTAGCAAATGAACTGTTAGATGATAGAGTAGAGGCTCTAAAAAACAACTTCCCAGAATTAGAAATTTATCCAGGAAATGTGCTTGAAGCTAATTTTTATCAACAATTTGATGTAGTTTTTCAATCTACCGTTTTTACTTCTATTTTAGATAAAGCGTTAAAACAACAAATTGCTGATAAAATGTATGAATTGGTAAAGCCTGATGGTATTATCTTGTGGTACGACTTTATTTATGATAATCCCAATAACAAAGATGTGAAGGGAGTTAGTAAACAAGAAATTAGGCAGCTTTTTGCAAAAGCATCAAAAATTACATTTAAAAAAGTAACCTTAGCACCGCCAATAGGAAGAAGAGTAGGGAAGCTTTATGGAATATTAAACGGAATGTTTCCTTTTTTACGTTCGCATGTGGTAGCGGTAATAGAGAAATAATAGTTTCTTATTTCATCAAAAAATCAATAGCATTTTTAGTAATTAACTGAATATCTTTGTTTTTTGAATAGTTTTTTTCCAAGCACCAATCTTCACTTACCAAGCTTATAATTTTTCCACTTGTTTTATTCGGTTGAAAAATAAAAATTCCTCTAACACCTTTGCTGTTATTGTAGGAAGCCTTATTATAAGCTAAAATTTCGGCATGATGAACTTTCATTTTTAAAGTGTCAATTATTGGTTTTTTATTATCCCAAATGGTAGGTAACGACATATTTAAATAAGTTACTACATTTATGTTAGCTACTCCTTTTAATATAGGATGACTTGTATTGTTAATGATTAAACTATCTGATTTATCAGAAAAACCACCATAAGCATAATTTAAAGGCGATACAGTAGTAATACTATCATTTTGTTGTGTAAAATAGCCTTGCCAACTTTGTATGGCGTTACTTTTTGGATGAATTAAAGTAACTTTTGCAGTACTTGAGTTGTACCAACAAATATTGTTTTGGTAATAAGACGAAATGATTAACAAGTTACCACCATTTTTAACAAAATCATCTATGTTTTGCTTCATTTTAGGAGTATAATAAGTTGCTTTTCCATAAATAATAAGGAGTTGTTGGTTATTAAAATTTGTCTTGTCTTCCAAATCAATATCAGTAATATAGTTGGCGTCTATTTGAGTAAACAATTTTTTTAACCCTTTGCTATAGTCGTCTTCATAAACTGTTCTTAAAAAACTGGTAGTTGCTGCTTTAATATCAAAAACAGTTTGGTATTGATAAGGCTGGTAAATCAAATTATTCATAAAAGGATAAACAACACAAATGTTAGATTGAGGTGTTTTATTTTTGATAATTAGCGGATGTTTACCATTAATAAAATAAATGCCAGACTTTATGTTTTCAGGGATAGTAAATGTTTGTTTGTGCGTAAGTTGTAGTCCATCCGACAATACGTTGTTTTCATCAACATCTTCTTTATGGTAAGATAGATGAATAGAAAATACTTCTTCTTTATTGGCATCAATTATTGGAATGTTAACATTAAAAGGAAAAACTCTTTGCGAAGAATAATAAATATTAACCTTTTCTCCTGAGTAATAAGAGGGTTTGTCTGTATAGGTTTCTTTTAGTAGTAAATCAGAAAAATTAATTTTAAAAATTATAACTAATAATAAACCTATTAAAACAATTATCTTTGTTGCTTTTAAATTGCTAAACATTAACAGTGAATTTTGATACCGTCAAATATAAGGCTAATTATTATTTGTTTTTACTACTGGCATTTATAATTCCCTTAGAGCGTAAATTAATTCCGCCCATTATCATTTTATTATTTGCTTCGAGCTTAATAAATGGAAGTTTTAAGTTCAAAGAAAAGAAAGGAATATTAGCATTAGCCATACTTTATATAACTTATGTTGTGGGGCTAATTTATTCTACTAACCTTAAATACGGCTTGTTCGATTTAGAAGTAAAACTTTCCTTGTTATTCTTTCCATTAATATTTTTTATTTCCAAAATAGACATTCGTCAAATTGCCAACAAAATACTAAACTCCTTTATAGATGGTTGTTTTGTAGCTAGTGTTTTAAGTTTAATTTCAGCAGCCATTCAATATTATCTATATAGTAATATCAATTCATTTTTTTATGGAGAGTTGGCTTTATACGGTCATTCTAGTTATATGGCAATTTTCTTATGTTTTTCCTCAGCATTAATTTACATTCGAAACATCAAGCAGAATAATTCAATTAGATTTCCTTTAAAAGACTTGTTTTTATTAGGACTGTTCTCAATAATGATATTTTTCTTAATCTCTAAAACAGGTATTATTTCTATTTTATTGATTCACTTTGGGTTTATAGGATATTTAATAATTAAGAACAAATTATACCTTAAAGGAACTGTTGCATTGGTATTAATTTCTACTTTGTTATTTGCGGGATATAAAGCAAATCCCGAAGTAAATAATAGATTTAACGAATTGTTTAATACTGTTTTAAGTGAACGAGTAGATAAAAATTCTACTTCAGCAATAAGAACAGCAATTTGGCAAGTAAGCGTAAATATTTTAGTTCAACATCCATTTGGTGTAGGTACAGGAGATGTAAAAGATGTATTAATTGAAAACTATACAGAAGTAGGGTTAAATTATGCTGCAGAAAAAGAACTGAATGCTCATAATCAATTTTTGCAAACTGCACTAGCCACTGGAGTTTTAGGTTTGTTGGTTTTATTGGCTATGATTATTTATCCGCTTTATTACACCTTAAAAAACAAACACATCATTTACATTATCTTTTTATGTTTAATGACAATTAATTTTTTAACAGAAGCCATGTTAGAAACTTTAGCTGGTACAGTTTTTTATGCTTTCTTTAATACGTTGTTTTATGCTACATTTGTGCATGAAAAGTTTAACACGAGCTTTAAAACTACTAATTCACTAATAAATGATAATTAGTTAAGTAAAGGTAAACAAACAGTAACGAATGAACTATTTAACAAAAATATTATAAGCATAGCACACTAATCATGTTATTTAATTCATTCATATTCATCGTATTCATCCTATTATTTTTTGCATTTTGGTATCCACTAAAAAAAAATAACAATACCAAATGGATATACCTCACATTTTCATCTTTTATTTTTTACGCATGGTGGGATTGGCGTTTTTTATTCTTGATAATTTTTAGTGGTCTGGTTGATTATCTTGCAGGTTTATTAATGCTAAAATCATCAAACAAAAAGTTTTGGTTAATACTTTCATTAACAGTTAACATAGGCTTGCTATCTATTTTTAAATACAGTACTTTTTTTGCATCAATTATTGATGATGTGTTGGGGCTTTTGGATATCCATCTTAATATGGTAAATAGAATTCCAAAATTCGCCCTTATATTACCTGTTGGAATTAGTTTTTATACTTTTCAATCAATGAGCTATACCATTGATATTTATAGAAATAGATTAAAGCCTACTAAAAATATTTTTCATTTTTTTGCTTATTTAAGTATGTTTCCTCAGTTAGTTGCCGGGCCAATTATTAGAGCAAAAGACCTCTTAAAACAATTAAGTCAACATCGTAAAGTAGATGCTTTGCAAATTTGGCACGGAACAAAACTTGTAGCCCTGGGTTTTTTCCAGAAAACCGTACTTGCAGATAATATTGGAGTATTAGTAAACTCAGCCTATAACAACATGGATGCTTATAATAGTTCAATATTTTGGTGGATGGTAAGTATTGGTTTTGCTCTTCAAATTTACTTCGATTTTAGCGGATATAGTTTAATAGCAAAAGGTATAGCCAAATGGATGGGCTACCATTTTAAAATGAATTTTAACCATCCATATATAGCAAAATCGTTAAAATCATTTTGGCAACGCTGGCACATTTCTCTGTCAACTTGGTTTAGAGATTATGTGTATATTCCATTAGGAGGTAATAAAAAAGGATTAGTAAAATCACTTCTATTTATGTGGATCACTATGCTAGTTTCTGGTTTGTGGCACGGAGCATCAATTACTTTTTTAATTTGGGGAGGAATTCATGCACTCTTTTTAAGTGTAGAAAGAATTTCTTATCCTTTTATTAAGAAAATTCCTAAATTATTCATTTTCATTTTTACTATGTTTCAAGTATTATTAGCTTGGGTATTTTTTAGATCAGAAGGAATAGAGCAAGCTTTTTATGTAATAAATAAAATGTTTTCTTTTACAGAAATTCATTTTTATTGGAGTGAATTTGAAAATTCCTACTATTTTCTGGGAATTGCTTTGCTATTTGAATTGTTCTACTTTTTAAGTATTTATGTTTATGAATTAAAAAAAGTGACCAAAACTATCGTTTTCGAAGGTGTTGAAGCTTCGCTATTTATAGTTGCATGTTTATTTTTAAGAGGGCCTGAGCAAGAATTTATATATTTTCAATTTTAACAAATGAATAGTTCTATTTTTAAAATAGTATTTACCTTACTGCTAACAATAGCACTAAGTTCTTTGGTTTATAAAATTAGACCAACCAAAGATTATTCTAAATTACTCTATGATTCATTTTGGGCTAGTAAAACATTTCCTTCAAATAAATATTCAACACTTGTAATTGGTGATTCTAGAGTTTATAGAGGAATTTCGCCACAAAAAATGGAAGATGTTTTAGGTAATCAAACAGTAATAAATTTAGGATATTCATCAGGTAGCATGAGTAAACAAATGTTTGATTTCTCAATGAACCAATTGAACTTAAATGCTCAAGAAAAAATAGTTGTATTAGGAATTTCCCCTTTTTCATTAACAAAAGAAGCACGAAAAAATGAACATTTAAATCAAGAGCTGAATAGAACTAAGATAAGTGTTCTCGAAAGAAAACATATTTACCCTTATTTATCTTTTTTTGAACCTTTTAAACTAACAGATTTTAAAAAATCGCAAAACAATCGTTATTATCAATATTTTAATAAACAAGGCTGGGTTGCTTCTACTAGAGTTCCTTCAAATCCTCAAATGGCATTAACTCCCTACAAAGAACAACTTCAATTAACATCAATAAGCGATAAAAGTATTGAAGAAACCTACCATTTTGTAAAGTATTGTACCTCAAATAATATACGTGTTTTCGGTTTTAGACCACCTACAACACCAGAAATGGAAAATATTGAAAATGTTTACACTAAATTTGATTTTGATTTATTTATTAAGAACTTTGAAAAACAAGGTGGTGTTTGGATTGAGCTACCAAAAAATAATGACTATCACTCTTATGATGGTAGTCATTTAGATTATAAATCTGCAGAAAGGTTGTCAACCTATATTGCACAAAAAATAAAAAACACAGAATGAAAATTATAACCATAGTAGGGGCCAGACCACAGTTTGTAAAAGCTGCTGCCTTAAGCAGAGCAATAGAGAAACATACAGAAATTGAAGAAATTATTGTGCATACAGGTCAGCATTTTGACGATAACATGAGTGAGGTATTTTTTAGAGAAATGGAAATCCCCACACCAAAATACAACTTAAATATTAATAGTGTTGGACATGGAGCTATGACGGGCAGAATGTTAGAACAGATTGAAAAGATATTATTAGAAGAGAAGCCTGATTTACTATTGGTTTATGGAGATACTAATTCTACTATAGCTGGAGCGTTGGCAGCTAAAAAACTACATATAAAAGTAGCTCATGTTGAAGCTGGCTTAAGGAGTTTTAATATGAATATGCCGGAAGAAGTCAATAGAATATTAACCGATAGAATTTCTGATTATTTATTTTGTCCGACACAAACTGCAGTAGATAACTTGATGAGAGAAGGATATGAAAATATCAATACAAAAATCATTAAAAGTGGTGATGTAATGCAAGATGCAGCAGAATATTATTCACTTTCATCTGTTGAAAAAGCTACTGTTGCTAATAAAATAACCCACGATAAATTTATTTTGTGTACACTCCATAGAGCTGAAAATACTGATAATAAAGAGAATTTAACAGGAATTATCAATGCCTTAAACACCATTAACAAAACTGTTCCGGTAGTATTACCACTTCATCCGAGAACCAAAGGAAAAATTGCAGATTTAGGGTTAAAAATGGAATTTAATACCATAACACCTGTTGGGTATTTTGATATGATTGAGTTATTAAAGAAATGTACTTTAGTAATGACAGACAGTGGCGGATTGCAAAAAGAAGCTTTCTTCTTTAAGAAAAACTGTGTTACCATGCGTGATCAAACCGAATGGGTAGAGTTAGTTGAAAATAAGGTAAATGTGCTTGTTGGAAGTGATACTCAAAAAATAATACAAGGAGTAGAACAAATGTTGGAGCAACAAGCAGATTTCACCATAGATTTATATGGGAAAGGAAAAGCTTGTGAAAATATTATACAAGAGTTAATAAATTAGAAATTAGAAATTAGAAATTAGAAATTAGAAATTAGAAATTAGAAATTAGAAATTTTTTAACTAGAAAGAATAAAGCTCCGAAGGAGCGAAATTTAACAGCGTTGAGTGTAGCTCATCGCAATTAATTAGAAATATACACAAACAATTAACGAATAACTATTAACAGATAACTAAATATATGATTCCATTTTCGCCACCACACATTAATCAGCAAGTAATAGACGAAGTAACTAAGGTGCTTCAATCGGGTTGGATTACTACTGGGCCTAGAACTAAGGCTTTTGAAAAAGAGATTACAGCTTATTGTGGTAATAAAAGCACACTTTGCTTAAACAGTGCTACAGCAGGATTAGAAATTATGTTGCGTTGGTTTGGTGTTAAAGAAGGCGATGAAGTTATTTTACCTGCTTATACTTATTCAGCTACGGCTAATGTGGTAATGCACTGTGGAGCAAAGCCTGTTTTTGTAGATGTAAATCCTTCTAATTTTAACATTAATGTTGCAGCAATTGAAAAAGCCATTACTTCCAAAACAAAAGTAATTATGCCGGTAGATTTTGGCGGCTTACCTTGCGATTTTGATGCAATTAATGCCTTGGTAAACAAACATAAAAACACTTTTGTTGCTACAACACACGAACAAAAAAAATTAGGTAGAATACTAGTACTTTCTGATGCTGCTCATTCTTTTGGAGCATGCTACAAAGGTAAAAAGACAGGGGCTTTAACTGATGTTTCTGTATTTTCTTTTCATGCAGTAAAAAATCTAACTACCGGAGAAGGTGGGGCAGTAGCACTTAATTTACCTGAGCCTTTTAATAATGATGAGATTTATCAAACGTTATGTGTAAAAACCTTACACGGACAAAATAAAGATGCATTAGCAAAAACACAAAAAGGCAATTGGAAATACGATATTGTTGAAGCCGGCTATAAATGCAATATGACAGATATTATGGCAGCTATTGGTCAGGTGGAGTTGGCAAGATATGATAGCGAAACCTTACCGAAAAGAAAATACATTTTTAACGAATATCTTAAGGCTTTAAAAGCCTATGATTGGGCTCAGTTACCTGTTATAGGTAATGAAAATCTTACAACAGAAACTTCTTACCATTTATTTCCACTTAGGATTAAAAACTGTACGGAAGAGCAAAGAGATGCTATTATTCAGGAAATATTTAATCAGGATGTATCTGTAAATGTGCATTTTATTCCTGTTCCTGCTATGAGTTTTTATAAAAATTTAGGATATGATGTCAACAATTACCCCGTAACGCTAGATAATTTTTCCAGAGAAATCTCCTTACCGGTGTTTTATGATTTGACAGACGAGCAGATTCAAACGGTTATAAAAGCAGTGGTTAACGCAGTTAAAAAAGTAATGGGATAATGAAACGACCACGAGTAAAAGTTTCTTGCAGAAGAAAAGATTATAAGGGAGTTACATCTGACCGATTTAATAACAATAAAATATAAACAGATGAAACGATTAATGGATATATTTTTTTCATTGATTGGATTAATCCTATTGTTCCCGCTATTTTTAATTGTAGGACTTATCATTACCATAGATTCTAAAGGTGGTGTGTTTTACAAACAAACCAGAGTAGGAAAAGGCGGAAAAGATTTTAAATTGTTTAAATTTAGATCTATGGCTGTTGGTTCGGATAAAAAAGGTTTGCTTACAGTTGGTGGAAATGATAGTAGAATTACCAAACCCGGTTATTTTATTAGAAAATATAAAATTGACGAATTGCCGCAGTTAATAAATGTTTTTATTGGAGATATGAGCTTGGTTGGTCCTCGTCCTGAAGTTAGAAAATATGTTGATTTATACAACCAAGAGCAGCAAAAAGTACTTTCAGTACAACCTGGAATAACCGATTATGCCAGCATAGCTTACATTAATGAAAATGAAGTATTAGGAAAGTCGGACAATCCTGAAAAGACCTATATTGAAGAAGTTATGCCTAGTAAGTTAAAGCTTAACTTAAAATATGTTGAAGAAAAAAGTGTTATCACCGACATAAAAATTATATTCAAAACCATTGCTAAAATTATTAATTAGCATTTGTGGATATTAATTTTAGGTTAACCAGATTTCTTTACAGAATTTTTATAATTTTCAGTTTTAAATTAATGAGTTGGATTAAATACATATTTCAAAATAATTTTCCCCGATGGATGGTACTTACCATTGATATGGTAATTTGCTTTTTTGCTATCATCATCGCTTATTTGGTTCGCTTCAACTTCAGCATTCCGGAAGTAGAAATAAAAGGATTTCCATTTGTCTTTAGTGTTATTTTAGGCGTAAGACTTCTTAGCTTTCTAATTGCAGGCACCTACAAAGGGATTGTAAAACACACCAGTTCCAAAGATTCTCAACGCATATTTGTAACGCTTACTTTAGGAAGTTTAGTTTTTGTAGTAATCAACCTTGTTTTTTACTACGGAATCAACAAAACCTTTCCACTGCCATTTTCTATTATCATTATAGATTACATGACCACCTTGTTCTTAATGATTACCTTAAGAGTAATTTTTAAGTCGCTTTACACCGAAATAATGAATCCTTATCGTGAAAAAAGTAACGTGATTATTTTTGGAGCAGGTGAATCGGGCATTATTACCAAAAGAACGCTGGATAGAGATGCCGGGTTGAAATATAAAGTATTGGCATTTGTGGATGAAGATGCCAAAAAAGAAGGTAAATTGCTAGAAGGTGTTAAAATTATAGGAATGAGTAAGTTGGAAGATATGCTGAGCAAAAACGATGTTGCTCATGTAATTATTTCCATACAAAATTTAAGTGCAGCCAAAAAGAAAAAACTCATTGACATTTGTTTAAAGTTCGATACCAAAATACTGAATGTTCCACCAGTATCTAATTGGATTAACGGGCAATTAAGCTTTAAGCAAATTAAAAAAATTCAGATTGAAGAACTGCTGGAAAGAGATCCTATTAAACTTAGTGAAGAGAACATTAAACAACAATTAGCTAACAAAGTGATATTGGTTACCGGAGCAGCAGGGAGTATAGGCAGCGAAATGGTAAGACAAATTGTACATTTCAATCCAAAAAAAATTATTTTGCTCGATCAAGCCGAATCTCCTTTATATGATATGGAATTGGAACTGAGCGATAACCCTAACCATGTTCCTTACGAAATTGTAATTGGAGACATTAGAAACACCGAGCGGATGGATAATCTTTTTAAGACGTTCCAGCCCAACTATGTTTTTCATGCTGCGGCATATAAACATGTTCCCATGATGGAGAATAATCCATCGGAATCTATTTTTACCAATGTGTTGGGAACAAAAGTAATTGCCGATTTAGCAGTAAAATACCAAGTAGAACGTTTTGTAATGGTTTCTACCGATAAAGCTGTTAATCCCACCAATGTAATGGGAGCAAGCAAAAGAATTGCAGAAATTTATATTCAATCGTTGAATAATAATGCCACTACTAAATTTATCACCACTCGTTTTGGAAATGTATTAGGCTCCAACGGTTCTGTAATTCCAAGGTTTAGAAAGCAAATTGAAAGCGGTGGACCAATCACCATTACACACCCAGATATTACCCGATTTTTTATGACGATTCCGGAAGCTTGTCAGCTAGTGCTGGAAGCAGGAACATCGGGAGAAGGAGGGGAAATCTATATTTTTGATATGGGCGAATCGGTTAAAATACTCGATTTAGCTAAAAAAATGATAAAACTATCAGGGTTAACCTTAGACAAAGACATTAATATAATTTTTACAGGACTTCGTCCGGGAGAGAAGTTATACGAAGAATTATTGGCAAATGAAGAAAATACTATCGCTACGCATCACAATCAAATAATGATAGCGAAGGTAAAAAAGTATGAGTTTGAAGAAGTAAAAGAAAAAATTACTGATTTAATCAATGCTTTCACCACGCAAAACAACATGCAAATTGTTGCCAAAATGAAAAACCTTGTCCCTGAGTTTAAGAGCAAAAACTCTGTTTATGAGGAGTTGGATAAGTAGAAGTAGAAGCCCCTCCCAGCCTCCCCGAAGGGGAGGGGTTGCCAACGCACAAAGCCCGACTTTTACCGTCATTCCCGAAATTTTGTAGTACAACGGAAAATTTATCAGGAATCTATGTGATTAGTAGGTTAAGTTGTTTAGCTTAAACATAATCAAAGCCTTGTAAAAATATTGTATATTTGTTGAGATGAATAAAAGTATAGCTTTTCAGGGTCGGGATAAAAAATAAAACATAGAAAATGTCTAAGTTGATTGATAAAATAGAAAAATTAGATGAGACTTGGATTTTTTCCAAATGGTTTGTTACGACTATTTCTCTGATAATTTTATTTTCTATTTTCAATCCATTTATATCAGATATTATTTTAAAATTTTTAGTATTCAAACCAGGTGAAATAGAGTCATCATATTTGTTTGATTTTTTTACAGGAGTTTTTTTTGTCATTGGAGGATTATTCACTTGGCATAAACTTCAAATTGCTTATAAAGCTTCTTTTTTACACTATTTACTGTTTGGAGTTTTAATAATAACTTATTGGTTTTATAGATTATCTGCTGTTAATTGGGAATATGTTCACTTAAAAGTATTACAAAATGTTTCCGTAGCATATCTTGATATTGTGATTACCACATTAATGATTTACCCAATAGTTATGTTATTTAAATTTTTAATAACATTTTATCCAAAAAAAACAAAAGAACCAAAAACACTAAATAAATCGACATTTATAGAAGATCTTCCTATTGATGAGGATAAAGAAGATAGACTTGGGTATAAAAATATTGTACCGAAAATACTCGATCCAATTATCAATGATAATTATAAAAAAGCTTTTACTATCGGTCTGGTTGGGCCTTGGGGTAATGGGAAGTCAAGTTTGTTGGGTCTCTTCAAAAAGGAACTTTTTAAAAAAAATATTGAGGATATTATTGAGATAGAATTTTCACCATTCCTAAATCATAATGAAAAAGATATTATTAGTGATTTCTTTAAAGCACTTTGTGAAAAACTAAAAAAATATGATGGAACGTTACATAAAGAAATTTCAAGTTATTCAGATGCTTTACTAAAATTGTATAATACCGGAAATGTATTTTCCTTACTTGATGTAAACGTAGATGTAGATAAAAGTTTACCAGTGTATGATTTATACAATAAAATTAATACTTCATTAGGTAAATTAAATAAAAAAATTATCGTTTATGTTGATGATTTAGATCGTTTGAACCCAATTGAGATATCAGAAACATTAAAACTGATAAGAAATACTGCTAATTTCACTAACATAGTATTTATTGTCGCCTTAGATAAAGATTATGTTATAAAAACATTGAAAGGTGATAATAGTAATAAACATTATAAGTTTTTAGAAAAATTCTTTCAATTAGAAGTATATTTACCTGAGATACCGCAAAAAATATTGGAGGAAGAATTTATTAAATCTCTTAAAAATTGTAACGATTTTAAAGAAAGTGATATTATTTTAATAAATAATGCATTAACAAATAACAGAAATCACTTTAGTCATTTTATTCACAACATACGAGATGTTAAGCGATTAGTTAATCAATTGATATTTGAATCTAAATTTGTTTTTGAAGATATTGACACAAATGATTATTTGAATTTCATTTTTTTAAAAATCAATTTCCCAAAATTTATTCAATTATTAAATGAAAGAAAAGAAGATTTTTTAAAGATTAAGAATGGAAAATTTTCTTTGATTGAGGCTAATTCTAATGGTGGTGGAAAACAAGATGAACAAGAAATTATTGATGTATTTGAAAGTTTAAATTCATTTACTGTTAATCCTAAAAGATACAAAATTTCAAGTGTTTTTTACTCTGAAGATGAGAATTGTTTCAAATCAATTTTAGGTATTGACTGTGTTGAATCCAAAGCTCTTATTTCTGTGTTGGTGGCACTTTTTGGAGAGAAAGATGATTTGCCTCATAATTCAATTCAATTCGAAAGAAATTTTTATAAAGTAATGAGGTTGAGCTACGCTGAAGATGATTTAAGAGAATCTGATTTTAATCAATTATTAAAAAAAGAAGAATCAGATAGAGTGTTTAATGACACTTTAGAAAATTTACTTTCAAAAAATTTAGGTGAACAATTAATAATTAGGATTAATTATCATCAAATAAAAAGTAAAGACGAATTGATTTCTCTTACTAAAGCGTTATTTTATTTTTGGAAGCGATGTGAATACTATAATCTTTATTTAAGTGAAATAACACGAATTTTGTCAAAATATTTAAACCTAAATAATGGTAGATTTGAATTAATTGATAAGAATTTTAAATTAACAAGTGAAGAAACAAAAGATTTAGTTAATAATCAATTTTTAAACAATAAGTATATTGACACTTCTTTGAAAGTAAGGTTGTTAGTATTGCTAAAAGAGAATGAATATGAAACAAATTTATGGGGTTTTAGTAAGGGTGAATTAAATGATTTGGGAATTGGTTATTTTAAAGAATACTTAAATAAGTATAAAAATAAAATGTGGGAAATAAATGATTATACATTTTATAATTATTACCACCAATTAAAACACATTTGTAAACAAACTGAATTGAATGATATTTTTAAAAATTATCTAAAAGAAGTTGATAATATTGAGGTATTTTGCTCACAATCTTTAGATGTCGAGCCATTTTCTATTTTAATATATGGGGTTAGTGATTTTATTCTTACTTTATTTGGTACTTATATAGAGTTTAAAGAATTTGTCGTAAATCATAAAAGTAGTAAGAACTCTCAAGGTGTTCAGGAATATTTAAAATTCTATGATTTATTATTAATTTGTAATTTTCAATATAGAAGAAAATTTATCTTTAAAGAGTTTCCTTTGCAAGATTATACAAAGAAACATGGGAAGATAAGTGAGTATGATAGGTTAGATGCAGAAAAGCTGGTTCAAATTCATTTAGTGTTTGATAAATCATTAGAAAACTTTAAACCTAAGCTTGATGACATAGAAGGTTTTAAGTTCGCTTCACATTATTTTTTATATGAAGGTAAGACTTACCTGTTTTTTGGAACAACTCAAGCAAATGAAACTGAATGTTTGCAGCGTATTTTTAATTCTTTAAAATCTAGTTTAGTAGATTTTAAAGCAGAAGAAGTAATATTAGTGTCTGATTGGAAGAATTTGACAGCACAACTAAAGGACATAGAAGGGAAGGTGATTATAGAACTTTTAACTATTCAATATGGAAAATAAATTAAATTTCCCAAAAATAGTATCAAATATACCTATTATAATTACTGCTACACTGGCAACAGCATACTTTGGCGTTTATGGTTATTACAAAAAGTATGGTATTGATATAGCATCTTATTTAACCGTTGAAGATCTAATAACTATTTATGTGAAAAATATTTGGTTAATAGTACTTTATGGTATAGCTATGATTTTAATGCTCTATATATTGTTTATTAGATTTAAAAAAGCAACTGAAAATTATTTTAGAAATAATGTTTTAAATAAGACGATTGGGAATACCAATATTAAATGGAGAATTGTTCCATTCATTTTAATTTCAACTTTAATTATTGTTGGTCTTTTTTTACTAAATAGTTTAGAGTCAATAGATAAGTGGATGTCTGTAATTGTATGGGTATTATTTTGTGTTGTACTAATAGGAGGCTTTATTTTACTAACTGCTGAATCGAAAAGTACATCAGAAAATATAGCTGGAGTTGTATTTTTATTGATGTTTACTATTTGCGGTTTACCTTATTTAATTGGATATAATTTAAATGACTATCTATCAAAAGAAAACATTGAATTAGTATTAGAGGAAAAAGAAACTATAAAATCATCGGATGATTTATTATTTGTAGGAAAAACACACGATTTTGTATTTTTTCATGATTTAAAACTTAAACAAAATAGAATTATACCTGTTTCAGAAGTAAAAGAAATTATTATAAAATAAATGCCCTATGCTGGTGCGAATTTAACTTAGCATAACTCCGCTCCGTTTAGTATAAATTGTAAATCACGAGTTAAAAACTCGCGATAGCTGAGGGGTGTTTTATAAATTGTGGTATTCTTTTTTAAAATAGAGTTTAAGTTCTAACATCAATTTTTTACAAGCTAATTTGAATGTAGGATATCTTTCATAGTCTTTTTCAATAGAATCAAAATCTCCAGGGAAACATACCACAATATAATTTTTTGTTAAGTTAAAAGTGTAACCTGTTCTTTTTTCGAAATATCTTTGGATTTGCTTTTTATTGTTAATCCCAAAACACATTAGATTTACACCAACATTTCCTTCATTTATTTCTGTTTTGTAATTATACATTTCTATATCAATGTAAGGAAGATCGAAATCTTCAGAATATTTACTCGGTTTAACATTGATTGACCAAGAGTCGCTTACCGCACAATTTAGCTTTGATAATTTAGTTACGACCTCTTCAGGAAAAGTAAGTGAATCTAGCTGTTGCGTTTTCTGGTTAAAGTTTACAGAGTTTTGGCAGTCACTGTTTATCGCACAGAAAATAATTATTATGAAATATATGTGTTTCATAGATTTGATGATTTAATGCACCCTAACAACCGAATAAACGTACCATTACGTTTATCCGCACTGTATCTTTATCTCAAATGTAGTAATTCTATTGGATTTTTTAAGGTTTTTAGAATATTAATTTAATTTATTGTTTTAGATTCCGCCTACGCAGGAATGATGTTTAAGCTGGTTTCTACGTAAAAAATAAGCTCTAGCTAACTTCTTACCGTCATTCTCGAAATTTTCAAGGTACGCAGAAAATTATCGGGAATCTATTATTGATTTTATCCTTCTAATTTTTTAGTTAATAAATTACCATTCTATCACTTACATTTTTAAGAATTTTAGCGTAATTATTAATACATTTGTTTTAAACACACAATTTATGAAAACAAGAGTAGGTGTATGAATAGCGAAATAATTATATACGAAAACCAAGAAGGCAATATCAAAATAGATGTGCATCTACAAGAAGAAACTGTTTGGCTTACCCAAGAGCAGATGGGGTTACTTTTTGGAAAAGCTAAGTCAACCATTAATGAACATATTCAAAATATTTATGAAGAAGGAGAGCTTTCTAAAGACGGTACTTTAAAGAAATTCGGAATTTCCGAATTTCAGCAAAAAGCCCCCGCTACCTCAAGCGTCCACGCTTGGGGTTTTAATCCATCAAAAACATTTTTCTAAAAACTTTTTTGGAATTTTTAACCTCAAACTTCAAACTTTTTAACCTTCAGCGTCTTTGCGTCTGCCGAAAAAACAAGAATTTTCAATTCTTTATTTTTTTTTCGAGCATCCTCGAAATATTAGTTTTTCAAATAAAAACATATTTCGGGATTTGCGAGAGGTTTGTTGTCCTTTGCGAAAACTTTCGTGTCTTTGCGATTAATTTTCAATACCTCATTTTGTACATTACCTCCAACTTCCAATCAAAAAAAAACAGTTAATTTCATGGTTAATAAATTAACCATTCTATCACTTACATTTTCATAAATAATAGCGTAATTATTTATACATTTGTTCCTTATTTATTTTAAAACATACAATTTATGGAAGCGACAGCATTAAAAGATATTATTTTAAAAGACAAACACATTGCATTGGGAGCTAAAATGGTTCCTTTTGCAGGTTTTACCATGCCTTTGCAATATACAGGCTTAACAGACGAACATTTAAATGTTAGAAATAACGTTGGTGTTTTTGATGTGTCGCACATGGGAGAGTTTATGGTAAGTGGAGAAGGTGCGTTGGATTTAATTCAACGTGTTACTTCAAACGATGCTTCAGTATTAACTCCCGGAAAAGTACAGTATTCTTGTTTCCCCAATTATGATGGCGGGATTGTAGATGATTTATTGGTATATATGTTGGCTAAAGACAAATATCTATTGGTGGTAAATGGTGCCAACATCGATAAAGATTGGGAGTGGGTGGTAAAACACAATACGAACAATGTAACCATAGAAAATATTTCTGATAGAATTTCTTTGTTGGCAGTACAAGGACCAAATGCACAAAAAATGTTACAACCCTTAACCAACATGAGTTTAGATATGACTTACTACACCGTGCAAGAAGGAACTTTTGCAGGGGTAGAAGATGTAATTATTTCTGCAACAGGATATACTGGAGCAGGAGGTTTTGAGGTTTATTTTCACAATAAAGATGCTGAGAAAATTTGGAATGCGATACAAGAAGCTGGAAAAGCGGTGGGAATGAAAATGGCTGGATTAGCTTGTAGAGATACCTTAAGATTAGAAATGGGTTTTTGCCTTTACGGAAATGATATTAACGATACTACTTCACCAATAGAAGCAGGCTTGGGGTGGATAACTAAGTTTACCAAAGATTTTGTAAATGTAGATTATCTTAAAAAACAAAAAGAAGAAGGTGTAGAACGTAAGTTAGTTGGTTTTGAGTTGGTAGAAAGAGGAATTCCTCGTCAGCACTACCCAATTGTAGATGCAGCAGGAAATGTAATAGGAGAGGTAACTTCAGGAACACAATCTCCATCTTTAAACAAAGCAATAGGTATGGGTTATGTGGCAACTTCTTTTGTTAAAGTAGATACTGAAATTTACATTTTAATAAGAGATAAAAAAGTAAAAGCTAAAGTAGTGAAAATGCCATTTTACAAAGGATAAATATTTACTGCTATTAATTAACTATTAACCTCAAGGCATTGTGCGATGGAAACTCCTCTCCTTTGGGGAGGTTGGGAGGGGTTAATAACAAATAACTAAAATATGGGAGAAATATCCTCCGGAAATATTAATAACGTAGAAGTATGCTTCTCTCCGGCATTATTTCCAAGCTATTTTGATAACAACAACTGCGTGGTAGTAGTAATAGATGTTTTAAGAGCTACTTCTGCCATTTGTGCTGCTTTCGAAAATGGGGTTAAAGGACTTATTCCAGTAGAATCTGTTGAGCAAGCTATCGCCTACAAAGAAAAAGGTTTTTTAGTAGGAGCAGAAAGAAATGCTCAAATTATGGATGGTTTTGATTTTGGAAACTCTCCATTAACCTTCTCTGACAAGAAATTTAAAGACCAAACCGTTGTGCTTACCACAACCAATGGAACAAAAGCTATACACGCAGCTAAAAATGCGCATAAAGTAATTATAGGGGCTTTTACTAATTTAGATGCCGTTTGTGATTACATTGAAAGACAAGATAAAGACGTATTGCTTTTATGTGCAGGCTGGAAAGATAGATTTAACTTAGAAGATTCTCTTTTTGCAGGAGCAGTAGTAGAAAAAATAAGTAAAAATTTACGCTATACAGATTTGGGTGATGGAGCTATAGGAGCACTTAATTTATACAAAAATGCCAAGGGTAAGTTGTTTGAGTTCTTAGGGGAATCTTCTCACAGAAAACGATTAAGCAACTTAAATTTGGAAGAAGATATTGTTTATTGTTTAACTTTAAATAAATCTAAATTAGTACCTGTACTTAAAGGAGATACGTTGATATTAGAAAACAATGAAGAAGCAGCTCCTGTTGGTCAGTTAGTTTGATAAAAAATATAAAACGACCATGAGTGAAAAATTCTCTTGCAAGGAAAAGGTTGTTTAGGGATTTCTTAGATAAATCCTGAAATATTGTATTAAAAATAAAA
>CALCHN010000018.1 GCA_937901255.1 uncultured Flavobacteriales bacterium | reverse complement strand
AACACACACAAAGATTTATCGGAACTCTACCATCAGATTTTGTCACAAAGCCAAATGCTTTCGTGTGGTATGATATACCTACGGAGCAAGTCATTAACTTTTTTGAAGGAATACAATCTGTAGAAAATCTTAAAAAGACTGAGCCAAGAAAACTTATTCAATTCATTAATGCTCAATTAAAAAACGGTGAATTAACTGATTGGCGAATTGCGCTGATGACTAAACCTAATCCAAAAAATAACTCAACTATTGAGGTAAATGGCAAAGACGTTCAAATTGGTCAATGGAAAAGAACGGAGGATGATAAGAACTCAAATGAACAGATATATTATTTAAGAAAATCCCATATCATAAGTCCGTCAGATGAATTTATTGATTTCACTGATGAAGAATATGAAAGAGCAATGGACTTAACTAATCTTCACAGGAAAAAAGAAGGTGAAGCAATGTACCCGAACGGACAAATAGTTAGAAATGAAATAAGAGACCCTAAGAAACCATTATTAATTATTTACCTCCTTGACCCTGAAGAAAGTATAGACCCTAAAAATCCTTTACCAAAAGGAATTAATCCATTTGTTGGCTATGCAATAAGTTTCCCTAAAAGTAATTACAACGCTCCAGTATCTTATGCTGTTAATGAGGAGTTGCTAGACAGATTTGATATTGTGGAAGAAGATTTTGAAGATTATGGAGATGACGAAGATTGAAAATATTTGGCTCGGTTTAGAGGATGATAATTTCAGTCATTCAGGATTGCTTTATAAGCGATATTCAGCAGAAGTTTTGCCTGATGTGTTTATTGCTTTAAAAACTCCAGAAAAACTGAGATGTATTGCTTTTAAAATAAGTGACTCATTCTCTTTTGACGAAAATCAATGGAACAAACTCAAAGACATCAAGATAGAAACACTGCCTGATGAAAGAGATAAATCAAAGAAATTCTTACTCATTCTATTACTCAATAAACAGCACAAAGACATTTTTTCTACCCTATGTGAAGATTTGATTTTTGGAGTGTCAGAAGTAACAACGGAGCAAACTTTAGTAGAAAAATTGTTAGAACGTTTGGCGAAATGGCAAGCCTTATTTGAAAAAGTTGGTAAGCAAGGATTATCAGATGAAGCACAAAGAGGTCTTTACGGTGAAATTTATTTTTTACGTTTTTTCTTGAACAATACATCTGATAAAAACTATTGTCTAAAATCTTGGCTTGGTCCTGAGAAGTCAATTCAAGACTTTCAGTATTCAAATTGGGCAGTTGAAGTAAAAACTACTCATGGTAATAATCATCAAAAAATTCATGTCACTAGTGAACGACAGTTAGATGATTCTATCATTGAAAAAATATTTCTGTATCATCTTTCCCTTGACATAAGAGTTGGTAATGGTGAATCATTAAATTTTCTTATTGATGATGTTTTGGAGATATTGAAAGAGAATACAATGGCATCCAATCTGTTTAAACTAAAATTATTGGAATCTGGATATTACGAAATACATAGGCCTTTATATGAAGAAAGAGGTTATACCATTCGCCAAGAAAACCTATACCGAGTTTCTGGTAATTTCCCAAGAATAACCGAAAATCAAATTCCAATTGGTGTTGGTGATGTAAAATATTCAATTGTTCTATCCGAATCGGAGGAATGGAGAATAAACACAGAAACTCTTTTGGGTGAAATACAATAGCATTTTTATGGAAAACAAAGAATTACAGAAGTTCTATATAGACATTCAAGAAGAGATTAACTCAACCTTAATTACAGAGGAAGAAGGTACAAACCCTGAGCAAGTTTTTACTGAATTAGCGTTGTCTTTCTTATCAGATGCCGGTGAGACTGAAAACTATCGAGTTTGTTTTGATGAAAAAATTAGCAAAAGAGGCGTTGAACATAAAATCAACGGCTATTCTCTTTATGAAAATTATGAAACACTTGATTTATTTGTTACCATATACAATGGCGATTCTTCTATTCAAAGCGTTACAAAAGGAGACGCTGATAAGACGATTGATAGAGCTGTAAAGTTTTTCAGAAATGCGATTTACAAAGATTATGTAAATGAAATTGAGGAGAGTTCTGAGATATTTGACCTTGCTCAAACATTAGCGAATGTTCCAGAAGTTAAAGAATATTTAACACGAGTAAATATCTTCTTAATTACGAATGGAGAAGTAAAAGCTGATTTAAAAACTTCTGATACAGTTGCGGGGTACACGGTTTTTTATAGAACAATTGATATAAACTATCTTTTCAATCTTTCAGACAAATCAAGAGTACCTATTGAAATCAACTTTGAACAGTCTGGCTATAAAGTTCCCTGTATTGTGAATGAAACGGAAAATTCTGATTATCAATCTTGGCTCGCAATTATTCCAGGTCTTGCACTTGCAGATATATATGAACAATATGGGGCTAGGCTTTTAGAACAAAATGTCCGTTCCTTTCTTCAATTTACTGGTAAAATAAACAAAGGAATTCGTAACACTATTTTGAAAGAGCAGCACATGTTTATGGCTTTCAATAATGGTATAGCAGCAACTGCCGAAGAAGTTACTATCTCAGATCTACCCAATAATCAAGGAAAGGCAATTGCGCAGGTAAAAGATTTTCAAATTGTAAATGGCGGTCAAACAACAGCATCTGTTTATCACACTTGGAAGAAAGATAAAGTAGATATTAGCAATGTGTTCGTTCCAGTAAAACTGACGATTGTAAAAAACAGGGATAATTTTTCTGAAATAGTAGGTCGGATTGCAGAATATGCAAACACTCAAAATCGTGTTTCAGCTTCTGATTTAAGTTCTAACAGAGAAAATCACGTACTGATTGAAAAACTGTCAAGAACAATTTGGGCTCCACCGATTTCAGGGGAAACAACTCAAACACGCTGGTTCTTTGAGCGTTCACGAGGGCAGTATAAAAATGATAGAAACCGATTCGGAATTACTCCATCAAAGCGGAAACAATTTGACAAGCAGAACCCAAGAAGTCAAATGTTTACTAAAGAGCTACTTGCTAAATACATCAACACATATGAAGAAGTTTATAATGGTAAGAAATTAGTTGTTGGCCCACATATCGTTGTTAGAGGCAGTCAAAAAAATTATGCTCAATTCCTTAATTATAATTTCAGTTTCAAGCCTGACAATATTTGGTTTGAAGATTTAGTTGCAAAAGCATTATTATTTAAAAATGCTGAAAAAATTTACGGTGTAAAACCAAATGCAATTGGTGATATGCGATACATAACAGTTCCTTATTCAATAGCTTGGTTAGGTCTCAAATTGGATTATAAACTTGACCTATACAAAATCTGGAAACAACAATCCTTGAGCGAGATTCTTAAAGACAAACTCCATGAGGTAATGTCTAAAATAGAAGATTACATCAAAAACCAAGCTCCTGGTTCTTTATATGGAGAGTGGGCAAAAAAAGAAGACTGTTGGAATAGAATTAAAAATGAGGATTTCAACATTGACTTGGAAAGTTTAAAGGCAGACTTGGAAAACAAATCATCTGAAAAGCGAAAAAAATTAACAGAGGATGAAACACAAAAGGCTGAGATGGAAGCTTCATTGAATAGATTAAAATCAATACATATTAAAACTTGGAAGAAAATAGAAGACTGGGGAAGAGAGACTCAAAACCTTACCCAATATCAGTATGATATGGCTTCTACTCTAAGTAGTAAAATAAGAAACAACAGAGCAATAACTGATATTCAGCTTAACCAAGGAGAAACTATTTTAAATATAGTTGCCGAATTAAACCCTGAATTGTTTTTTGATATGGACGACTTCTTCAATGCTGACGATAACAAGAAGGAGGAAGAAGTAGAAATTTCCATAGATCTCATTGAAAGAATTGTACTATGGGACAAAAGAAATAAAAGACTAGACGCATATAAATATCGCTTTATGGTTGACCTTTTAGAAGGGAAAAAGGAACTAACAGATAGAAATAAGTTTCTAGCAAGACTTAATTTAAAAACAGCAGAAAAGTATGGGTTCAGATAACAAATCCCACGCTAACAGCCACACACATTGCCAAGCCGCTCAAGCCGGCCGCACCATCCAAAGCTTGCCAATAAGTGTGTCTGAGCCAACGCACGGACGAGAAAAGAGAAAGCACGATTGCACAACAATGGCTATACGTAATGCGGGCGAAAATGCTGATATGAAAGTAATTACATTAAATAAACTTTTCGGTAAGCGGACAGTGCAGTGCCTTGAAATCCCGCACTACGCTTATACTTGACCGTCAGACTGTCTCAAAACCCTTTGATATTTTTGGATAATTTTTTATCTTGAAAT
>CALCHN010000017.1 GCA_937901255.1 uncultured Flavobacteriales bacterium | reverse complement strand
GTTGGGTTGCCAATTAGGTGGTATTGTTGCTTTCATTAGTTAAAAATTTTTAGATAAAATTTCACCTGTTTTAAGGACGAAGTATTTTTTGTTGGGTTCTGCTCCCCATTCTTCTTTTCCTTCGCTAATTTTGATCCGTCGAAGTTCTATAACGAATTGTCTGCGGTCTTTGGAATATCCATTTGAGAATGTGATGGTGTCGTAAGGTTTTGCGCCCCAATTATTTTTATTCAAGGAATGATTTATTCCTTCTTCTAAATATAATCCTTCATCATAGTCATATCCAGTACTGTATTTGAATACTTTTTTATGTTGAAAAACTAATCTTTCAAACCAAAACGGTTTTATTTCCCGATATTCCTCTTTCTTTTCTCCCGAAATAAACATATCAAACCATTTTCCTTTTAAATTGAGGTGCAGTGTTTTCATTTCCTTAAAGGTTTATAATAATTAGAGTTTTCAAAGTTTTCGTTCTTGACGGAAATACAAATGCAGTTACCGTGCTTTATACGTGTTATTACCGTTCCAGTTATCTTGTTGTGGATAACTCCTAAATGGTTCTGTACGTGCTTCATTTCAATTGTTTTTGAAGTTCATCTATTTGTTTTTGAATTTCCTGTTTCTTCATTGGCACAAAATGCCGGTCGTAAAGTATTTTTGCAACATCTTTTCGATCCCCATGTTTTTCTTCCAGTATAACCACGTTTGAAAGTTCGCACAAGTATTTTTGGCTTGAAGGTATCGAGTAATCAAACGCAGCCCCTTCTATTTCGATTTTTATGCCGAAATAATCCCCGGAGATTGACGTTTCCAAAACTTTGTATTCTTCATTTTTGATTTTCGTAACAATCAAATCCTGTAATTCTTTTAATAGTTTTTTCATAATTTCTAATTGTTTAAAGTTAATTAATATCCATACCCGTACAGACCTTGCTCTGATCGCACATCGTATGTATCGTTTTTTGTTTCCTGCCAAACTTCAAAATCTTCGGCATTTTCGTTCACCAAATAACAAAGGATGGTTTTCATTTGCGATTCGGAAAGCCGGTACATATCCTCACCGATGTATATTTCCGGTTCACAAGTTGCTATGCTCGTTTTATAATCCATTTTCGCCACGTCCCCGCCCATATCGTCAAGCAAAAGGGCTACGCATTTGTCCATATCGTAGCGGTCAAATTTGACCTCGCATTTTGAAAGGAAGTCGTTTAGTTGTTTTGTTGTTGGGTTCATATCTTTGGTTTTATTTCTTAGGCAAATTTAAAACAAAAATATGTATTACACAAATAAACTTTATTAATTTATATTAATTTTTATTTGCGTATTAATAAAAAGGGTTGTATTTTTGCTTAAACGAAATATAGATATTATGAGTAAAAAGATAGCGACATCTGCCAGTTTAACCAAAGAACATAAGGATCAGGCTTTGATTATGGCCAAAGAATTTACAGGAAATGAAAGTTTTTCCGCATTTTGTAAATACGCAATAGAAAAACTATGGCGTGAAAGAGAAATCACAATGAAAAAACTACTATTGATTACCGCAATCGCAACATTGATCAGTTGCGGAACCACAAAGTACCCACAAACCGAACGGCAAGTGAAAGACCGTATTGAATTTTTGGAATATCAGAACCACACGCGGGAACGTGAAATTGACAGATTGAACAAAAAAATTGATGAACTGCAAACCAGGAAATTATGAAAGAAAATAGTTTTTGCCGGGAATGTGGCGACCGAACCGAAAGCGTCCAGCACCATTTGTGCGACGATTGCGAAGAGTACATAGATGATATAGACGATTGGGATGATAGCGGTGAAGATGAATCTGATTATTCTGATTTTGATTGCACGTGCGGGGCTTGGAAATGGGATGCCACCTCTGGGAAACCAATTCACGTAGCGGACTGTTTTTGCGGAAGCAGCGAGCCTTGGTAACATTGAGTATAAGCCATCGTTTTAATGTGGCTTAGGTACTGTTATAGCCAGTAGCGGATTATTAACGAAAAATATAAATATTATGAGAATACCAAAAATACACGATTTGAAAGTTTGGATGAATTTTTATCCTTATCTGGAAAAACAAGACAAAACCTTCGAATTAAGAAAAAACGATAGAGATTTTCAAAAGGGGGATTTCCTGAATTTAAAGCCTTTCGATTCAATTAAAAAAGAGGAATTGCAGATAGGAAGGCAACTTGCCAAGGTTACTTATGTTTTGAAGGATGCTCCCGAATTTGGACTAAAAGAAGGCTATGCAATTCTTGGGTTAAAGTTTTGGAGTGAATTTAGTCAAGAGGAAAGACTTTTATTCAGGTTGATTGAATCAGGAAAAATTCATTATGAAATGGAGTGGTAGCTATTGGCTATAACTACAGACTAAAAAATAGTTTACATAGGATGAATGGAAACAATATCAATAAGATATACTCTTAAATACAGATTGAGATTTGCGCACAATTACTGTTGGACTAAAGATGGAAAATGTTTCAATACCCAAACCAATAGACAAATAAAACAAGTCTATAATAATGGGTGCATAGGTTACATGATCAAAGGGAAATTCTATTCAGCAACCAAACTAAGGAAGGAACTTGAAAAAATACCAATAACCAAAACCCCCTTTTAAATGGAACTAATAATCATAGCAGCATTTGTAAGCATCTTTTTGGGCATTCTCTACACAATGTACCGAAACAAGATAGATGAACTCTTAGAAGAGAGGAGAAAAAAGAAACTCTTTTGGATGGAGTGGGAGTTAAGACAGGAAAAGATAAGAAGACAGCACACCCAAAGATTAAAGAAAGAGTTTGCAAGGATGAAGGAAAAGCATAATGTTAAAGATTGTTAAAAGATTTATCTACCTATTGTGAGAAGTAAAAAGACGGTGTATATTTGTATCATAATAACAACTCAAAAATATAATACTATGAAAACAGCAACCTACACACTAAACGAAAAAGAAGTACAAGAGCAAAAACAAATCATTGCTAAATACGAGCGTTTAATAGATAAAGAATTGGATATGGAAGATTTGATGGATTTAAAAAACATTGAGCAATATTCCAAAGCAATTAAAAATGCTTACAGTCTAATCAAAAATGGTATTGTATTCGAGAATGAATTTATGGCTAAACAACTAAACTAAAGACATAGTGAGGGGAATGAAGCTGATACGAAAGCAGGTGAAAGCGGCAAGTAATATCAATAAAAGTAGTTCCCCTTATTTTTTAATACAAACCAAATGAAAGAATACAAAACATTTAACGAAGCCTACGAGGCAACAATAAAGCATTTCAAGAGCCTTGGGCATTCAGGAGATATAGGAGTAAGGGTACACAACTTCGATAGAAACGACTCAAAGGAATACATAGAGTTCTACTCTAAGGACAATTCTAAAGATACATTTAAAGTAACAATACTGCCATGATCGGATCACCTTTTGAAGCGATAGAACACACGCTTATAGCGTTTAAGTTAATTAAAAAAGATATGATAAAACTTAAACAATTTTTAGATAATTTACAAACTCAAAAACAAAACGAAATGAAAGATTTAACAAAGATATTAAAGGATGGTGATGAAGTGTATTTTACCATGACAGGAGAAATGATAAAAGTTATTGAAACTAACTCGAACCTTTGTAGAGGAATGGGAGGTATTTTAAAAACACCTATAGAAATTGAAGCAGGAGTATTGAAATTTGCTTTAACAAAGTATGGTCAAATATATGAAGGTGGCGAGTGCCTAATATTCCCCTCCAAAGAAGAACGCAATTGGGATAACTTCAAAAGGAAAGAGGAATTTAAGAGGGGGGATTTGTGCGCTTTTTGGTCTATAAATATCACACATAAAGTTGTTGGTATTTTTTGTGATGAAGAAGGTGGTGAATATTTTAGTGCAAGTATATCGGATGGAGAAATAAGTAGACATGAATGTTGGGATAACTGCGAAAAAATAAACATAGAAGATTACATTTAAAACTCAAAACAATGAAAAGAAGTAAAGACACATTTTTAGAGCTTCAGCAATTTGAAGCAATGCAATACTCTCCTGACTTCACTAGGAAGAAAGCTCAGGAACATGGAAAGAAAGCAGCTAATGAAGTATTAGATTCAGGGAATACAACACCAATAAAAGCATTAACAAATGCAGTAAGGTTAAAAGAGTTCATTAACAGCTTTGAGAGCGAATTAAGAAGCAAGATAGAGATTACAGAAGAAACAACGGAGAACGGGGTTAAATTCACTATAATGAATACAGGGGATAGATTGGACTATGAACAGGATGAAAAGTATAAAGAACTATCCGATAAGCTAAAAGAGAGGGGGGAGCTTCTTAAATTGGCATATAAAAGCAAAGATACTATTTACGATTCTGAAGGGGAAGAAGTTCCAAAAGTAGGAATTAAGACACATGGAAAGGAAACTATTAAACTAAGCTTTTGAAAACAATACTAACAATACTACTTCTATTTACATTTAATGTAATGGCTCAACCTCCACATGGAGGGGGATGGGAACCTGGAGATGGAAAACCACCATGGGCAGGGGGGAATAATTGTTTCCCTCCACCATGTGTACCTTTTGAGGGTTTGGGGTTATTGCTTATTGCAGGGTGTATTTATGGGGCTTATAAACTAAAAGAAAATAACTATTAAAAATTAATGATATGAATATCCCTTATATTTTAGCTCATTTTATTGGAGATTTTTTACTTCAAAATGATTGGATGGCTGTAGGTAAAAAGAAAAGTAATTTTATATGTACTGTTCATGTAGTCTTTTATATGCTCCCATTTCTTTTGGTTGATATTGGATGGATTCAATTTGCATTGATAGCTATTCAGCATTGGATTCAAGATAGAAGTTCTTTTGTTTCTTGGTATTGTAAAAAGTTTAATATATTTCAAGGTGAACTAAAATTACAATCTCTTCCTTATGGACATTTTGTGGTCGATCAAGTGTTCCATTTCATTTGGATGTTTTTTGTTGTAAATTATATGCAGTGAATAAAATAAGCATCATATCTAAAGTAGAGAACGGATCACCAAAAAGAAACAGGAAACTAATACAAGATGCCTTTGCTTCATTTGAAGGAAAAGAGATAGAAATAACTATAGCTAAAAAAAGAAAGGTGAGAAGCAATCCCCAAAATGCGTATTATCATGGGGTGGTAGTTGAATTATTAAAACAGGCTATCCGAAAAGAGTGGGGCGAGATATGGAGTAGTGATAAATGCCATGAGTTTCTAAAGAATAGATTTCTTTACTTTGAACATATCAACGAAAAAACAGGAGAGATAATTAAGACGCCTAAGAGTACAACTGAATGCAGTACTTAAGAGTTTGAGGATTACATGACAGAATGTAGGGAGTTTCTTTTGGAATACTTTAATGTTGATTGTCCACTTCCTGGAGAGCAAATTAGTTTAGTGTAAATGTTAAAGTTTGTTAACAGGCTTGACAATCCATAAAAGTGGTGTATATTTGTATCTATAAACTCAAAATAATACATTATGGACAAACTCAAAACTTGCACTAAGTGTAAAAAAGAATTGCCTGCAACTAAAGAATATTTTCATTCTCAAAAAAAAGGAAAATATGGAGTACGTTCTCATTGCAAGAAATGCCACTACAAGTGCAATATTGATTATAATTCAAAAAATAAGCAAAAAGTAACAGAATATAATCGAAATTATTATAAAGATAATTACGTTAAACTAAAAACTACACCTGAAGGCAGAGAAGTTATAAGAAAAAGAAGAATAAAAGATAAAAGGAGTCAGAGAGCAAGGCTAACAGATCAATATATTATAACTACATTAATAAATAAGACGGGGCTGCCTTATTCAGACATAAAAAAAAGAACTAATCTAATAGAAATACAAAGACAAATACTTAAAATAAAAAGATATGCAAAGGAAAACTAATATAATCGGAATAGATTGTTTAATAGAGGATTTGAAAAAGGTTTACGAAGAAACAAGGAATGGTGATATTAATCTTCAAGAAGCAAAAACAATAGCTAATATTGCTGGGAAATTAATTAAAGCATCATCCGTTAAATTAGAATATGATAAATTTGTTGAGTGCAAGGATGGTATAGATTTCCTAAAAACAAAAAATCTAAATGTTAAATAATGTTAAACCTTCTATGTAGAGTAAATATATCTATGTAGAAGGTTTATATTTGTACTATAATTTAAACTCAAAACGATGAAAAAATTTAACCTATACGACAAGATAAAAGAGCTTCAGGAAATAGACGCTGAGATAAAAGATTTTGAACTTGCAAAAGAAAACATAATCAATAATCCTACTTACTATGAAATATTTGGAAGTTATGCAGAACAAGCAAAGGACATTGCTATGAATGATGAATCTATTGCAATAAGAACTTTAATAAGAAGGGAATTATTGCAACAGATAAGCATTATATCTAACTATGAAGCTAAGAAGATTAACTCAGAACTAATATCTAATTAAGATGGAAGAAATGATAGATTTAACAAATTACAAAGAAATACAAGAGCCAACAATCACAAAAACAATAGTCACCTGTACTGTAAGGATGGATAAAAATACAATACTTAGAGCTCTACAAAGTGATTGTATTTATATACGTGGAGAATACTTTAAAGTGCCTGAACAAACCTTGTTAGAACGCTTAATTAATAAGCATTATGGAAGTGTAAAAATGGACTTAGAACTAATATCTAACTAAGATGGAAAAGGAAATAATAAAAAGAATAATAAAGCCTTATGACAATAATTCAGGATTTTGTTACACTGGATTAATGGATGGTGCAACTTCATTTTATAAGCATAAAAAAGGTGTCGTTGCTTTACACTTGCCTAAATACGGTAATTTTTGGAATGGTGAAAAAGAGGTGTTAGCAGATTTTATATACAAAGGTGTCGAATATAGAACAGGCTTTGATAAATTGAAAAATAAAAGGTCTTTAGGATTAAGAATAAATAATTTTGTTAAGGAGTGCATTCGTTTGTCAAATACTAACTAAACTAAGATGGAAGAGAAAACAATATACGATCTAAAACTGCATGAAGAAATGTGGATGGATGAAGATGAGGAAATAAAAGTTAGAAGGGTTGCTAGTGGATGGAATTATGAGTATTATGTTCAAGGAAAATCCATAAACTCAAATGACAAGTTGGAATGCGTTGTATTCGTACCTTATGATAATATGTTTAAAGGCTCAGATAAAAGTTAAATTGCGGTTGCTGCAATGGATTGTGGAGTCCACGATCGGGGGGTTTGCTTAACAGCAGCCCCTTTTTTTAAAATAAATTATGATAAACAATAAAGAATAATTCTTATATTTGTATTCAGTTCGTGGGGAACTTCTGAAAACATTTTTATAAACCCTTTACCTTTGAAGCACCCCACGGCGACATTGGTAAGGGGTTTTTTAATGCACTAAATTTTATATTATGGAAATACCAAAATTATTATTTGACACATCATGGTTTGAAGAGTACAGTACAGAAGCTAAACTTCTCTACATTTATTTATCTTACTATACCGAAGATCGTGATACGGCATATGTAACAAGGGAAAGAATATGCTTTAATACAGGTATAAGTGATTCTAAATTGGATTCAGTCTTAAAAGAATTATTTGTTTGGTTTAAATATGAGAACAATCAACTAAGACATAACAGAGTATTGTTAAATAAAAAGAAAAAACTATGAATGGATATGATCTAAGTAGGGCATGGTTTAATTTCGCATTTGAAAACCCACACAAAATAAAACCCTTTCATGGTATAATATTTTTCTTTGCCATTGAGCATTGCAATAGGATGGGATGGAAAAAAATATTTGGATTTCCCACTTCGATGGCATTGGATGCAACAGGGATAAAATCCTACTCATCATATAAAAAACACTTTGATGAATTGGTTGAATTTGGCTTTATAAAAGTACATGAATATTCAAAAAATCAATACTCATCTAATATAATTGAGTTAAGTTTTAACGTCAAAGCAGACGTCAAAGCACGTGGTAAAGCACTTGATAAAGCAACTATAAAGCACACGTCAAAGCAACGTGAAAGCAGACGTCAAAGCACTAAGAGTATAGATAAACCAGTAAACCAAGTAACCAATAAACCAATAAACCAAGAAGAGATACATCCACTTCAAAAATATATTTTAGATGAATTACCTAATGTTAAAAAAATTGGAACCATTTCAAAAAATGAATGTGAAAAATTATTAAGCAAATATTCAAGTCAAGAAATAAAAGAAACTTTAGATTCATTGGATAACTATAAACCTGCTTCAAAAAAATATACAAGCATCTACAAAACTTTAGATAATTGGATTAAAAGAGATAAAAAAGAAAAAGAAAAAAAAGTTGCGCCAAAAAAAGAAAAGTTAAATGCAACACAAAGGGTAATGCAAGAACATTATGTAGACTTCACTAAAATGCTAACAGAAGAGCTAAGCCCCGAAAAGTTAAAAATTGTTAACGAGTAGCTGTAATTAAAAATAAGGTGTATATTTGTACTCAACAACTCAAAATAATAATAAAATGAAAAATCTATTTAAAGCATTAGCAGCCTTCCAACAGGAAGTAGAAGTAATACACAAGGGAACTGAGGGGTTCGGCTATTCATATGCCGACCTTCCAACAATATTTCCAATTATAAACCCATTGTTAAAAAAGCATGGTTTAGGATTTACCCAACCGATCGAAGGAAAAGCAGTTAAAACTATCTTGTTTCACATTGATAGCGGTGAGATGTTGGAAAGCTCAACAGATATTCCACAAGGAATTGAACTTGCTAAGATGAACCAATTTCAAGTATTGGGTAGCGGTATAACATACATTCGTAGATACGCTTTAAGTTCGATGTTAGGGCTTGTAACGGACAAAGACACTGATGCGGCAGGAGAGCAAACAAAAAAGCCACAGAGCGAATCTAAATCATATCCTGAGGACAATAGACCATGGTTAAGTGAAGCAGCCTTAAACAAAGCCATTGAAAGAATAGAGGCAGGAGAAAAGGGAATCTATGAAAAAACAGATGCAGCCTTTAGGATGAAAAAGGATTATAGAAACACTTTAAAAGCAGCAGAAACTTTAATATAATCAACCATGAGAGCAACATCAATAGAAACATATCACGCAACTAAGCAATTCCATCCAACAAGAAAAGAGCAGATATTACAGGCTTTGGAAATGATGCAGAGCGCAAGCATGCACACAATAGGAAACTATTTAAAATTAGAACTGCATAAGATAAGCGGAAGGTTTGGAGAGCTTGAAAAAGAAGGGAAAATAAAAGTAAAATTTGTGACCAATGACAGGAAAACGATTTGGGAACTTGTAAAATAAAAAAGAATGAAAACAAAACTAAGAAAGACGGTAAGAATTGATTTTGAAACTGAAAATTTAGAAGAGATAGAAAATTTAGATTTAGAATATGCTGAGCCTAAATGGAGAAAAATTGAAGCGCAAGGAAGGCCAATGAACAATAAGCCGCTTGCTAATGGCTTGAATTATTGGAGTGGATATGTTGTTTATTCTGAAAACAATTAAATCATGGAAATAAAACTCAAACAAGAAGACCTAACAGGCACACCGTATTATGAACATTGGAAAGAGCTAAGAGATATTTTTCTCACAAGATCCGACCAAAGGGAAATAATACTTGCAGCCGTATGCGACCAATTAAAACTCAACTATCATTCAATGAGAAACGGCACAAGAGAATACGACTATGGAAAGGGAAGACAGATATACTGCGGAATAATGAGGTGTTTAATGCCAAATACCAATAGGGGATATGATGGTATAATGGAAAAGATAAACAGAGGTAGGGCAACAATATACAATACGTTAATGAGATTTGAACAGTACTATAAACTTTATAAAAATTATAGAGAGGATGTACATTCAGTAGTGGTTAAGTTACCTATTGAGCAACAAGAGAAGATTCATAAATATTTAAAGAAACTAAGATGAAAACACTGCAAGAAATACAGAATGAAGTTATAAAAGAAAATGATTGTGAAGAATGGGATTATATTCATAGATTACAATCAACTTATGTGGATGAAGTGGCTAAAAGATACGCCCAAGAAGCATTGAAAGAAGCAGCAGAGAAAGCAAGAACAAAAACCAATAACGAAAGGACTTCAATTGTAGTGGACAAAGAATCAATAACCAATATAGAATTAAGATGACAAACAAGAACATAGTAGTATTAACAAAAGGTGATAAGGTAGAAGCCTATTCACAGATAAAGAAAGCAGTAGAAGCACATCCTGAAATGAGTTTGGGAATGATGTACAAGAAGAAATTTCCATTTGAGTACAAAGGATGGATGGTTTATAAACTTAGAATAAATGGTGAGTTGAAATAACGTGATGCGTGTATGCGTAGTTGCGGATTAATAATAAATAAACTTAAATTATGGACTATATAAAATTAGCGCAAAGAACAATAGCAATGTTGAGTAGTATGATTGAAAGCGGAGAATGCCATACTACACGCAGTAGAGAAATGAAGGATAATGCTCTTAACGGATTAGAGCAATTACGTATACACGGTGTTGTAGGGCGAAGCGAACAGTTTTGCGACCATCCCGAAGCGGTTGTTAGAGATACTGTTCATTATAGGCATTGCATGAAATGTGGCAAAAAATTTTAGTCGCACAATTGCCCACAACGGTTCGCAGGTTGCTTTAGTGGCGACCTTAACCGATAAGCTTGATTAGAAGTACAAACTTTAAATAAACAATAATATGTCAGATGAAAAAGAAACTAAGCCATTGAAGCAACCTGCTGTTAGTATCAGTGCTTCTAAAGTTCCAAAGAATGTAAAATGCAACTGTGGACACACAATTAAAGACCATTACAGAGGTGGATGGTGTCATAGTTCAGGTCATCCAAAAGAAGGGCAATGCGGTTGCACTTGGTTTCATCCTAACGACAAATGGATATTGATGAATAATAAACGTAAACAGCAGTCTTAGCATTGATACTAACGGCTCTAATAAAATGCAGTAGCGCACATGCTACACTTGAATAGAAGCATAAAGCACCCATGCACTATTCATTTTATTTATTGTTGTGGTGCGTTAATTCTTAGAAAAATGAGTAAAACGGTAGAAGTACAAGTAATTCAAAAACCAATACAAATAAAGATTGATTGTCCTAAATGCCACGAAGAGCATGAATGGACTTACAAAGACTTTTGTGATGAATTTGGTGAACCATGCGATTGGAATTACAATAAGATAAAATGCAAAGATTGTGGTGAGGAATTAGAGTTTTATGGATCGGATTGGTAATGCACCACAACGTGACGGGGCTAAAACATCGTTTTAATGTGTTTTTAGCCCTTGTTAGCTGCTGTTAAGAGCGAATTTAGAAACGTAATTATTAATATAAATCAAATTAAAATGGAATATACTTACAGTGAAGTAAAATCAAAAAAAGGTGTTGTTAAATACAAGCATTGGACTGAAGAATTTAAAGATGAAAGTACTGGTGACTCAATATTTATTGAACGAAAAAAGCCAATAGAATTGAATGGTGAGGAATTGGTATGGTATAGCAATAGTGAGATTGCTAAAATGAGCAAAGAGGAACGAGAGAAACTACTTATATGAATCTTAGCTCTTAATTGCAGCTAACGGACAAGTGTATGGGTAGTTTTTACCCGATTTAATAAACTAAAATTTAAAATAATGGAAGCAAAAGAAATTTACCTAAAGATTAAAAGAGAAATAACCAAAGGATTATACGCTTATGATGACCAAATAGCTGCAATTGCTAAATGGGTAGAAAGTGAATTTGAACCGAAAAAACAAGGGAAAAAATTACCTATACACAATGTTAGCAATAACGAAGTGGCGTTAAAGGCGTTTGTAGAAGAGTTCGTTGAGGCCTGGGAAGATGGAATGGGTGGAGATACTGATTTGTATAGAAAAGCTAAAAGCCTTTTATGATTGCTAACGGTGTATAAAGTTAACTGTTTTGCTTAAAGTCTTATCTATCTAAAACCGTAGAGCATATTTTAAAAGTAATAAATTATGAAACCCAAAGAAAAGAAATGTAAAGGAACAGGAAAGGCTAAAGGCTTTGGATGTGGGGAAATGATACCTCAAGTTCATTATGGAAAAGCCAATAGAATTTACGGCATAGGTATTTCATGTGGATGCTATCCTAAATGGCTTTACAATACTGACGAGGGTAGAAAGCAAATAGAGCGAATAAGCATTAAGGTTACTAAAGATAGAAAAGACCTGGAGAAAGCAGAAAAGGAACACAAGAACAGAAAGGGGCTTGGAGTATTGTTGTCCAATGTTAGGGATGTTTGCCATGAGTACATAAGAAAAAGGGATAAGGGTAAGCCATGTATATCATGTGGCACGCCTTGGAACAATGAATTTGAAGCAGGGCATCTTTACCCAACTAAATACAGCACGATTAGGTATTATGAATACAACATACATGGCCAGTGCATACAATGCAACAGGTTTAAGGATGGAAACTTTGATTCTTATCTGTTAAGACTTCCTGAAAGGATAGGAGCAAAAGAGGTTGAACACCTTTTAAGATTAGCAGAAGAGGATAAAAGAATGGATCTAAAATGGGATAGGGAACACCTAAAAGAGATAAGGAATAACTATAGAAAAAAGATAAAGGAATTAAAATAATGTTTAACTTAGTGTTATAAAACTCAAAATAATGGAAGCAAAAGAAAATGAAATAAGGGCAGTCGAAGAGCTTATAAAAAGCGACTACTTAAAAAACGAAAGCAAAAAATACAAACCAAAATCCTTTCAAAAATATTTGATTGGCGAATTGTCTAAATGCACAATAGATTTGTCTATAGCAATGGATGCATTAGACGACTATTTAAATGCAGGATCAAAAGAAGAAAGGCGAAAGGCTGCTGAAAAGGCAAAGAAAGTATATAAAGATTTCTACGGTATTGAATTTAAAAACAGGATAGACAGATGAAAATAGAAGAATACAAAGACGAAAAACAAGAGCATAGAATAAGGTTAACAGCAGACAATGGAAACATTATCTATGCAAGTACTGAAGGGTACAAGAACTTAAAAGATGCTAAGCAAGCAGCAATCAAATCAGCTTTGGATATATTGGATGGGTATTATAAAGAATTAACACTCGACAATATGGTACAGTTGGAAGATGTGCTTGAGAAGTCAGCAAATAAGTATTGGTATCCATAAAGAGAATTAAAAGAATAACCCATAACATAGAGTTATATGACTTCAATGGAAAGGAAAAGTATTTGGCAAGGAACTTTAAAAAAGCAAAGTTCTTTCCTACAGAAGAGAAAGCAAAAAATTGGATAGATTTGTATATTGAAAGAAGGGGAAAGAAAAGATTAAACTTAAAAGATTTAAACAATGGAAATAATAAGTAAATATATAGATAAATTGTATGATAAACTACAAAGTCAAAAAGAAGAAATATTATTAAGTCGCATTGAGGAATTAACAGGTGAGCAAATAGATATAGAAAGGAGTCCCGTAAGAAATTTAAAAGGATTGCTAAATGTATATCTGAAATCGATCAAAGCGAATCATGGTATTGGGATGATGGAACGGAAGAAGGGCAATTATTAGTTGTATTCTACCCTCTTGAAAATGAAGTTGATTTAAATAACCCAAACAAATATAGCTTTAATTTAAAATATAAATAATGGAAATTGCAGTACGATATAAAAGATTTAAAGAAATGAGAGAATTTATTTGGTACTTAAAGTTAATGTATTCAGCTAAAAAGTACATGAAGGAAAACGAACAATGCAGAACGGAATATTATTGGTATAAATATTTAGTAAATTGCATGATTAAAAGTTTCATAAATAGATTAAAGCCAAGATTTCTACACAAAAACGAATTACCTTTTTAAAATGGAAATAACAGCAATACTACTACTCATAACAATAAACACCTACAACGGTATAATGTGGGGTTATTTAGATGCTTACAAGATAAATAAGAACCTTTCTCAAGCAATGGCTCCAAGAGGGTTAAATCACAACACAAGAGCAGCTATAAGGGGAGTAATGTTCTTTTTCTTATCTTTACTTGCTTATATGGTATTTGAAGAAAGAAACGTACTTACAATGGTTTTATTATTTACTCTATCTGCAGCATCATTCTTTACGCCTTTCAACTTAACATTGAACAAGAAAAGGAATTTACCTTGGAACTATTTGGGAAACAAACCTAGAACAGACAGAATATTAAAGACCATTGGAGGAATGAAGACAGGAATATTCATTTCTTATTTAGTGGTTATCATTTGTGCATTAATACTTATTTAAACCTTAAAAAATGAATACAATTACAGTAGTATTTTTTATCATTCAATCAATAGCAATAGTTTTATTATTTAAAATGGTTTATTATCAAAGAAAAAAGACAAATGCTATAAATAAAAACATTGATATTTTAATAGACTCAATAAACTCAAATGAAAGACATCTATCTGAGTTGAGCCATAAAATAAGCATTATACCTTTTGAATGTAAAAATCCTATAGATGATATTGCAGACCCTAAAGAATGCAGAGAGGGTGAAGATTGTGATATTTAATAATACTTTTATGAACACAACAAGAGTAAAAATATCAGAAGTAAAGAGCAATCCAAACAATCCAAGATTAATAAAGGATGATAAGTTTGAGAAGTTGGTTAACTCAATAAAAGAGTTTCCCAAAATGTTAGAGATGCGACCTATTGTAGTAAATGATGATATGTTAGTATTGGGAGGCAACATGAGATTAAAAGCCTGTAAGGAGGCAGGATTAAAAGAAGTGACCATAATAAAGGCATCAGACCTAACAGAGGATGAGCAAAGACAATTTATTATAAAGGACAATGTAGGATTCGGAGAGTGGGATTGGGATATGATAGCAAATGAATGGGATGCAGAACAAGTGGAAGAGTGGGGGTTGGATTTACCTGTAGATAAAATTGATAAAATGGAAGATGGGGAGCAATTGGATTTTGAACAGTCTGTTCAGATTGAACCACCCAAAGAATATATTTTAATCATGGCTGATCCAAATAGCGAAGAATGGGAAGAGGTAAAAGAATTATTAAAATTAAAAATGGTAAAAAGAGGAGGATATAAAGATGGAAGCCCATTTAATCAAGTTGGATTAGAGAGGGTATTAGAGTGGAATGATTTTAAAATGAGATATGCTAATAGCGATACCAAGTAAAAATAGGGCAGGAAGAACAACTACAAATAATATATTGCCAAACTTGGGAACCTTTTTTGTACCTGAAAGCGAGGCTCATCAATATTCTAATATTAAAAATATAATAGGGGTTCCAAATAACATACAAGGGATAACAAAGACAAGAAATTGGATATTAAAAAACACAAAAGAAAGAAGAGTAGTGTTTTTAGATGATGATGCAAAGAATGTAGGATATACTAAAATGGGTTATACTCAGAGCAAGAAGGTAGATATAAAGGATGAGGGGTTTTGGGCTGAGGAGTTTATTAAGGCATTTGATATAACAGAACAAATGGGATATAAGATGTGGGGAGTAAAGACAGAAGCAGCGCCAAGATCAGTTTATCCATATAAGCCAATTTTAACAAAGACATATCTAACCGCAAGTTGTATGGGTATGATAAATGATGAAGAGTTTTATTTTGATGAGAATTTTAAAGTCAAAGAAGACTATGAAATATGTTTAAGACATATAGTTAAGTACGGTGGAATATTAGGCATAAGGTATTTGCATTGGGAAAATGAGCATTGGGTGACAGAGGGAGGATGTAAAGATTATAGAACTGTTGAGATGGAAAAGAAAGCTATAAAAGATTTGGTTAAAATGTATCCAGGAATGATAAGAAGTGCAAAGAGAAAAGCCAATAAATTCACAATACAATTAAATTTGTAAGTCAAAAAATTAACAGTTTATTTACTGTTTAAGATATGGGAAGAAAAGATATACATTTAGATGCAAAGCCTTTTAAGAAAGGAGACCCTAGAATCAATAGGAAAGGACAGCCTAAAAAGAAGTATTCAGAGCATATCTTAGATATTAAAAAGAAAGGGTATGAAGCACCTACGAGAACAGAATACTTTGATATGATGGGATTACTTTTATCAATGGATGAAGAGGACTTAAAAGACTTTGCAAAGGATAAGGACAAACCTTATTGGATAAGGCTGATAGTAATTGATCTAAACAGTAAGGCAACAAGGCAAAGGATGATGAGTGATTATAGGGATTGGTTATTTGGAAAGGCTGAACAGAAACAGGAAATAACAGTTAAGTCAATAGACATTAGCTTTGAAGATTAATATTAAAAAACCCAACCTAACGGACTATCAAAAAGACTTTCTCTACAATGATAGCAGATTCACTATAACAGAAGCCTCAACTAAGATAGGTAAGACCTTTGCCCATATATGGGGTATCTATGAAAAGGCTCATTCACCTGAAATGAAGGAAGGGCAAAATGTATGGTGGGTAGCACCTGTTTATTCACAGACTAAAATAGCATTCAAACGGCTAAAGACGAAATTAGGAAGGACGGGCATTTATAAAATCAATGAAAGCAATTTAACAATAACATGCCCTAACGGTGTAATAATCCATTTCAAGAGTGCAGAAAAGCCCGATAACCTATTTGGCGAGGATGTTTATTACATAGTATTTGATGAAGCACCTAGAGCGAGAGTTGAGGCTTACTATGCCCTTAGATCAACTATAACAGCAACAGGCGGTAAAATGAAGCTCATAGGGAACTTTGGAGGCACTGCCAACTGGATGCACCAACTAAAGAGCAAAGCCAATACCGATAAAGAGTATGCCTATTTTAAAGTAACAGCATGGGATGGAGTGGAAGCAGGGATATTGTCAAGAGAAGAAATAGAGCAGGCACAAAGAGATTTGCCTCCTAAGATATTTAAAAGCCTTTACTTAGCAGAAGAGCAAGAGAATGAGGACATGTTAATTTCTTATGGTTCAATAAATGACCTGTTCACCAATAATCATGTTAAGGATGGTGATATGTATATTACAGCAGATATAGCCTTGCATGGTTCAGATACGTTTGTTTTATTCGTATGGTCAGGATTTAAAGTTGTACATTGTAAGATAATAGATAAATGTGATGCTGATGAAGTGGAAAAGGTGATAAAGGATACTGCTGAAAAATGGAAGGTAGGACGATCTAACATTGCTTATGATGCTGATGGATTGGGTTCATTTTTGAGAGGCTATTTAAAAGGGGCTGTACCGTTCAACAATGGAAGCTCACCAATAGGAGGAGCGAACTACAAGAATTTAAAATCACAATGTATTTATAAAATGGCTGAACTTGTAGAAGCAAAAGAAGTATTTGTAGATTGTGAGATTCCAAAAACTACATTCATACAGGAGTTGGAATGCATGCAATCCTATGATTTGGACAAGGAAGGAAAGATACAGGCATTGCCCAAGATCAAGATAAAGGAATTGATAGGACGTTCTCCTGACCTTTTGGATGCGTTTATTATAAGGGCTAGATTTGAACTTAAAAATAAAAGTATTAAATTTGGACGTTCAGGAACAATTAATAATTATTAAAACTCAAAACAATGAAAAGATTAAGAACAGTATTAGTAGCATTAGCAATGATAGCTTTTATATCATGCGAAAAGGAAGAGAAAGTAGAACCAACACCTAAAAAAGTTGAGCAGGAAGAGCCAAAGGAATACGATATGTGGTATATCCAATTGTCTAAAGATTGTGAAATGACTGGAATGTGGAAGTATAAAATTTGGGATGCAGAAAGCCGCAGAATTGATAGCTTGTATAAATATGGTGCATGCAAACTTATAAAAGTAGCAGACATTTACGGAGATACTTTGGAAGGGTATTGGGATTTTCCTATGTATGCCGTTGACAATTGGGGCGTAACAAGAGGAAGTAAAGAATAAGACCATGGTATCATTTGAATACTTCTTAAGTCAAATACCACACTTAGATGTTGTAAGAGAGCATGCCAAGAGGTCTAATAAACTATTGGGCATTGAGGTTAAAGATATATTCAATCTACCTTATTGGACAGTTAAGAACACTATACCCAACCTAATTGAAGAGGGTAAATACGATGAAGTGTTTCAGATTGTATTAAAGGCTCCACTAGCTAAGATTAAAAAGGCTGACAATCATAACAAGTTTAAGTTCTATCTTTGGTTAATGGACCAGTACAAGATTATAATTGATTTGGAGAAAACACAACTTCATAGTACTATAGATCCAAAGTTGATAAATGCAGGCATTAAAAAAATGGAAGTGTTGAATGATTTCCCATTGATAGATGCAATAGCAAAGGATTATTGTTATACTCATGAAGAGGCTAAGAATTTGCCTTATGAAACTATATTTGAAATTCAGTTAAAAAACAAGATTGAAAATGATATTCAGAAAAAGTTAAATGAGATTAATAAAGTTAAGCAATGATTGATATAGTAGATTTTTTTGAACAGCAGATAGAACTTTGGAATGAAGAAAGGAAATGTGGCTACTGTTGGGATTTTGAATATGTGGAAAGGATAAGTGATTTAAACGAATCAGAGCAGCAAGAAGACGAATGCTGCTTAAAAGTATTCTTAACTGATTTAACACTTACAAAAAATAGGAACTATGCTAATAATCAATTCTATATAACATCTAAATCAGTAACACAAAGATTCAATCTGTACTTTTTGATTAATGATAGGATAGATATAAACGTTTATCAGGAGCAAAAAAGACATCCAATAGAGGAGAGCAAGTGGAAAAAGATATTAAAGCCCATAATGGATTGTATAAGTGATTTGGACTTTTGCGTTATTACGGGGTTGCCGATAAGATACGATAGTGAGAATTGGAGCGTAGTATTGGATTTTCAAGACCAAAACTATTCAGGGTGGAGGGTTCAATTTTCATTAACTGAAACAATAGAGATAGAATGAAAAGTCAATACAGGCTCGTTAAATTTGTATACTTTCGACGAAAATTAAAAAGAAAATGATATATTTACTTATACTTATAGTTGTTTCAAGCATTGCTTTGTGGCGCATTATGATAAGGTATGCTAGAAAAACCTATGAAGAGATAAGGGATAATGCTAATATAGAAACACAACAAGAATTGATAACTTATTGTAATTTAGCATTGGATAAGATAAACAGGCAAAATATGTTTTTCAGATGGCTATTCAAGTAACAGAACAGGAAATGGAATTGATATTGAAGGATGCAATAGATGCACTCTTCATACCACATTTTATGGCACTTGGAATGAATGCAAGCGGACAATGGAAGAACAATGTAGAAGCAAGAGGGAATACAATATGGGGCATGGATTACACAGAATATTTAGCAAATGGTAGAAGCCCTAATTCAAATCAATCACCTGAAGCTTTAAAGGCATGGGTAGGATGGGCAGGCTCAACTATAATAGCTCAATGGGTAAAAGATAAGGGATTAAATCTAAATCCTTATGCAGTGGCTCAAAATATAGCAAGAAAGGGTACGACATGGAAACAAAAGGGCGGTTCAGATTTATTGGAGTTCTTAAATTCAAAACCATTCTTAGACTTTATTCAAAATAGAATAGTGGAAAAATTGGGTGAGAACATAAGGAGTAAATTATACATTGATACTAAATTAGCATTTACGAGATGACAGTACAAGGGTTAGAACAGAATTATTACTTAATTAACAATCCTATTTATTTAAGGATTTTTGATGTGCCAGTTATTGGTGAGGATCCAAAAAACTATGAGTTAACAATAACTGTAGGGAGTAGAATTATAACATCTCAAATGTACAATGGAGAGGCAATGATTGATATATCACCTATAGTTAAATCACAATTTCCAAAGCCTAACTTCCAAACACCAAACAGTAACAGGATAACAATAGATATTACTGTATTTTATTACGATGAAGATTTAGAACAAGGAGTAACAATTCCAATCAATGGGAAAACATTCATAAGAGGAGGGCAATATGGAGGACAAAATAATTATTTAAGTGATGGAACCATATTAAAAGTATCTGAAAAAATACCTGTTTGGGATGGATTACCTTCAAGTAAATATACAATAACCGGTACAAATATAATCAAAGCCTCAATTCTTGAAGCTGAACAGGAGTTGATGAAAAAGCATTCTTGCGAAGGGGCATATCTTTTATTCAAGAATCAATTGGGTGGTTATTCAACATATTACTTCAATACGTTTACGTTACAGGAAAGCGGAGAAAGCCAAGAGTACATAGATACATTTCCAACATCAACAACCATATCAGCACCACAGAACAACTTCTATCAATTTGGGAGCAATAGTAAAATGAAGTTAACAGTTGAATCGAGATTCGATAAAAGGCATTATGGTATATTAATGAGTTTGATAAATTCACCTGAAGTATGGGTATATGAGTTTCATAAATTGATGGATTCGGACTTTATAGTTTACGCTACAAATGATTGGACAAAGCTTATAAATAACGGCAACAATATATCTATAGAATCAGGAGAAGAAACATACGATGCTTCGTTAACATTTGATTTAAACCTAACCAAAGACAATAGACTAAATGCTTGAAGTAGTAATAATAAATACAGGTGAGCGATTGGATGTTGAAGGCGGTATAAAATACACTTTTCAGACATCAGAAATTGGTAATATATCGGAGGTCAATTCATCATGGGGTTGGTCAATGAAGTTTCCAAAGTCAATTAATAATATTCAAATATTTGAAGGGTTGGGATTGGTTGGAAGCACTTCGGGCATACCATACATGCTAATTGAAGTATCGGTAAATTATAGCGGAGTACCAATAGTTGAAAAAGGTAACTTGAAAATAACCGAAACACTAGAAAAGGAATACAAAGGGCATGTAGTTAGTGGGATTGTGGATTTTTTCAATAATATAAAAAACACTACCTTAGAGAATATAGTGGGGGGGCAGGGAAATTTGAGCCATGATAAAACATTGCAGACAGTTGTAGATAGTTGGACAGGGAGCGACCCTTACAGATACATAATAGCAGACTATAATGGAGAATTGAATGCTGATGCAAGTTATACCGATTTTAAAGTAGCATACTTAACGCCTTCAGTAAATGTAAAATGGTTAATGGATTTAATCTTTACAACCTTTGGATGGACTTATACAGGACTTGAAAATATAGATGAAGATTGGATGACTTATGGCAATAAGGTACAGGAAGAGGGCGAAGTAGGTTTGACGGTTGGAATTTTAGAGGCGTTCTTATGGAACAGGACAATTCAAATATATAGCGCCGTAATCACAGAGATAAACCATGATGTGCCATTTCAGTCAGGAGAAATAAATCCTACCTACATTGACCTTGATAGTGGAGAGGTTGAAATAATGGATGCAATGGAATATGATATTATAGTGCCTCAAATAAAAATACAGGATGCAGGGGGGGTATTCCAGAACAATTTTTATATCTATATAAATGGAATAATATCAGTAGGAGTCGCAGCATCTAATCATGGGCATAGGGTATCACTGGGTAATTTGAGTATTGGCGACAAAATATCTGTTAAACATCGAATATTGTGTCAATATTGGAACAATGGGAAGGTTCATATCATTGGGAATTTTCAAATAGTTGCATCCAATGCTGTAATTACAGACTATCAAAGTGCATCAATGGAGTACAACTCAATAGACTTTATTAAAGAGGTAATGATGCGTAATGCTTCTATTGCAATTCCAAATGTAAAAAACAAATCCATAAAGTTCATGAACATTGATGACAGGATAAATGCTGATGTAGTTGATTGGTCAGATAAGTTTGTAAGAAGAACAAGCGAAAAGTATGCTTATAACAACTATGCAATAAAGAACTATCTAAGGCACTCTTATGAAGAAGAAGATCAAGAATACCATGATGGAAGTTTTGATATTAACAACCTAAACCTAGAGCAAAAGCATACTGTTTTTAAAAGTAAGACCTATCCATCAAATCAACATCCAAGCCTTTTAAAAGACGGTATTACAATAGCAGGATATAAGCTATATGATATTGAGATGAAAAACAATGGACAAGTCTATAAGCCTTTAAATGACAGATTCTATTTTATGAGAGGTGAAATGGTCAATGATGTAGGGCAAATAAAATTAGATGGAACGGCTTATTCGACATACTACAAAGCTATACCAAGAGATTATGACGTAATAGTAAATGAGGAATATCCATCAATAGCGGCATTATTGAACACGGTAAAGGTTATGGATATAGAATTAATCTTAAATTTATTCGATATTAGGGATTTGAGATTTGATGTTAAGTATTATTTCAAACAGGAGTCAGGATTTTTTTTATTGAATAAGTTAACATGGGACAGTTCACAGACAATAACAAAAGCCGAATTTATCAAATTGGAACAACAAAGCATTATTTAAATGGCAGAAAGAATACAGATAGCAGACTTTGACATTGACCTTACAGGAGTGTTGCAAGAGGCTGCAAAATATAGAAAGGAGTTAGACCTTCTAAAAAAAGAACTTCGTGATATGAAGAAAAGCGAGGACACTACATCTGAAGCTTTAGTTAATCAAGAAACAAAGATTAAATCATTGAACAATGAGTATAGGAAAAGACTTCAAGTATTACAAGATTCAAGAGATTCAAACCAACAATCTATTAATAGAACAGACCAACTAACCACTGCACTAGAACAACAATCAACATCTATAAGAGAGTTAAGGGCAAATAATAAAGCATTGAACGCTTTAAAAGTTGATGCACCTTTAGGCTCAAAAGAATTAGAGGACATCAATAAAAAGCTAGATGAAAACAACGAAAAGATAAAAGACAACTCAGACGCTTATACCAAGCAAAAGATAAACATTGGCAATTATGAACAGGCCATAAGAAATGCGATACCCGGGCTAGATCAAATGACATCCGTATTGAACGGAGTTAAAGAAGGTCTGACCATGATGAACGCTAAGATTAAAGTATCACAGCAAGGTTTTGGAGGACTTATAAAACTATCTAAGCCTTTAAAGATTGCATTAATAAGTACAGGGATTGGAGCCATTGCAATAGCGTTGGGTTTATTGACTACCTATTTAACCACTACGCAAGAGGGAATGGATAAGGTAACTAAAGTAACCAAACCATTATCTGTAATATTTTCAAGATTATTGGGTATAGTTCAAGAATTGGGAGCAGATTTATTCGAAGCCTTTACAAAGCCACAGGAATCACTTAAGAAACTTCAAGATTTCATCAGTGATACTATAAAGAAATTTCTAAGTCCATTTGGAACTATACTTCAAGGGTTAATAGAAAAAGATTTTTCCAAAGTTAAACAAGGGTTTGAGCAAGTAGCTACAGGAGTTGAAAATGTAGTGGACAAAGTTAAGAATGCTGCAAAAGAAACTAAAGACTTTTTTGATGAATCCATTGATCAAGGGCTAAGATTGGCACAACTTGCAATAGATATTGATGAAGCCGAAAACAATTTGATATTGACAAGATCAAAGAGCAACAGGGTAATTAAGGCTCAAAACAAGATAGCAGAAGACACTACAAGAAGTTTACAAGAGAGAGAGGAGGCAGCAGCAAACGTTCTTAAAGAATCGGAAAAGCTATTACAGGCAGAACAGGCCATAATAGATATGAAGATTGAGCAGATGG
>CALCHN010000016.1 GCA_937901255.1 uncultured Flavobacteriales bacterium | reverse complement strand
AACTCGCTAATCATTATTCTCTTTTATTAAAAGATTTATCATGGCTCGTTTCATGTGTATTTTTTTATTTTAATAAATCGGTCACATGGAACTCGCTAATCATTATTCTCTTTTATTAAAAGATTTATCATGGCTCGTTTCATGAATATGATGATTTTAATTTTTAATTCACCACTAAAAACAATTTCTATTCCAAAAATAGATTTTTGTTAATTTTTCTAAAAATGAATGTAAAAATACATAATCCCAATAAACAAAACCATGAAAAAACAACTGAAAATTTCGTTCATAAACCGTTTGTATATTTTGATATGGCTTATTCCTCATAAAGCAATAAAAAATATTAAATTTGTCGCCTACCATTAATTCAAATTAAAAAATTATGTTTGATAGTCTATCGGATAAGTTAGAAAGAGCCTTTAAGGTATTAAAAGGACAAGGACAAGTTACAGAGATTAATATTGCTGAAACCGTAAAAGAAATTAGACGTGCTTTATTAGACGCTGATGTTAGCTACAAAGTAGCGAAGCAATTTACTGATGAAGTTAAAGAAAAAGCTTTAGGAGAAAATGTAATCAATTCATTATCTCCGAACCAATTAATGGTTAAAATTACTCACGATGCCTTGGTAGAATTGATGGGTGGTGGCGAAGAGGAAATTAACCTAAAAGGTAATCCAACCGTTATATTAATTGCCGGTTTGCAAGGTTCGGGTAAAACTACTTTTTCAGGGAAATTAGCCAACTACTTAAAAACAAAAAAAGGAAAAACGCCAATGTTAGTTGCTGGCGATGTTTACCGTCCTGCCGCAATTGACCAATTACATGTTCTTGGTGAACAAATTGGTGTGGAAGTTTGGTCGGATAAAGAAAATAAAAATCCTGTTGATATTGCTAAAAAAGCTATTGCTGAAGCTAAACAAAAAGGATTTAACACTGTAATTATAGATACTGCCGGACGATTAGCTGTTGACCAACAAATGATGAATGAAATTGAAGCAGTTAAAAATGCTGTTTCTCCTAATGAAATTTTGTTTGTTGTAGATGCTATGACAGGTCAAGATGCTGTAAATACAGCTAAGGCATTTAATGACAAGTTAGATTTTAATGGTGTAGTTCTAACCAAATTAGACGGTGATACCAGAGGTGGTGCTGCACTTTCTATCCGTTCTGTAGTGGATAAGCCCATTAAATTTGTTGGTACAGGAGAAAAAATGGATGCCTTGGATGTTTTCTACCCATCAAGAATGGCAGACCGTATTTTAGGCATGGGTGATGTGGTTAGTTTGGTAGAAAGAGCTCAAGAACAGTATGATGAGAAGAAAGCCAGAGAGCTTCAAAAGAAAATTGCTAAAAATCAGTTCGATTTCAATGATTTTATGGATCAAATTGGTCAGATAAAAAAGATGGGAAACATGAAAGACTTGTTAGGCATGGTTCCTGGTTTAGGAAAAATGACTAAAGGTATTGATATTGATGATGACGCTTTTAAAGGAGTAGAATCCATTATCAAATCCATGACTCCCGAAGAAAGAGCTCAACCTAAACTTCTAAACGGAAGTAGAAGAAAACGAATTGCAGAAGGAAGCGGAACTTCTATCCAAGAAGTAAACAAGCTTATTAAACAATTTGAGCAAACAGGTAAAATGATGAAAATGATGGGAGACAAAAACAAAATGGCTCAGATGATGAAGAGTTTACCCAACATGAAACGATAATAAATAAATATTTATCACAAATAAAAATGTTTATTTATTGAGTTCTATCTGACTGATAAAAAACCATATAAATTAACAGATAAAACGATAATAAATAAACAGGTAAAACGATAATAAACCTAAAACTAAGCAAGCATGCCAACTATTATTAGCGGAAAAGAAGTAGCAGATAAAATTAAACTTGAAATTGCTGAAGAAGTTTCTAAACTAAAAGAAGAAACAGGTAGAACACCACACTTAGCAGCGGTTTTAGTTGGAAATGATGGTGCTAGCAAAACCTATGTAAATGCAAAAGTTAAAGCTTGCGAAGTAGTTGGTTTTAGAAGCACTTTAGTAGCATTAGATAAAGATGTTACAGAAGAACATTTACTAAACGAAATAGATAAACTAAACAACGATGATGATTTAGATGGCTTTATTGTTCAATTACCATTACCCAAGCATATTGATGAACAAAAAATTACCGAAGCCATCAATCCAAAAAAAGATGTAGATGGATTTCACCCTACAAGTTTAGGGAAAATGCTGTTGGGATTACCCACTTTTTTACCTGCAACACCTCTTGGTGTTACAGAAATGCTAAAACACCACAACATTCCTACTGAAGGAAAACATTGTGTAGTAATAGGCAGAAGCCATATTGTAGGTTCTCCAATGAGTGTGTTAATGTCGCAAAATACCTACCCTGGAAATTGCACTGTTACTATTACACACAGTAGAACACAAAATCTTAAAGAAATAACGCTTCAAGCAGATATATTAATTGTAGCCTTAGGCAAACCTGAATTTGTAACTGCCGATATGGTAAAAGAAGGAGCTACAGTTATAGATGTTGGAATTCATAGAATTGAAGATAGCTCAAAAAAATCAGGTTTTAGGTTAATTGGTGATGTAAAATTCGATGAAGTTGCTCCAAAATGTAGCTATATTTCTCCTGTACCTGGTGGCGTAGGACCAATGACCATCGTTTCTTTATTGAAAAACACTTTATTAGCAGCAAAAAATAAAATTTAAAAAAAAAATATTTTTTTATTTTTCAATCAATATATATTAATAATATTGTTGCAATATTTAATGTTTTAGATTATGGCCAGATCAATAAAAAAATTATCAAGTTTCGATAAAAAAACTCAGAAAGAAATTGCTGGGTTAATTGAAGCTGACGATATCAAAATGGTAGATTTTCCTTACAAGGGAGAAATTGAACGAGGAATTATTTGGAAAATTAATGAGGAAGATTCTTATTTAGTTGTATTAGACAACTTTAAATCTGCCGTTAAATTAGTTGAACCAGATGATGAAGATGATGAAGATGATGACGACACTCCAGAGGCAGCTGATAACTTTGATGGTATTAGTGATGATATAGAAGTTGAAGCCGATGATGAAGAAGACGACTTTGATGAGGAAGAAGATTTAGATGAAGATGATGAAGATTAATTTTCTTCTCATTTAACTCCACAAAAAAACCTAACAGTAAACTGTTAGGTTTTTTTTATTATAGTACTTTTCTTAATCAATTATTTAATCTCTACTATTAAAGGTTCAACTTCAGAAGCTTCACCACTTGCATTAATTAAATTAATTTTTTCTATGTAAAGCTTTGATGGTTGATCTAATTTAATTGCTTCTATAGCTAGATCACTAAATTCATTAGTTTCTGATTTAAATTCTTTAATCATTTTATTTTCTTCCACAACATAACGCAAGACAAACCCATAAACTTTAAATCCATCTTGGTCAACTTCAACAGACCTGCACTTATCTAAGCTGCTAATTTCTATGGTAGTTTTTCCGCATATAGAAAGTTTTACATCGCTTTGGCTAAATAGTGGAGAAGCCATTAATAAACCGATAAATATTATTCCAATTTTTTTCATAGTTGTGTTTTTTTAGTTATAATGATGTAAATATAAATAAAATAATTGAAATCTTGTCATGATATAAAATTTCAATTACGCTGCTATGACGTTAGTTTTTAGTAATAAGTTGCCGTTGTTAAATAATTTTTCACATAATCCTCCACTCCTTCTTCCAACGAAGTAAACGGTTTATCGTAACCTATGGCTTTTAATTTAGCCATATCTGCTTCTGTAAAATATTGATATTTATCTCTAATATCTTCAGGCGTTGGAATAAAACTCACATTTGGAGTTAAATTCATTGCTTTAAAGGTATTGTTAACTAAGTCTATAAAAGTACGTGCTTTTCCAGAGCCTAAATTGTAAATTCCTGAATCTTTTCTATGGTTTAGTAAAAACATACATACATTGGCAACATCTTTTACATAAACAAAATCCCTTAATTGTTCTCCATCTCTATAATCTGGATGATGAGAAGCAAACAACTTCATTTCTCCTGTTTTGCTAATTTGATTATACGCATGAAAAATTACCGAAGCCATTCTTCCTTTATGATATTCATTCGGTCCGTAAACATTAAAAAACTTTAATCCTGCCCAAAAGAAAGGCTGTTTCTCTTGTTTCAACACCCATTTGTCAAAATCATTTTTAGATTCTCCGTAAGGATTGAGTGGTTTTAAGCGTTCAACAACACTATGGTCGTCTTTGTATCCCAACTCTCCCATTCCATAAGTTGCCGCAGAAGATGCGTAAACCAAAGGCAAACCATATTCCACACATTTATTCCAAATGTCTTTAGAATAATCTAAATTTAACTCATCAAAAATAGCTTTGTTAAATTCTGTGGTATCTGTTCTTGCTCCCAAATGAAATACAAATTGAACCAGCTTGTGATTGTTGTCTAACCATTCAGAAAAAACCTTACGTTCTATTTTATCAGTGTAAGATTTTCCTTCAAAATTTTTATTTTTTTCAGTGTTTGAAAAATCATCTACCAACACGATATCTTTAAAACCCTCTTGGTTGAGTTTACTTACCAAACAACTGGCGATAAATCCTGCGGCTCCTGTTACTACTATCATATTTAAAAGTTAATGGTTAAAAGTTTGAGGTTTGAGGTTAAATTCAAACCTCAAACTTCAAACATGAAATCTAATATACAAATAACGGATTTACAATTTCAGGAATTACTCCTTTTTGTTGTGCTAAATTAAACATTTTTGTTACAGCTGCTCTGCCCTCTTCTCCTAAATCAATAGAATATTTATTTACATACAAAGCAACATGTTGCATCATTATTTTTTCATCCATTTCCTGAGCATGTTGCTGCATATAGGCTAATGCAGCACCTTCATTTTTAAAAGCATATTCAATACTTTTTCTAATCAACCTGTTGACTTTTTTTATAGTCGCTTCATCAAAAGAACGTTTTATGACTATTCCACCTAAAGGAATTAAAGCACCAATGGTTTTTTCCCAATATTCGCCTAAATCAATAATTTTTTTTAAGCCTTTTTGTTCGTAGGTAAATCTATTTTCGTGAATTAACAAACCTGCATCTACTTTTCCAGTAAGCACAGCATTTTCAATATCAGAAAAAAGCATTTCGGTTTTATTAATTGCCTCAGGATGAGCTATGCTTAACAGAAAATTAGCCGTGGTGTATTTTCCCGGAATTGCTATTTTGGCATCTCCTAACTTTAAACTTTGAATTTTGGAACTTTGAACCAATATCGGTCCACAACCTTTGCCCAACGCACTTCCTGAATCCAGCAAAACATAATCATCTGTTAAATATCCATAAGCATGATAACTAAGTTTGGTTACATCCAATTCTTTGTTAAATGCTTTTAGGTTGAGTTCTTCTACATCTCCTAAAACAACCTCAAACTCTAATCCTTCGGTATCTATTTTGTGATGCACCAAGGCATCAAAAATAAAAGTATCGTTAGGACAAGGAGAAAAACCTAATGTTATTTTCATCTGTTTAATAATTTAACTTAATTTCTTTATTTCCTCTACCATTCCTTCAACTGTATATTCATTAGGGATGGCAGCAACTTCTAAGTTATTTTCTGCTGCTACTTTGGCAGTAGATGGTCCAATACAAATTATTTTTGCATTTGATAAATGTATATTATTATTGATATATGCTTTAACACACGAGCCACTCGTAAATGTAATAAAATCTATAGGTTTATTTAATATTTTATCTAATTCTTCTTTACTATACTTTACTGCTTGATTATCGTAAATTGCTAACGTTTCAACTAATGCATTTTTATTATGAAGCTGTTCCACCAAATTGTTAGTTGATAATGCTGAATGAGGAATAAATACTTTTTCGTTGGGCAATACAGGAATTTCATTTCCTAATGTTTCAGCAGTAAAATCACTTGGAATAAAGTCTGTTTTCACACCAAAATTACTCAGCGATTCAGCAGTTTTTTTCCCAACAGCTGCTATTTTAATTCCTTTAATATTTTTTGGAGAAACGGTTTTAAAGAAATAATTCACCGCATTATGGCTAGTAAAAATTATCCAGTCAAAAGGAAATTTTTTTTTAAATAACGACTTTAATTCAGGGGTTTTAATTGACTGAAATTCAATTAATGGAAGCAGAATAATTTCAAGGGAATTATTTTGTAACAGCTCAATAAAAACAGCTGATTGTTCTTTTGATCTTGTAATTAATACTGTTTTATTTTTGTACGGCATCAAGCTTAGAATTCTGAAGTGCTTCTACTTTTGCTTTTAATTTAGCTGCTAATTCTCTTGCCAACTCTTTCTTATGATTAATATCTCCGGTAATGATATCTCTGGCAAAATATTTTCCATCTTTATCAGCAAAAATACCATCTATGGTAATGCTATTTTCATTTGCTTGAGCATAAGCTGCCATAGGTAAATTACATCCGCCTCCTAAAGCAATTAAAAATGCCCTTTCAGCATCTGCGGCATCTTTTGTAGGTTGATGTTTTAATTGTTTTACCAAATCGTAAATATATCCTTCAGCATCAATTAACTCTATAGATAAAATTCCCTGACCCACTGCGGGAAGCATGTCTTGCACCTCAAAAATTTCTGTAGCTACATCTATCATGTTCATTTTTTGTAAACCTGTAGCTGCTAAAATAATAGCATCATAGTTTCCTTTGTGCATTTGGTTAATTCTGCTATCTACATTCCCTTGAATAAATTTATATTCTAAATCTGGACGCAGTTGTTGCAATTGAACACTTCTTCTTAAACTACCTGTTCCTATTATTGAGCCAGCTGGCAAATCCATTAATTTTTTTCCGCTTTTAGAAATCAATACATCTCTAACGTCTCTTCTTTCAGTAATGGGAACTACTCTTAATCCAAAAACATCTTCAGTAGGCACATCCTTAAAACTATGTACCGCAATATCAATTTCTCCTGCCAACATAGAACGTTGCAACGCTGATGTAAAAGCTCCAACAACGCTTATATCACCATCATCTCCACTTGTTCTAACAATTTTTGTTTCAAACTCATAGCTTGGCTCTATTTTTTTAAGCTGCTCTACTACCCAATTGGTTTGCGTCAACGCTAATTTACTTCCTCTTGTTCCTACAATAATTTTCTTTTTGGGAACAAAAATAGAAACATCATTAACTGCTAACACATTTTTAGCTGTATTGATAGGATTATCTTTTTCGTGTAGGTTTTGAGCCATTTCTTTTATCGCCTCAATAGAAGGGTTAGAAATTTTACGTAACAAACGGTGTGTAAATCTTTTAAGAATAATTTCGGTGTGTTCATCTACATTTCCTAATTTAGGTAATAACCATTTCAGTTCTTCATTTCTAATTTCATCTAAATTATTCCAATAGGCTTCTATAACTGGAGCTACTTTTCTGTTTTTCAACCAAATTGAGAACCATTCTACTTCTTTGTTTACAATGGTTCTGGCTAATGGAATTTCATCATAACGTTTTAATAAACCATCATAAGTGATTTTCTTTATATCATCTAAGTCAAATAACTTAATATTATCGTGATTTTTTAAGCTAGGGTTAAAATTTCTGGGAACGCCAAAATCTAAAAACAACTTACAATCTCCTGTTTGAAGTGCAAAATTAGCTCTAGGACATTTACTTTCTGCCATGGTTTCCTCATGAAGTAAATTAATCTCTCCTTGTGTTCCGCCAATAACTATGTTGGCTTCCGAAAGAGCTGCATGCATATTACTCATCTGTACAGCCTCTCCATTCCATTCTGTAGCCATTTCTTTTGCTCTATCAAAATCATGACTAGCAACGTATAATTTTTTTATTGGAGTTCTATCTAAAACTGTGTTAATAAGGTTTGCCATATTTCCGGTTCCAATAACCAAAAATGTAGAATCTTCGAACTTATACCCTTCTTTATCAATCAATTCAAATCCAACTGTAGCTAACGATGCTGAAAATTTACCAATATTCGTTTCTTGTCGTACTTTTTTTCCTGTATGGATAGAATGTCTTATTAATTCATCCAACACAGCTCCTATGGTGTTTTCTTTACGAGCTAAGGTTAATGCATTTTTAATCTGACCTATAATTTGATGTTCTCCTACAGCCTGAGATTCTAGGCCAGCAGCAGTTGAAAATAAGTTTCTTATGGAAATTTCACTATCAGGAAGAATAGATAAGTATTGACGGTAGTTACCAAACTGATCGAAATAATTTAAAATAGGTTCGTAGCTTTCGCCAAAAGCATAGATAGATAAACGGTTGCAGGTAGAAATAATAAATACTTCTTCCAACTCATTTTTCAAACCTCTTAATGCTTCTTTGGTTTGTTCCGTGTTTAGTGCTAATCTTTCTCTAACAGCTATGGGGGCAAATCTATGGCTTAACTCTACTCCTATTATTTTATTCATCCTTCTGTTTCTTCAGTAATAATATTAACAAACTACAAAAAAAAGATTTGTTAATTTATTAAAGTAATCACTACAATAATATAGTGATGCAAATTTATTAAAAAAAATACGTCTAAAACATGAATAATGTCAATTCAAAGAATAAAAATGCCTAAAAAAGAATATTAAATTTTTCTCATTCTTAAACTAAGAGGTGTAACCTCCAAGTATTCATCTGCTTGAATAAATTCCATGGCTTCTTCTAAAGAAAATTTAACTTTAGGAGCTATTTTTACTGCCTCATCAGAACCAGATTTACGCATGTTTGTTAACTGTTTTCCTTTAACTAGATTCACTTCTAAGTCATTATCTCTAGTATGCTCTCCTACTACTTGTCCCTTATAAATTACATCACCTGGTTCAATAAAAAATCTACCTCTATCTTGTAATCTGTTAATAGCAAATGCTGTAGAAGGGCCTGCTTCCATAGAAATTAAAGAACCTTTATTTCTTTCAGGAATATCACCTTTGTAAGGTCCAAATTCTCTAAATCTATGAGTCATCACAGCATTTCCAGCTGTTGCAGTAAGCATATTGTTTCTTAATCCTATTAAACCTCTTGATGGAATATCAAACTCTAAATGTTGTAAATCGCCTTTTGGCTCCATAACCAACATATCTCCTTTACGTTGAGTAACTAAATCAATAGCTTTACTAGCAAATTCTTCAGGAACATCTACCACTAATGTTTCGTAAGGCTCATGTTTTTGTCCATCAATTTCTTTATAAAGCACTTGTGGTTTTCCAACTTGTAATTCATACCCTTCTCTTCTCATTGTTTCAATTAATACAGATAAGTGAAGAACACCTCTACCATAAACAATAAACTTATCTTCAGAACCAGTTTCTTCAACACGCATGGCTAAATTTTTCTCAAGTTCTAAATAAAGTCTATCTCTTAAATGACGAGAAGTTACAAATTTTCCTTCTTTACCAAAAAATGGAGAAGTATTAATAGTGAACAACATACTCATAGTAGGTTCGTCTATTGCTATTCTAGTAAGTTCTTCAGGATTAGTTAAATCTGCAATAGTATCTCCAATTTCAAAATCTTCAATACCTACAATGGCACAAATATCACCACTTCTGGCTTTTTGCACTCTTGCCTTTCCCATACCTTCAAAAACGTACAATTCTTTAATACGCACCTTTTTCTTAACGCCACCTTGTTTGCAAATAGTATAGTCTTTATTTTCCTCTAAATCTCCTCTAAAAATTCTACCAATAGCAATTCTACCAACAAATTTTGAGAAATCTAAGGATGTAATTTGCATTTGAGGAGTTCCTTCTTTATAAGGAGCTTCAGGAATGGTTTCTATAATAGCATCCAACAAAGGAATAATATTTTCTGTTGGTTTTTTATGGTCAGTACTCATCCAACCGTTTTTAGCAGAACCAAAAATTGTTGGGAAATTCAATTGATCTTCGGTAGCATCTAAGCTAAACATTAAATCAAAAATAGATTCTTGAACTAAATCAGGCGTACAATTATCTTTATCTACTTTGTTTACAACAACAATTGGTTTTAACCCTAATTCTAATGCTTTTCCTAAAACAAATCTTGTTTGAGGCATAGCTCCTTCAAAAGCATCTACTAGTAATAAAACACCATCAGCCATTTTTAAAACACGTTCTACTTCACCACCAAAGTCAGCGTGACCAGGAGTGTCAATAACATTAATTTTTACTCCATTATAAGTAACACTAACATTTTTAGATAAAATGGTAATACCTCTTTCTCTTTCTAAGTCATTGTTATCTAAAAGTAATTCTGTTCGTTCTACTCTATCGTCAAATACTTTACATTGGTCAATGATTTTGTCAACTAGTGTGGTTTTTCCGTGGTCAACGTGTGCTATAATAGCGATGTTTCTGATTGATTGCATATAATTTTTTTAAGGCTGCAAAAATAGACTTGTTTTTGATATTAATAGGATTTAATGAAATATAAATTCTATATATTTTTAATTACTGGATTACAACATCTTACGTATGTAAATAAAAAAAGCAGCTTCCATAGTGGAAGCTGCTTTTGAGGTTTACTTGTATTAAG
>CALCHN010000015.1 GCA_937901255.1 uncultured Flavobacteriales bacterium | reverse complement strand
TTTTCATAGAAAGGCAAAATGGATAATGTTTCTCTAATGTTAAACCTCACTGCTCGTTGGTTATTTACAAAATCAATCTCATTAATACTGGTGTCTAATGCTGCTTTAATAAGCAATTCATAATTTCCAAAAGCTTGTGCGGTAATAGTTGGTAAACTAACATGCGCTGTATCTCCAGATGCTAAAATTCGTGTAAGCGTATCATAATGAAGTGCTTCATTATTTAAATGATACGAAAAATAAACATCAGAAATAGTACTATCGCCAGTATTTTTAACTACTACAACTGGGTTAAAATCTTGCTGACATTGAATAGTATTAGTCGGATTAAGAATTTCGGTTATCCTTAAATCATAAGGAATACTATTAGGAAGAGTTGGTGTATGTGTTTGAGCCAAATAATTATAAGCCGCTAATACATCTATCATTCCCATTCCATAAGTATTATCTTCTCCTACAACTCCCAAATCGATTGCAGAATAATACAAGGCTAACAAAATATCTTCTCCACCAACGTTTGGAAAAGCTTCCTTAAGCAATAAAACAGCTCCAGTAGCATGTGGTCCTGCCATTGATGTCCCGTTATAATTTGCATAATTATTTTGATCTATACAAGAACGTACATTCATTCCAGGAGCAACCACTTCAGGTTTTATTAATAGTGAACCCGATAAATTCGGACATGGAGATGGTCCTCTACTTGAAAAATTAGCTATGGGAAATGATGCATTTGCTCCATTTACAGCTCCAACTGTAAAGGTGTTTACTAGTCCTGTAGTTACATATTGTGGCTGACCAATGGTTGTAGCTCCCGGCCCTTCATTTCCTGCCGAAAATACATTGGCAATTCCTGCTGCCTCAATGGCATCAAACATTTGAGTTACATAACCTGCACATATTGTGGTATCATTATGGGTATCAATTCCCCAAGAATTGTTTATGGCATCAGGCATATCATGTGTAGTAGAGGTATCTCCATCTGGATTAAAAGCAAACTCAAAAACATCAATATAATCAGGGAGTGGTTTGATTAATGCAATGTTATCTACAATAGGATCTGATGCCATAAAATAAGCATTAAAAGCAACACCAATAGTATCGTTTGTTGCTTGCTCTAATCCTAGAACTGTTCCTGTGGTATGCGTTCCGTGGCTACTAGATTTATCTACCGGTGTTGGTGCATCTACCGCATACCATGCCTGATTTATTGGTTGATAATTTCCAAGCCAAGCATCGCTAATAGCAGGATGATTTGGCCAAACACCTGTATCTATACTGTAAAACTTTCTTGCTCTACCTGTATATCCCATTGCCCAAAGTGCAGGTGCGTTTATTGCTGCTAACCCAGGTTCATTTCCATTAATGGATTTTTGTACTTCTGTACCTTTTTCTACTTCTATTGGTTTAGAATGAAAATAATCATACTCCTCGACATATTCAATTAATGAATGATTTAACAATTGAGTTAGCAATGATTTCTCCACTTCAACAGTCATCATGTTAATTAACCAAAACTGTTTAATAGATTTTACTTTACTTGCATTTTGATTTAATAAATGTACTATTTGACTTTGTTCAGTTTCTGCTAACTGCATGGCCGTTTTCATTACGTGCTTTGCCCTAACATCTATTGGTGTATTGTTTTCCTTAAATTGCTGTTTTATCTGCTGAAAATCAACTTGATTTTTAAAAATTAAATTAACTTTTAAAAGACTGTTATTGTCCGCAACAGCTAATTTTTCTGATAAGGTATTGGTAATATGTACCGATTGTGCTTTTAGCATTAAACTTAATGCGGCAAATGATATTAGGAGTATTTTTTTCATCATCGTTTTATTAATCGTTAATAGTTATCTGTTAAAAGTTTAATCTCTAATATCCTCCTCCATTCCTGGTAATTTTTTACCCATTTTTGATAAAACAATTACTACCACAAAGCCTACAATACAAATAAGTGAGAATATGAATGTAATGTAACTTCCGGTATAATGTGTTTTAGGATAAAATTTGAATTCTATTTTGTGTGTTCCTTCTGGAATTAATAAGCCTCTTAATAAATAATTTACACGAATAAATTCAACTTCTTTTCCGTCAATATATGCTTTCCAGTCTTCATTTCCTTTGTACCAAATTTCTGAGAAAACTGCGAAATTAGTAGTGTTTGCAGTTGCTTCATACACCATATTATCGGGATGGAAAGAGGTTAGTTTTACTGAATTTTGAGCTGAAGGATTAGGTGTAAAATCTTTTAAGTAATCTTTAAAACGTTCATCTATAATTACTGTTGATTTTGGTAAAAAGTCTGTTAATGCAGCCATTTCTTCATCTGCATTTTTTACCCATTTAATATTATTTACAAACCAAGCTTCACCACATGCATCAGGGTTGGTTCTTGCTTCTTCTTGTCCGGGCTGACCAACAATAAAGTATTTTGTATTTAACATGTTAAAAACATTCATGTTGTTTTTAGCCAATTGGTTTTCAATTAAATCTTGATAACGAATTAATTTTACAGCACTATATCCTCCAACACTATTGTGGAAGTAAGAAGTTTTAACATCATTAAAAGAACTTACCGTTGTATTAAAAACCCTAAAGTATGCTGGGTCGTTTTGAATTTGTAAATCAGCTTGTGTTGGTCTAATCGATTTTACAAATGAAGTTGCTTTGGTAAAATCACTATCATTCAAATATCTTTTTCCAACCATCCACATATCTCCAACAATAATTAGAGCCAACATTCCAAAAACAATTTTAGCATCTTTTAGTTTTTCGGTAACAAACATCCATAACAAACCAAACGTTAAAGCTATAATTACAAGCGTTCTTAATGCATCAGACTTAAGCATGGCAATTCTATCTTCAATAAGAACGTTGATATCTATACCCGATTCTGCAATTTGTCCATCATATGCTCCTTCAAAATCTGAAAATGAACCTCCAAACAACCATGTAAATACAGATACTCCACCTAAAATAGCTCCCGAATACAGTAAACCTTTTTTAATTTTTTCGGTGCTTGCTTTTTTATTTATTATGATATTTAAAGCAGCTATTGCTCCCAACACAACTGCTATCATAGCCAAAGAAAGCCACATGGAAGGTGTCCTGAATTTATTATACAACGGAATGTTATTGAAGAAAAATTCATTTACAATTAAGAAATTTTTTCCCCAAGAAAAGATTATAGCCATAATGGTTACTGCTAAATAAGCCCATCTTACCCTATCTGAAGAAATGAAAAACAACAATAAAAATAAAAAGATAATTGCAGCACCCATATAAGATGGTCCTGTTGTAAAGGGTTGGTCGCCATAATACAATGGCAAGCCTTTAACATAGTCTAACGCTTGTTTTTTTGGTACTCCTTTCTCTACCAACATTTCGTAAGTTGCTGAATTTTCATCTAAAGAAGCACCTCCTGCAAAAGCCCCTGGAATTAATAAATTTATAGTCTCTACTTTGCCATAACTCCATTGCATGGCATAATCTAAATCTAACCCTGTTCCTTGTTTTACATTTTCTTTGGTTAATTCAGATTTTCCACCTCTAATGGTTTCTTTACTATAATCAAAAGTTGTCCACAAAGCTGCTGTATTGGCTAGCACCCCAATTATACCAAAGGCTAATAAAATAAATGAACGTTTAAAAAAGACAGGCAAAGTTTTATTTTTAATTGCCTGAACAAACATTACAATTACTATAGCCATAATCATAAAAAAGGCATAATACACAATTTGAGGGTGATTTGCCATAATGGCTAAGCCTGTAAACAATCCAGCTAATGCCCCACCTATAAGCCACCTACCTCTGTAGGAAATTAATATTGAAGCAATTAGTGGAGGAACAAATGAGAGTGTTGTCATTTTACTAGAATGACCTGCTTCTATGGATAAAAATAACCAAGTACATAAACCAAAAGCTATTGCTCCTAACACACTTATTTTTGTATCATACCCAAGTATAGATAGAGCTATATAAAACCCTAAGAGTAAATAAAACCACAACCACATGCTTTTAGGAAGAACCTTTACTAGTATTAAAGCATTGTTCAATAAATTAGTATCAGTTCTATAAGACACCTGATACAGAGGCATTCCAGAGAAAATTCGAGAAGTCCATAAAATCGTTTCATCATTTTCTTTATATTTTCCATATTGAGCTCCAGCTGCTGCTGCACTCACTTGGTCATGACTTAATATTTTCTTTCCCTGTAATTCAGGATAGAAATAAGCTGCTGCTACCACAAATAAAATTAATACTGCTAAAAGATGTTTTAATATTGGTTTACTTTTCTCCATGAAACGATTTTTAAATATTGGCTAAAATTAATCACTTTGAACAAAAGACAAAATAAATCACAAAAAAAATCCTGAAAGGTTATTAACCAATCAGGATTTAAATTTTAGATTTAACAGTTAAATTAAGTTTTAGTAAGTCATCATGAATAAAAAAGCGTAGAAAATTCTACGCTTAGTTAGATTTCCCATAAAAACCTAACAGGTTTTTGAAACCTGTCAGGTTTAAGCAAGGGTTTTACTTCTCTTTTCCTTCTATTTTATTTCTAAATACAAACTTTCCGTCAAACTCATCCAACACTATTTCTGATGCCGGTGTTACTTTTCCTGCTAAAATTTCTTTAGAAAGTTCGTTCAGCACATTTTTCTGTATCACTCTTTTTACAGGTCGTGCTCCAAATTGAGGGTCATACCCCAATAGTGCTATTTTATGTATTGCTTCATCTGTAGCTGTAAGTTTTATGTCGTTTTTAGCGACCATTTTAGCCAATATATCCAACTGCAATTTTACCACTTGATAAATATCTGCTTCACTTAGCGGAGTAAACATGATGGTTTCATCAATTCTGTTGAGTAACTCTGGTCTAATCGTTTTTCTTAATAAACCAACAACTTCTAATTTAGTTTTCTCTACCACACTTTCTCGATCTATTTTACCCATATTTTCAAAGCTCTCTTGTATAATGTGCGAACCCAGGTTAGAAGTCATAATGATAATGGTATTTTTAAAATTCACCACTCTACCTTTGTTGTCGGTCAATCTTCCATCATCCAATACCTGTAATAAAATATTATACACATCTGGATGAGCTTTTTCAATCTCGTCTAACAAAATTACAGAGTAAGGTTTTCTTCTAACTGCTTCTGTAAGCTGACCACCTTCATCATAGCCCACATATCCTGGAGGAGCACCAATCAATCTCGAAACGGAATGTTTTTCTTGGTATTCACTCATGTCTATTCTGGTCATGGCATTTTCATCGTTAAATAGAAATTCACTTAATGCTTTTGCCAACTCTGTTTTCCCAACACCTGTTGTTCCTAAGAAAATAAAAGAACCAATCGGTCGTTTTTCATCTTGCAAGCCTGCTCTACTTCTTCTTACGGCATCGGCAACAGCTGTAATTGCTTCTTCCTGCCCAACCACTCTTTTGTGAAGTTCATCTTCCAAACGAAGTAATTTTTCTCTTTCCGTTTCCAACATTTTAGTTACTGGAATGCCCGTCCATTTAGAAACTACCTCAGCAATTTCTTCCACTGTTACTTCTTCCTTAATCATTTTTGAGCCCGATTGCATCTTAGCTAAATCGGCTTTATATGCTTCTAACTTTTCCTCAGCTTCTTTGGTTTTTCCGTAACGTATTTCAGCCACTTTACCATAATCTCCACTTCTTTCTGCTTGTTCGGCTTCGTATTTTAAATTTTCTAATTCTTCCTTCGCTTTTTGAATACCTTCCACGACTTCTTTTTCTGCCATCCACTTGGCATTTAAGCTATTTTTCTCTTCATTCAGATTCGCTAACTCTTCCTGAATTTTATTCAACTTCTTATCATCTTTTTCTCTTTTAATAGCTTCACGCTCAATTTCCAACTGCATAATTTTACGTTCAATCTCATCTAACACTTCAGGTTTAGAATTAATTTCCATACGTAATTTTGAAGCTGCTTCATCAATTAAATCAATAGCTTTATCTGGTAAAAATCTGTCTGTAATGTATCGTTGAGAAAGTTCTACAGCCGAAATAATGGCTGCATCTTTAATCTGCACTTTATGGTGATTTTCGTATTTTTCTTTAATCCCTCTCAAAATAGAAATAGCATCCTCTGTAGTTGGTTCGTCTATCATCACTTTTTGAAAACGTCTTTCCAAGGCTTTGTCTTTCTCAAAATATTTTTGATATTCATTTAAAGTGGTTGCTCCAATCGCTTTTAATTCGCCTCTTGCCAAAGCGGGCTTTAAAATATTGGCAGCATCCATGGCTCCTTCTCCTCCTCCAGCTCCCACCAAGGTATGGATTTCATCAATAAACAATACGATATCTCCTTCAGCTCCAATTACTTCTTTTACTACTGATTTTAACCGCTCTTCAAATTCTCCTTTATATTTTGCTCCAGCTATTAATGCTCCCATATCCAAGGCAAAAATTTGCTTGTTTTTAAGATTTTCAGGAACATCTCCCGAAATTATTCTGTGTGCCAATCCTTCTGCAATAGCGGTTTTACCAACTCCTGGCTCTCCAACTAAAATAGGATTATTCTTAGTTCTTCGAGATAAGATTTGAAGTACTCTTCTAATCTCTTCATCTCGACCAATAACCGGGTCTAACTTGTTTTCTTTAGCTAATTCATTTAAGTTTTTAGCATATTTTTTCAATGAATTATATTGCTCTTCCTGACTTTGAGAAGTCACTTTTTCGCCTTTTCTCAACTCCTGAATGGCTGCTTTCATCTCTTTTTCTTTAATCCCGTTGTCTTTCATAAACTGAGCAACGGTATCTCCTGCATCGAGCAATGCCAACAACAAATGTTCTATGGTTACATATTCATCTTTAAATTCTTTTAAGTATGCGGTAGCTTTTTGTAATGCTTTATTTGCATTTTGCGATAAGTATTGGTTTCCTCCAGAAACTTTTGGATAAGATTCCACAATTTTATCTAAGGTCTGTTTGAACACATTGGTGTTAATGCCCAATTTGCTTAAAATGAAAGGAGCAACATTCTCGTCCACTTCCAAAATTCCTTTTAGGATATGTCCTGTTTCTATTGATTGTTGTCCTAAACCTGTAGCAATTTGCTGAGCCTGTTGTATAGCCTCTTGCGATTTGATAGTATAATTGTTAAAGTTCATAGTACTTGTTTTTAATTTATTATTGGGGCATCAAATTCAACTCCAACTACAAAAAACCCATAATAAACCTGAAAATTTGGCTTAACAACACGCTGTTAACCTGAAATAATGTCGCTTTCAGCAGTTTTTTCTGACAGAGAAAGTACTTAGGAGTACTTAGCGTTAGGGTTTCTCTGTATCCTCAGTATCTCCTATATAACTAATTGTAATTTATTGAATATCAACTTTTTTCTACCACATATTACGCAGATTTCACAGATTATTAACCGCTAAAGGCGGTTAAGTTTGTGAGGATTTTAAAAATGAAACTATTTTAATCTGTGAAAAAAAATCTGTGCAAATTCGTGTAATCTGTGGCATTTTTGCAAAGTTATCTGTTTTGAGGTTGGAATTTTACCATTCCCGAAGACTCTGTGGTAAAAAAACTTTCCATCAATATTCTTACAAAATAATAGTAAGTTTGCATAAATTTTAAATTAAATAAAAAGACATGAGTGAATATCAACAAATGGATATGCCTGAATTTCCGGCAAATGGTAAAAAAATAATTTTAAGCGTAATAATAGGAATTGTAGTAATTGTATTTTTATGGAAAAGCTCTGTAACTATTGGAGCTGGTGAAGCTGGTGTGCTTTTCAAGACTTTTGGAGAAGGAGTTGAAAAAGATAGAACATATACTGAGGGGTTTCATCTAATAGCTCCTTGGAACAAAATGATAACTATGGAAGTTCGTCAGCAACAAGTGATGGAGAAAATGGCTGTATTATCTTCTAACGGTTTGGAAATTTCTGTAGATGTTTCCGTATGGCATCAACCTGAATTCGTTAAATTACCTTTGTTATACCAAGAAAAAGGAATTGACTATGTAGAAAGAGTTGTTCGTCCGGCTATACGTTCTGCAACAAGAAGTGTAATTGGTAGATATACCCCTGAAGAAATTTACTCTTCTAAAAGAGATGTTATTCAGGAAGAAATCAACATTGAAACTAGAAAAATTTTAGACAGACAACATGTCCAATTAAATGATGTTTTAGTTAGAGACATTATGTTACCTCCAACCATTAAAACGGCTATTGAAAACAAATTGAAACAAGAGCAAGAATCGTTGGAGTATGAGTTTAAATTAGAAAAAGCCAAAAAAGAAGCTGAACGCCAACGAATTGATGCTGAAGGTAAAGCCAAAGCCAATCAAATTTTAAGTGCTTCATTAACAGATAAAATCCTTACAGAAAAAGGTATTGAAGCTACCTTAGAGTTAGCGAAATCTCCTAATTCAAAAGTGGTAGTTGTTGGAAGTGGAAAAGATGGTTTACCAATAATTTTAGGGAATAATTAAAGCCTCCTAAATCCCCCGAAAGGGGACTTTTGTTTCTACTTTAACAAACTTTTGAACGTTGAACTTTTTCTACTGTCCTGATATTGATGAGCAGCAAGCTTCTTTTACCTTAGATGAAGCTGAGTCGAAGCACATTTCGCGTGTGTTACGATTAGCTGTTGGCAACAAAATAACTATCCTTAACGGCAAAGGCTTGGTTTTTCATTGCGAAATCACTTCTGTTGGAAAGCAATGTACGGTAAATATTATTCAATCTACAAAAGTGGAAGATGAACAACCTCACATTCATATTGCTATTGCTCCAACCAAAAACAACGACAGACTAGAATGGTTTATAGAAAAAACCACAGAAATAGGTATCAATGAAATTACCCCAATTATCTGCTCTAATTCCGAGCGGAAAGTAGTAAAACAAGAGCGTTTGCTAAAAACAGCTATTGCAGCCATGAAACAGTCTGGCAGAGCTTTTTTACCTCAAATTAATGAAGCAGTTAAACTAAAAGATTTTCTTAAAGCATGTGATGCTGAACAAAAATTTATAGCTCATTGTTATGAAGAAAATCAACAACACCTAAAAGAACTTTATACCTTAGGTAAAGATGTTATCCTTTTAATTGGTCCTGAAGGAGATTTTAGTTTAGAAGAAGTAGAAATTGCCATAAAAAAACATAATTTTATCCCTATAAGTTTGGGTAAAAACAGACTCCGAACAGAAACTGCAGGAGTTTATGCTTGTACTACAATAAAAATAATCAATGAATAAAATGCGTTTTTATATCCTATTCATATTAGTAGCTATTTTTTCTTTTTCTGGAAAAACGCAACCTTACTCTTACCAAATTGCTTTGGCAAAATACAATGGTGGTGGCGATTGGTACGCTAATTTAGAAACTTCATTACCCAACTTAGTAAAATTTTGCAACAAAAACTTAAAAACCAACATCAATCCAGAGCAAGCCATTGTTGAAGTGGGTAGCAAAGAAATTTTCAACTACCCTTTTGTGCACCTTACCGGACATGGAAACATTATATTTTCTAATGACGAAGCTCAAAACATTAGAAACTATCTTATTGGTGGTGGGTTTTTACATATCTCAGATAATTATGGCTTAGATCAATTTATCCGACCTCAACTAAAAAAGGTTTTTCCTGAATTGGAATTAGTAGAATTGCCTTACAACCATCCTATTTACCATCAGAAATATAATTTTAACGGATTACCAAAAATCCACGAACACGACAATAAACCAGCACAAGGTTTTGGATTAATTTACGAAGGTAGGTTAGTCTGCTTTTATGATGTTGAATGCGACTTAGGCGATGGTTGGGAAGATGCTGTTATCCATAATAATTCAGAGGAAAACAGATTAAAAGCACTACAAATGGGTGCTAATATTATTCAGTATGCACTAACACAATAGAAGTTCTATGGAATTATCTAACAACATATCAATGAAAACTACCTCTAAAATGTATGAAAAACTATCTCAAATAGGTTTTTCAAAAATTTTTAAGGAAGGGGAAGTAATAATTAACGACCATAGCTACATTAAATCTATTCCCATTGTAATTACTGGAAGTATAAAAGTAATGCGAACAGATGATGATGGTAGAGAAATTTTGTTGTATTACATTAAATCTGGCGAAAGCTGCATTATGTCTTTTTTAGGTGGTTTACACCAAGATACCAGCAAAATTAAAGCGATAGCAGAAGAAAATACCGAGATACTTTTTATTCCAACTGAAAAGTTGAGCGAATTAATGAGGGAATATCCGGAATGGTTAGATTACATGTTTAGACTTTATCACAAAAGGTTTGAAGAACTGTTGGATGTAGTAAATGAAATTGCATTTAAAAAAATGGACGAACGCTTAATGAACTACCTCGAAAATAAAGTGGCTTTATCAAAAAGTAATATTATTTCTATTACCCACGAACAAATGGCAAATGAGTTAGGTACAGCTCGAGTTGTAATTTCTAGGTTACTAAAACAATTAGAAACCGAAGGAGTTGTTGAATTGGGAAGAAACAAGATTATTATGTTGTAGATTTATTAAAACTGGAAATAAATAAAAGATTGTAAGTCGGCAGACATAGACTGGTAAATACCAAAAACGGTAATACCGCTAACAATAATCTTTACCCATAATGGCAATTTAATAAAAGCCTCTTGATACCAATCTTTAATTTTGGTCGGCAACACATGAATAATGTAGCCAATAAGCATCACCACAAACACCATAGCATAAGAGGATGTGATAGAAGGAATTAATTCTGCACTAAAATTATTACCTATTTGTCCCAAAATTTGCCAAGTTGATTCCATGCTTTCGCCTCTAAACCAAATTCTGGTAAAGGTGATAAAGTTAAAGGTAATAAACACCTTTAAAGCCAATGCTAAAAAGTTATTGTACTTCTCGTAGGGACTAATTTTTCGCCATAATTTATACACCATTAAACCTAATCCGTTTAATCCTCCCCAAATTACAAACTGCCAACTTGCTCCGTGCCACAACCCTCCAAGCAACATGGTTATCAGTAAATTAATATTAGTGGTAAGCCAAGCTCTAAAAGATTTTATCCAAATGGCTAATACAGCAATTAAAATAGCTGCCCATAAAAAGGCATAAAGCACTATCATTTTTCCTGAAAGTAAAATAACAAAAGCACTAATTACTCCTATGGCTATCCATGTTCCTAAAGAGCCTCCTCTATTTCCTCCTAAAGGAATGTATAAATAATCTTTCAGCCATGAAGATAAACTCATGTGCCAACGTTTCCAAAATTCGCCTACATTTTTAGCTTTGTAGGGTGAGTTAAAGTTAGTTGGTAGCGTAAATCCCATTAGCAAAGCTACACCAATGGCGATATCGGTATAACCTGAAAAATCGGCATATACTTGTAAGGAATAACCATATAGTGCCATTAGATTTTCGTAACCAGTAAACATTAACGGGTTATGAAAAACCCTATCAATAAAATTTACGGCAATATAATCGCCAATCACTATCTTTTTAGTCAACCCTTTTAAAATCCAAAATAAGGCTAATCCAAATTGATGTTGCGTTAATTTATAAGGTTGGTACAATTGAGGAATAAACTCCGAAGCCCTAACAATTGGCCCGGCAACTAACTGCGGAAAGAAAGAGACATAAAAACCAAAATCTAAAATACTATTTACAGGCTTAATTTTTTCTTTATATACATCCACCGAATAACTTATAGTTTGGAAAGTGAAAAAAGAAATCCCTACAGGCAATAAAATTTGATTAACAGAATAAGCTGTTCCTACGGTTTCATTAGCAAACTGGGCAAAATGATTAAACACTTGGTAATTCGTCTGAAATATATCGTTATACGCATCTGTAAAGAAATACGCATACTTAAAATAACACAACACAAAGAGGTTAATAACCACACTTAATCCCACAAAAATTTGCTTGGTAACTTTTTTGGGCGAAGCATAAATTATTTTTCCTATAAAATAATCTGATAAAGTAGAGAAAAGCAATATGCTGATGAATAGTCCACTTGTTTTGTAATAAAAAAACAAGCTGGCAAAAAATAGAAAAGCATTTCTTAATCCTCTTTTTTTATGGATGAGGGAATAAATTAAAAGCACTACGGCAAAAAATCCCCAAAAGAAAAAAGCAGTAAATATCATTGGCTCACCTTCGTTATACACAAACAAACTTTTAAGATTGCTCATGCTAAAGAATTGGCTCAACCACTCTGATATGTTAAATTGCTGGCTCAAGGAATACGTTTTCTATTTCTAAAAGACTGTTGAGTTTTTTGTCTGCAATAATAAATCGTTGGTCATCTCTACTTTCTTCATCAGGAATGGCAACTACTTTCATAAGTGCTGATTTTGCTGCCAAAACACCATTAAAAGAATCTTCAATTACCAAGCAATTTACGGGCATTACATCTAATTCTTGTGCTGTTTTTATGAAAATTTCAGGATGCGGTTTTCCAAAAGGTAAGTTTTCTGCTGAATTAATAACTTCAAAATAAGAAGCTAATTTTAGTTTATTTAAAACTGTGATAATTAGCTTCATTGCCGATGATGATGCTAAAGCCAACTTATAACCTTTAGATTGAAAGTACTCTAAAGATTCTTTTACACCATCCATGGCTTTGCCATTTTTTACGATTAAAGAAGTAACTGTTTTTAACAATTCTTTTTCTACTTCTTTAAGCGACATTCCTTCCCAAGGGGTTTTGTTATACCAATATTCTACTACTTCATACAAACGCATGCCCATAGTTTCTCTGCACATTTCTTCAGTAAAATTTAAGCCTACTTTATTAAAAGTAAGAATTTCTGCTTCTCTCCATAATGGTTCAGAGTTAATCAAAACTCCATCCATATCGTAAATTACCGCCTTAATAGTTGATTGCATTCTGTTGTTTTATTGTATTCTTAAATCGTAGCTAAAAAAGCTTTACAATTATTTTCAATTCTTGTTTGGATGTCAGAAACATCAGCACGTTGAAATTTGTCTCCTGTAATTTGCTCATAAAGCTCTATGTATCGTTCAGAAACTTCATTTACAAATTCATCTGTCATTGTTGGAACTTGTTGTCCGTCTTTACCTTGAAAGCCATTAGCAATCAACCATTCTCTTACAAACTCTTTAGAAAGTTGTTTTTGTTTTTCATTATTATCTTGTCTTTGCTGATAGCCTTCTTTGTAAAAATACCTTGATGAATCAGGTGTATGAATCTCATCAATTAAATAGATGGTATCGTCAATTTTTCCAAACTCATATTTGGTATCAACCAATATCAATCCCATTTTTTCAGCCATTTCTGTTCCTCGTTGAAAAATCTTACGAGTATAATCTTCTAACTGCAAATAATCTGCTTCGGAAACAATACCTTGCTTAATAATTTCTTCACGAGAAATATCTTCATCATGCCCTTCGTAAGCTTTGGTAGATGGTGTTATAATGGGTTGTGGAAATTTATCATTTTCTTTCATTCCGTCTGGCATCTCAACTCCACATAAAATTCTTTTACCTGCTTTATATTCACGCCAAGCATGTCCGGATAAATAACCTCTAATAACCATTTCTACTCTAAAAGGCTCACAAATTCTACCTATAGTAACATTAGGATCGGGAGTTGCCACCACCCAGTTAGGTAAAATATCGGCTGTTGCTTTTAAAAATTTAGCGGCTATTTGGTTCAACACCTGTCCTTTAAAAGGAATGGCTTTAGGAAGTACCACATCAAACGCTGAAATCCTATCGGAAACTACCATTATCAATAGTTCATCATTAATGTTATATACATCTCTAACTTTTCCTTTATAAAAACTTTTTTGATCTTTAAAATTAAAGTGAGTTTCTTTTACAGCGTTGCTTTGCATGAGTTTTAATCTATTAAATTTAAAAGTGCAAATATATAATCATATTAGCATAGAGCTAAACAAAAGCACTAAAAGTTATTCCATTCCTACAGTTAAATTGTTAATATCTATGATTTAGGTTATGAGGTTTGAGGTTAAAAGTTTATTGGTTAATTGTAGGTATTGTTGTTGTAATGTATTAGTTCAAAAACTCTCCCCCTGCACCCCCTCTCTTTAAAGAGAGGGGGAAAGTTATCGCAAGACAACTTGGGGGTGAGTCAAACCAATCTTAAAAGAAACTTTATTTGTAAAAAAGTTGAACTGAAAATTCACATTAATCAAAAAAATTAAATATTTAATAATCAAAAACATAATAGAAATTACAAAAAATTAACTATACAAACACCTGAACAAGCTAAAGTTAATCCTATCTTTGTTAGGATAATATATGGAAAAGGCACAAAAATTTAAGAAAAAATCTCGTTTACAACTACTACATCAGTATTATGTATATACTGGGTTTTATAGCTTCTTGAGAACTATTCTTAAAAAATCATTCTGGCCAATTGTAATCTTTATTGCAGCTATTTTAGGCATTCATTTTTTTGTAATGAACATCAACGATATTTTAGAGTTGATGATTTCTTCTTTCCCAACAGCAGGTATTTTAAGTGTATTCTTAATTAGCGAATCTATTTTGGGTTTAATACCTCCAGAAATATTTATTGCTTGGGCGGCAAAAACAGATTCATCTTGGTTTTATTTAGGTCTTTTATCTCTTGCTTCTTATTTAGGTGGAGTAATTTCTTATTTCTCAGGTAGAACTTTTGCTTATTTTCCTGCTGTATATGAATTTTTAGAGGTGAAAATGGCAAAACATGTAAACAACATGAGAAAATGGGGCGGCTTATTAATTATTGCAGGTGCTTTATTACCTGTACCATTTGCCATTACTAGCGTTGCTGCTGGAATTATTAAATATCCTTTACCCAGCTACCTTGCTTACGGTCTTTTAAGATTTTTGCGTTTTGCTGTCTATGGCTGGATGATTTTCGGAGCGATTAATTAAAATAGAAGTTAATCGCTATTGGTTATTTGTATTACACACCCCTACCCCTCTCAAGAGGGGAATCCCACCGCACATTTCCAATTTCTAATCCCTAGTGCTTCTAAACTCATAAACTCTAAACTTCCCAACTAATCAATTAACATTCCAACATAAAAATTGTTAAAACTAACTGGTTTCTTTATAAATCTTCTATATTTGTTCAATCATTTAATTTAACAAATTCATCATCTTATGGAAATCAGTATCCCAGCGTTTATTGTTCTATCTTTAATCTATTTTATTGTTGCTCATGTTGGGCTGTATAAAATTTTCGAAAAAATTGGCATTGAAGGCTGGAAAGCATTAGTTCCCTTCTACTCTACTTACATTGCTTGTAAAACCATCAAAAAATCTTGGTTATGGATAATTACATACTACGTTCCGTTTTTAGGTTTTGTAGTTTGGATGGGAATTATTGTTGAACTGATGAAGTTATTAGGAAAAACTTCTTTTAAAGAACATTTCTTAGGAGTTGTTTTTGCTCCAATTTATTTACCTTATATTGGATTTAAAGAAGATGTTAAATTTATTGGTTATGAAGAGGCTGCTAAATATAAAAAATCTACTTCTAGAGAATGGGCTGATGCTATTGTGTTTGCTGTGGTTGCTGCTACACTTATAAGAGGTATTTATTTAGAGGCTTTTACCATTCCAACTTCATCTATGGAGCAAAAACTATTGCGTGGAGATTTTCTTTTTGTAAATAAATTAGCTTACGGAGCAAGAGTACCTATGACTCCCTTAGCTGTTCCTTTTACACACCATAGTTTCCCTGAATGGATTCCATTAGTTGGCGGTAAAAAATCTTTTAGCGAATTAATTAGCTTTCCTTACACTAAATTACCCGAAATGGGAGCTATTGAACGCAACGATTGTGTGGTGTTTAATTTCCCTGCTGGAGATACGGTTGCTTTAGAAGCTCAAGATAGGGTTTACGACCAATTGGCAAGAGATATGGGAAGAACGCAAGTTTGGAATAAATACACCATTGCTTACCGACCAATTGATAAAAGAGAAAATTACATTAAACGTTGTGTAGGGTTACCTGGTGATAAAATTGAAATTATTGATGGTGTGCTAAAGGTTGAAGAAGAAACTGCTTACCAAGATCCTGGTGTGCAACATAGGTATATTGTTCATACCAAAGATTATGAATTGTCTAAAAAAGTATTACTAGATAAAAAAATCAATTATGAATTTCCTGTTCAGGAATATATGAATCCAGAAACAGGAGCTATAAATGTAGTTGATTTTTGGAGAAGTAAAGACAAAACTATTTATAATTTAACCATGACTGAGGAGGCAAGAAAAAAACTACAACAGTTTCCTAATGTGGTGAATATTGAACAAATTATAGATAAACAAGACTCTACTACTTATGCTGATTTATCTATTTTTCCAAATAGTAATTTATACAATTGGACAGTAGATAATTTTGGCCCGCTAACCATTCCTAAAAAAGGTACAACTGTAGAGTTAAATGAAAAGACACTACCTATTTACAAAGTACTTATAACGCGTTATGAATTAAATGATTTACAAATTAAAGGCGGTAAAATCTTTATTAATGGTGAAGAAACTACTTCTTACACTTTTAAAATGAATTATTATTGGATGATGGGTGACAACAGAAATAACTCATTAGATTCAAGATACTGGGGTTTTGTACCCGAAGACCATATTGTTGGTAAAGCTGTTTTTGTATGGATGTCTTACAGCCCACATCCTGAAGAAGGAGGTTTTTTCAGTAGAATTAGATGGGATAGACTTTTCACCAAAGTACATTAATTAAAAGTGAAAATACTCAAAGAATGGTTTAAAGCTATAATTATTGCTTTTATTACAGTTATTGTAATTAGAGTATTTGTTTTTGAAGTATTTACCATACCTACTTCTTCCATGGAGAAAACCTTACTGCCAGGAGATTTAATTGTGGTAAATAAATTAAGCTATGGTGCTAAAGTTCCTTACACCGATTTTAAGCTTCCTGCTCTTACCACCATCAATAGAAATGATATAATCGTTTTTTTCTATCCCTTAGAAAATGAAGCTATCATAAACAATAAATCTTACTACATTAAAAGGTGTGTTGGCTTGCCGGGAGACACCTTAGAACTCATCAATAAAGTTTTGTTTATTAATAACGAAGAACAGCAACTTCCTTATTCTGCACAGTTTAATTATCAAGTATTGAGTAACGATTTACATCAAGATACTTTATCGAAATATAATATTACTGAAGGTGGTAAAATAGAGCATACTGAATTATGGCAACTTACCATGACCGATAGTATCAAAAAAATTATAGAACAAATTCCTCAAACTTTATCTATAAAAAGCTTAAACATACCTCCAAATGCTTTTGCAGATTATATTTTCCCCTACCACTCTTTCTATTCTTGGAACATTGATAATTTCGGAGAAGTAGTTATTCCTAAAAAAGATGTTACCGTTAAATTAGACAACAACTCCATACACTTGTACCAACAAATTATTGAAGGTTATGAAGAAAATGAATTAACTAAATTAGAAAATGAGTTTATTATAAATGGTGATACTACCAACGAATATACTTTTAAAATGGACTACTATTTTGTTATGGGCGACAATAGGCACAATAGTTCAGACTCTAGATTTTGGGGCTTTTTACCCGAAAATCATGTAGTTGGAAAAGCTAAAACAATTCTATTTTCTATGGAAAAATCTAAAGCAGCTAATAAAATACGTTGGGAAAGAATTTTTGATGGGATTGAGTGATAAATTTCAATAAATAAATGCCACGAATACACGAATTTTATTGTTCTAACATATATTTTATTCTAATTAAACCTTCAAGGTCTTTAATTACCGTGCTATTAGACCTTGAAGGTTTTCTTATCTAAATTTCTGAAAGTTTTTTTAAATCTCAAATTTAATTATTAATCCACTTCATATAAAACAAACACAAATTATCACGGATTACACAAATTTACTAGTTACAATACCCCAACTAAATTAGCCACAAAAAAACATCAAAGATGTTTTTAAATTTGTGACAATTAGTGTAATTAACCCAAAATTTGTGTAAAAAAAATTAAACTATAATTTGTTTCCTTATCCAAACTACTCTACCTTATTCTTTAAGATTAACCAAATACCTTTTAAATCTATTACTTTAAGTAATAAACCCGCAATTAGCCCAACCGTAGCTGCTATTAACAAATGAATTATTAAGCTAAACTGAAGTTGTTTTATTCCGAAGAAAGCTCCAAAAATGATTAAAGCAAATAAACTTATTCTCACTAAAAAACTAACATCCAACTTAAAGTTGAAGATATTTTTAGACACTATTACCTGAGCAATAATAATAACTGCTTGCGTTACCAAACTAGCTATTGCTGCTCCTACCGCTTGATGTTTAGGAATTAACCAAAAATTTAATGCTACATTAATTACCAAGCCTACAACTGCAATTTTATTGAGCAATTTTAAACTTCCATTAGCGGTAAGTAATGTCCCGAAAATATAAGATGTAGCTATAAAAACATAGCAAAACATTAATACTATCAATACATTAGAAGAAAATTGAGTATCAAAATCATAAAGTAAATCCATTACTTCACTTGCATGATAAAACATAAACCCTGCAATGGTTACAGACAAAACAAACAATAAACTAAAAGATAATTTCACCAATGGAGCTACCGTTTTATTATCTTTAATTAAAAAAGCAAACATGGGTAATAACAATCCAGCAAACAACACCCCAAATTGATTAAAAGCATCCATAAAGCGGTAAGCTTGAGCATAAATAGCTACTTGTCGCTCTCCATCAATCAACATTATATCGAGCATAACGGCATCTATTCTATAATAAAAAACCATAGTAAGTACCAATAATGCATAAGGAAAAGTTTGTTTTAAAATTTGCTTTAAGAAAGGACCATCTATGGTAAAAATAAAATGCGTGGTTTTAGTTATTACTATAGAAAAAACAATAATGGTGGTAATAGCATAAGCCAATGTCTGGGCATAAATAAAGTGCATTATGGTAAAGGGAAAATCAAAGACATTTCCCCACAATAAAATAGCACAAAAAGCAATCATTAATGTTTTATCGAGTACCGAAAGAAAACTATCTGTTTTGTAAAATTGAAGTGCTGTTATATTTGATCTTAAATACTGAATAAAAGAAACCAAAAACTGGTTGATTGCTAAAAATAACAAGACGAAAAAGCGTTCGCTATCGTATCCCATTAACCATCCCACCCCAAAAGTAATAACAAGGTAAATTACAAACAGCATCATTTTAAATACGGTTATCCCCGAAAAATATTTAGTAAGCAACTCATTGTTTTGGGTGATGTGTTTGTTATTGAAATTGGTGATGCCTAAATCTAAAATTATATTAAACAACAACGAAAAATTGAACAAAACAAAGTACATTCCGTAATCTTCGGGCAACGTATTCTGAACAGTTCGGTCGATACCAAATATCCAAAAAGGCTTAATCAGCAGGTTAAGCAGCAATAGTAAAGCTAAATTGGTAACAAATTTTTTCTGCACTATTCAATTGATTTGCGACAAAAATAACTTATCTGCGTCAATATTATTATTTTCGCTGATTATATATTAAACAATCTGCTTTTGAAAATTGCCGTAAATACCCGATTAGTCATTAAAAACAAAATGGATGGCATTGGTTTGTTTACTTGGCAAACCTTCTCACTTTTAGCACAGCAATACCCAGAAATAGATTTTTATTTTATTTTTGATAGAAAGCCCGATGAAGAATTTATTGCTGCAAAAAATGTTCATCCCATTATTATTCGCCCAATTACCAGACACATTTATGTTTTTCCTTATTGGTACCAAATAGCATTAAAACGTGTATTAAAAAAGCTTAAACCTGATATTTTTATAGCAACTGATGGTATGTTTCCGCTAAATTGCAACGTAAAAACCTTAGCTATTATTCACGATTTAAACTTTGAGCATCACCCTGAAATGTTGCCCAAAAATGTATTAAAGTACTATAAAAAGTTCTTTCCTAAATTTGCTCAACAAGCCAATCAGATAGCTACCGTTTCTGAATTTTCTAAAAATGATATCGTTAAGACTTACAAGATAGAAGCTTCAAAAATTAATGTAGTTTTTAATGGTGCAAGTGAAAATTTTAAGCCAATAAGCGAAGCTAACAAACAAGCAGTTAAAGATAAATTTACTGAAGGAGTAGATTACTTTTTATTTGTAGGAACCATTCACCCAAGAAAAAATGTTCCTATGTTGCTTAAAGCTTTTAACCAATTTAAAACAGAAAGTGGTGCTACATTAAAATTATTAATTGCTGGAAAAACAATGTGGAGCAATTCAGAAACTACGCAACTTTTAAACGAGCTGGAACACAAAGCGGATATTATTTTCACTGGTAGAGTCGATGATGATGAACTTGCTGAACTTACAGCTGCTGCAAAAGCCATTACTTACATTCCTATATTTGAAGGCTTTGGAATACCTTTATTAGAAGGAATGCAATGCGGAGTGCCAGTTATTACATCTAACATAACTTCTATGCCCGAAGTTGTTGGAGATGCAGGTATTTTAGTTAATCCTTTTAGTCAGAAAGAAGTTGTACATGCAATGCAAAAAATTACTGCTGACAACAATTTTCATGAGGCGTTAAGCTCCAAAAGCATCCTTCAAGCTAAAAAATTTAGTTGGGAGAAAACTGCTCAATTAGTAATGGAAAGCATAAAAAAAACAATTGAGTAAGTTGAGAGTAAAAAAATCACTACTTTTATTAGCAATTAATCAATGGATAACAATATTAAATATCACTTTTTAAAATCTGCTCTAACAACAGAAAACTCGTTAATGAGCAACGAAGATTTTTTGAATTGGATAGAAGAAAAAAAGAAAGCAACTCATCATAAAATCACATTTATACCTTTTTCTGATATGGAAAATTGGGGATTTAACTCCACTACAGGCAATTTAGAACATTTTTCGGGCAAGTTTTTTTCTATTGAAGGTATCAACATAAAAACAAACTGGGGAAAAGTATCAGAATGGTCGCAACCTATTATTAATCAATCTGAAATAGGTTTTTTAGGAATTATTACTAAAAAAATTAATAATACCTTGCACTTTTTAATGCAAGCCAAAATAGAACCAGGAAACATTAATGCGGTACAACTTTCACCAACTTTGCAAGCCACAAAAAGCAATTACACGCAAGTTCACCAAGGAAATGCTCCGCTTTATTTAGATTATTTTTTATCTGAAAGAAAAGATGTAACTGTATTATTAGATCAACTTCAATCGGAACAAGGTGCTCGTTTCCTGAAAAAACGAAACAGAAATATGATTGTGGAGATTAACGATGAAATTGAACTCAAAGACAATTTTTGTTGGTTAACGCTAGGGCAAATAAAAGAATTACTAAAGTACGACAACATCATTAATATGGATACCAGAACCGTTATTTCGGGTATCCCTTTTGGAGATTTTAGCACTTTTAAAAGCCTTAATAAACAAGAATATCCCAATTTAATATTAAATGATTTTCTTAAATCAGAATTGGATAATTCCAACGCATTACACTCTATAGAACATATTATTTCTTGGATTACCCGATTAAAATCTTTTGCTGAGTTAGAGGTAGAAAAAATTCCATTAAATAGTATCGATGATTGGGAAAAAGATGATTTCTCTATTCACCATAAAGACCATAAATATTTTTCTGTTGTTGCTGTAAAAGCAGAAATTGGTAATAGAGAAGTAAACAGTTGGACGCAACCGCTAGTGAAATCTGCTCAAGAAGGCATTATTGCTTTTTTAATCAAAAAAATAAATGGTGTATATCATTTTTTGGTACAAGCGAAATTAGAGTCAGGTAATTTCGATATTATTGAATTAGCTCCCACAGTACAATGTTTAACAGGAAACTATCGAAAAGGAAAAAATGAATATGAAGTGGAATTTTTAGATATTGTTTTAAACCCTGAAAAATACCATGCTAAAGTGCTTTATAACACCTTTCAATCGGAAGAAGGTGGAAGATTTTATCAAGAACAAAACAAAAATATGCTAATTGAGGTAGCTGATGATTTTGCGGTTGAAGTACCTGAAAAATTTTGTTGGATGACATTAAATCAGCTAAAAGATTTTATAAAATTTAACAACTATTTAAATATTCAGTCGAGAAGTTTATTATCGGCTATAAAATTTAAATAAACTATTTATGCAAAAACTAACTATAGGCGTTTTAGGCTGTGCCAACATAGCAAAAAAAAGTGTTATTCCCGCAATTTTATCTATTCCTGATTTTGAATTAGTAGCTGTTGCGAGCAGAACATTAGAAAAAGCTCAAGAGTATGCCAATTTATTTGATTGTGAACCAGTTGTAGGTTATCAAAACCTTATCGACAGAAAGGATATTGATGTTATTTACATGCCTTTACCTACTGGATTACATGAAGAATGGGTGTTAAAAGCACTAGAAGCTGGCAAACATATTTTAATAGAAAAATCGTTGGCAATGAACTATTCTTCTGCTGAAAAAATGGTGCAAAAAGCAAAAGAAAATGGCTTGTTAATTATGGAGAATTTTATGTTTCTCTATCATGGTCAGCACCAACTTGTAAAACAACTTATTGCAGAAGATAAAATAGGTGAAATAAGGTGTTTTAGAAGTTCATTTGGATTTCCACCATTGCCACAAGATAACTTTAGATACAATAAAAAATTAGGAGGTGGTGCGTTATTAGATGCTGCTGCCTATACCGTTAGAGCTAGCCAATTGTTTTTGGGCAACGATTTGAATGTAAAAGCTGCTTCTCTTAATTACAACGAAAATGGTGTTGATATTTTTGGGGGAGCTTTTCTGAAAAACATAAATGGATTATTTAGTGAAGTTGCATTTGGATTTGATAATTTCTATCAATGCAATTATGAAATTTGGGGGAGTAAAGGAAAAATCACTGCTCACAGAGCTTTTACTCCCGCACCAGATTTCAAACCACTTATAACAGTAGAACAGCAAGGAGAAAAATTTGATATTGAAGCTCCAGCCGAAAATCATTTTATAGCCATCTTAAATGAATTTAAAAGATGTATTTTTGAGAATGATTTACAGCATAAATACTCAGAAATACTGAATCAAAGTAGATTGTTGGAAGATATTAAGGGTTAAAGTTTGAAGTTCGAGGTTCGAGGTTCTGTGATAATCAGTGTAATCTGTGGGGAAAACATAGAGATTGGAAGACAGAAGTTTACAAATAACAATTAACGATAAACCATGGCTTTGTGCGTTGGAAACTCCTCTCCTTTGGGAGGTTGGGTGGGGCTAATAACAAATAACAAACAACAATAAACATGAGCAAACAAAGAGACTTTGATAATTTTGATGAATTTGCTGAAGGTTACAGAGAAACACACAATAAAAATATCGCCTTAAGTGGTGCAAATAGCGATTTCTTTAGCGAATATAAAATTATAGAGCTATTAAAATTTGAAGATGCTTCAAAACCACTAAAAATTCTTGATTTTGGTTGTGGCGATGGTAACAGCTCTGTGTATATCCGCAAATATTTTCCTAATGCTACTATTGTTGGTATTGATGTTTCTGAAGAAAGTATTAAACAAGCTCAAAAAAAAGAATTGCCAAACACTAACTTTTCTGCATTTAACGGAGAAAAAATTCCGTTTAACAATGAGGAATTTGATTTAGTGTTTACATCTATGGTTTTTCACCACATTGAACACCATTTGCATGCCGCTATTTTATTGGAAATTAAACGCATTTTAAAACAAGGTGGTAGGTTCTATAATTTTGAGCATAACCCAAACAACCCACTTACAAGAAAAGTAGTAAATGAATGTGAATTTGATAAAGATGCAGTTTTATTAAAACCTGGCTATCATAAAAAACTGATAGCAAATAGTGGACTATCTTTAAAAGAAATAAAATATACCCTATTTTTTCCTCGACATAAAATATTTAAGGTTTTTCATTTTACAGAAAATTTACTATCTTGGTTGCCAATTGGAGCCCAATATTTTATAAAAGCCGAAAAAAATTAATGAATTAATATTAATTAAAGATTAACATACAACATTTGAACTCAACAATAGAAATATCCATAGTTAGTCCTGTTTATAAAGCAGAAAATATAATAGACAAGCTGGTTGAACGAATAATTGAAGCTGTTTCTAAACTTACTGATAGTTTTGAAATTATTTTAGTAGAAGACAATGGTCCTGATAATTCTTGGGAGAAGATAAAAGAAAACTGTGCTAAATATCCTTTTGTAAAAGGAATTAAATTAAGCAAAAATTGCGGACAACAACATGCTCTGCAAGCTGGTTTAGATGCAAGTAAAGGCAATTATGTTATTACCATGGATTGTGATTTACAAGACCAGCCCGAAGAAATTTATAAATTACTCAACAAAGCAAAAGAAGGCTACGAAATTGTTGCTGCCAGTCGAGAAAACCGAAAAGATGATTTTGTAAAAAAAATAGCTTCTAAATGGTTTTATGCGGTATTGAGTTATTTAACAGAAACCAATCAGGATAATACTGTTGCTAATTTTGTTTGCTATAACAGAAAAGCTGTTGAAGCCATGAAATTAATTGGCGATAGCAACCGATACTACCCTATGTTGCAACAATTAGTTGGATTTAACTACGCAAAAGTATCTATTCAACATGCTGAACGAGAAGATGGAAAGTCCTCTTACTCTATGAAAAAACGATTGAAATTAGCCATAAACACCATTCTTACTTTTTCCGACAAACCGCTAAGACTTACCGTTAAAATGGGCGTCTTATTATCTTTTTTATCCGTTATAGCAGCTCTAACCTTAGTAATTATGTATTTATTAGGAGATTACAGAACTGATGGTTGGGCAAGCTTAGCTTTGTTATTAAGTTTTTTTTCTGGAGCTATTATCTCTGTATTAGGAATGGTCGGTTTGTATGTAGGTAAAATTTTTGAAAGTGTTAAAAGCAGACCCACTTATATCATAAACGAAACAATTAATTGAGACGATTAACTATCATATTGGTTTTATTTTTTATTGGAAATTTTCAAATTCTTAATGCACAAGAATTTGCCGATAAAAAGTTCTACTTAGTTGATTCTTTAGAATTGGAATCACTTTCTAAAAAAGATAAAATAGTAATTGATTCTTCATTAACAAATTACCACAACACCAAAATTGATTCTATCAAATTACTTCAACTAAATCAGCTTATTACTAATTGTGAAAATAAAATTTGGATGAAATACAATGATTTACTTATGAAGAAGTCATTAGAATTAATTAATAAAGAAAAAAACAATAAAACCCTTATAAATTATTACAAAAAAAACATAGCCTCTTATTACAATAACTTAGGCTATTATTATTTTGGTATTAACGACCATCAAAAGGCAATATTTTCTTTTAAAGAAGCAATTAAAATTAGTGAGGCAATTGATGATTTATCAGTAATTCCAACTGCTCTTAATAATATTGGTTTTATTTTTAAACAACAAGGTGATATTTTAAGGGCTTTAGAATATTATCACCAATCATTAAAATTAAATAAAACATTAAACGAAAAAGAAGAAATTGCTTTAGCATTAAACAACATAGGTGGTGTGTATTTTAAATTAGAAGAATACGGTAAAGCATTAAATTATTATAGAGAAGCACTTTTAATTGAAAAAGAATATGGCACGCAAAAAAGCATTGCTCGGTTATACAGTAATATAGGTTCTGTTTATACCAACCAAGAAAAGAAAAAAGAAGCCATTGACTATTTTAACCAATCTCTAAAAATTTATAAGGAACTACAAATAAAAAAAGGAATAGCTACTTCTTTAAGTAAAATAGCAATATTAGAAATGAGCCTTGTAACAGATAATACTTCTAACAAAAATTCCATTTTAAATCATGTTTTATTAAAACACAAAGAAGCTTATCAAATCTATACCGAAATAGAAGATTTAGAAGGTAAAGCATACTCCTTAAAAAATATAAGTTTAACTTATAAAGAATTAGGCGATGTAAATTCATCTTTCGAATTTGCAAATAGAAGTTTAGCTATTGCTCAAGAAATTGGTTTTCCAGAATCTATTAAAAATGCTGCTGAAATCTTAAAAGGAGTAGCCTATCACAATAGAGAGTTTAAACAAGCTTTCGATTTACAAGAGTTATATTATAAAATGCAAGATAGTATAAGTAGTTTATCTATAAAAGAAGCTACCCTCCAAAAACAATTTCAATATGAATATGAAAAAAAACTTCTTGCCGACAGCATCAAAAATGTAGAAAAAGAAAAAATAGTTCAAGCAGAAATTGCTGCTAAAGATGAAAAAATAAAACGACAAACTACCGAAAGATACGGACTTAGTGGTGGGATTTTAATATTATTATTATTCGGAAGTTTTGTTTTTATGAGATACAAAGAAAGTCAGAAACAAAAAAGAATAATTAACCACCAAAAAGAACTTGTTGAAGCCAAAACCAAAGAAATAACCGATAGTATTAACTACGCTAAAAACATTCAAAATTCAATATTACCCACTGAAGAAGAATTTGAATCTACCTTAAAAAATAGTTTTATTTATTACCAACCAAAAGACATTGTGGCAGGCGATTTTTATTGGATGGAGAGCCTCCCCCTAACCCCCTCCAAAGGAAGTGAAACTATCTACTTTGCTGCTGCAGATTGCACCGGACATGGAGTTCCTGGAGCAATGGTAAGTGTGGTTTGTAATGGAGCATTAAATAGAGCTATTGGAGAGTATAACCTAAAACAACCTGCTGAAATTCTAAACAAAGTAAGAGAGCTTGTTATTAAAACTTTCGAGAGAAGTGGTGACGATTCTAAACTGAGAGACGGAATGGATATTGCCCTTTGTAGTTTAATGTTCAATATTCCAAGTTCCGAGTTAAATCAACTTGAAACATCAAACTTGAAACCTGAAACTGAAGCCTTGTTGCAATATTCTGGAGCTAATAATCCTCTTTGGATTGTTCGACCAATAAACAACCTTGACCATCAACCCTCGAACTTTGAGCTTATCGAGATTAAAGCCGATAAGCAACCTATTGGTAAGCATTTCAGACAAAATAATTTCACTAACCACACTGTTAGTTTACAAAAGGGAGATACCATTTATATTTTTACTGACGGATATGCCGACCAATTTGGTGGACCAAAAGGTAAAAAAATGATGTATAAACCTTTTAAAGAATTTTTACTATCCATTCAGGATAAAAATATGCGCGAACAAAAAATTGCCGTTCAACATCATTTTAATGAGTGGAAAGGTGATTTAGAACAAGTTGATGATGTTTGTGTAATTGGAGTGCAGATATAGTATTTTTAACAACTTTATCTCTTAACCTCATAAACTTTATACCCCTCTCTACTTACTATCCTACTCTACTTCCTATAATAATAACGTCATCTATTTGCTCCAAACTGCCTTTCCACTCGGTAAATGTTTTTTGAAGTACCTCCTTTTGTTCATCCATAGTATGAGTATTAATAGCTAGCAGGAGTTCCTTAAATTGTTTGTAACGGAATTTCTTTCCGTGTGTACCTCCAAACTGATCAGCAAAACCATCGGAAAATAAATATACAGTGTCTCCCTCATGTAGTTTGAAAGAGTGATTGGTAAATTGTTTTACCTCATCTGTGTAATTACCAATAGGAAACCTGTCTGCTTTAACTTCATAAAGCTTTAAACCTATTTCATTTTCCATATTTACCTCTGCACCTTCAATATTATGTTTAGAAATAATGTATAAAGGATTGTAAGCTCCAGCAAATTCTAGCACCTTGGTTTGTGTATTATAAACACAAAGCGAAATATCCATTCCATCTTTAATGTTAGTTTGCTCTGCACTTTGTCGTAAGGTTTTCGAAACACCTTTGTTTAAATAATTCAAAATTTCGGCTGGCGAAGTCACATGGTATTCACCAACAATTTTATCCAACAAATTATGTCCTACAATACTCATAAAAGCTCCCGGAACTCCATGTCCGGTACAATCGGCTGCTGCAAAGAAAATAAGTTCATCCTCTTTAACAAATTGCTTCACCCCTTTATCGTTTGCAATGATGGAACTGTTATACATCCAATAGAAATCACCACTTACTATATCTTTAGGATTAAACAACACAAACGTGTTTTTTAGAGATTGAGAGAACTCCTCTTCGGAAGGTAAAATAGCGTCCTGAATTCTTTTCGCATAATTGATACTGTCAATTATGTCCTTATTTTTCATTTCAACCTCTTTACTTTTTTGCACTACTTCGGCAGTACGTTCTTTTACTTTTTCCTCTAACACATGTTTTTCTTTAATCAGTGCTTTTTCTCTAAACTTTATTACCACAATAATACTAAGTACCAGAATTACAACACATAAAGCAATAAACCACCATTGTTGCCAAAATGGAGGCGTAATTACAAAACTGTACGTTGTTGGTGTGGTGTTCCAAACTCCGTTATTATTAGAGGCTATCACTTTAAAGGTATATTTTCCGGGAGGTAATGGCGAATAAGTAACAAATGTTTGTTTGGTTACTGGTCGCCAATCTTCATCCAACCCTTCTAACATATATTTATAATTTACGGCTTCGGGGTTAGTCATACAAATACTATTATAATAAAAAGCAACCGCCTTTTCTCTATAACTCAACTCCATCCCATCTGCTAAAGCTCTTTCTTCTAAATTTACCATAAGCTTATTAATGAAGGTAGTTGGTTCTAACAAGTTTTGTTGCTCGTACTTTTTATTGAGGTGTATTAAGCCTTCAATAGTTCCAAACCATAAATCGCCAACATTGTCTTTATACGTTGCATTTAATTTGGATTCAATTCCTTTATACCCCATTTTGTTGGTGTAAGTATAAAATTGTTGCTGTTTTTTATCGTATTTATTCAATCCTTTGTTGGTTCCTATCCAAATATTACCTTCATTATCTATATTAATGAATGAAATATAATTAGACAACATACCATCTGCAACAGTAATTTCTTGTATAATTTCTTTACCGTTAAAAACCAAAATGCCTTTCCCATCTGTTCCTATCCATAGATTTCCTTCATTATCTTGTATCATGCAAACAGCAGTAAATTGCTTTTCTAATTTAACTTTCTGAATATTTTCTCCATCAATTTTGCTCAATCCTTTATCTTTAGCTCCCACCCAAAGCACATTATTTTTATCTGTGTATAAACAAGAAATATCATTTCCTGCCAAACCATGAGATTGAGAAAGTCTGTCTGCCAACTGATTATCTACTTCATAATAGACTAAGCCATCTGTTGTTCCTATCCATAAATTATTAGCTTTATCTACTTCTAATGCCGTAATTAATGGCTGACTCATAAAAGCATTAATGCGGTAATTGCTTTCAAAGCGATTGCTTTTAGCATTGTATTGTAAAATTCCTCCACCCCAAGTTCCTATCCATAAATTGTTTTTTTTATCTTTTTTAATAAAGCGGATATCTGTATAAAACAATCCGTTTTTCTCATTGAATTGCTGTTTCAATGTTAGTTTATCATTTGCTTTACTAAAAACACTAATTCCACTATTTGTACCCACCCATAAATTACCGGCTTTATCTTGCTCTATGGCTTTTGTTTGCTCACTTAATAATCCTTGCTTTTTTCCATAACTTACTAACTGAAAGCCTTTAAAAATAAGTAACCCTGTTTCTTTGCTTCCTATTAATAAATTACCTTCTCTATCCACCGCAAAACATCTAATGTTATCATCAGATAAACCTTTTTGTGTATTTATAGTGATAATTTCTGAGTCATTTATCATAGAAATTCCTCCACCCCAAGTGCCAATCCAACAATTTCCTTTAAAATCTTCTGTAATGGATGTTATCCAATTGGAAGCTATTCCATCACGCATAAAGTCATAAATTTTAAATTCGTGTGCAGCTGTATATCGGTATAATCCTCCATTATATGTTCCTAACCATAAATCGCCATTACTTGCCTCATACATGCAAGTAATTTGAAAATAGTTAGACATTCCTTCTATCTGAAAATTGCTAAAAGCATCTTTTTGAACTTGATATTGCTTTATACCTACATCTGTAACAAAACACAGGTTGCCATTTTTCAAACTCAATACCTGATAAATAATATCACTTAAGCCATCCTGACCTTTATATTGTTTAATTTTTAGAGAATCTTTATTAGTGTCATAAGGATTAAGCACCTGAATAGCTCCTTCTTTATAAGTACCTATCCACAAACTACCATTTTTTGTAAATGAAAATGAAGTTATATCTGCCTGAAAATTAAAAATAATGCTTGCTTTTCCATGTTGGATTAAAGATACTCCACCACCTTCATGACCCACCCATAAATTCCCTAATGTATCTAATATTAGTGATTTTACTCCACCTTCAGCTAAACCATCTTCGGTAGAAAAATTAGTAAACTCCTTACCATCAAAAGCAGAGAGTCCACTTGCTGTACCCAACCAAAGTTTACCTTTTTTATCTTGCGTTATGGCATAAACTCCCGATTGAGCTAGACCTTCTTTAACACTATAATTATCGAAATGATAATGTTGGGCAGAAACTGGTTTAACTACTATAAAAAGCAATAGTAATAATACAACATAAAAATATGATTTTTTGAAACCCATCTATTTCTTAATAAAAAAGAAAGTTCCGTCTTCATCTTCCAAACCAGCAATTTTACCAAACTTAGGTGCTTGTTTAGCTCCGCTTTTTGTTACGGCTGTTTTTACTTTGTTCACTACCGTTTCTATTGGAATACAAGCATCTGGATTTCCTGAAAGGGTAGCTGCAAAGGTTTTAGTAAATTGAGAATTATCAGAAGCTAACTCATAACCTGCTGATGAAAAAACCTGAGATGATTTGAATTTTGTTGCTTTCCAATCGTTGCAGCTTTTCTCTGTTGTTGTAGAACGCATAGCTTGATAAAAAGAAGGGCCAGACTCACAAGCATCAGTAATAACTAAGGTATGCGTAATTTCTTTAGAATAAGATTGCATGGAAGCTTTTAGGTTGTTGATGTTGAAATAAGTAAACTCATCATCTCTTTTCGCATCTGTTGGAATCCAATAACCTGTTTCGTTGATGAATTTTCCATGTCCGGCATACCAAACCAACAAAGAATTTACTTTGTTACTTCTCACCAAATCTCTTAGTTCTATAGAGAAAAATCGTTCTAATTGAGCTTTGGTCATGTCTTTTTTATGAATAACATTATTTATTTTATACTTCGCAAAAGCAGATTTCATCATGGTTACATCTTTAGCGGGTCCATCTAAACTAGCAAAAGATTGATAATTGGAGTTTTCAATAAAAATTACCCATGTTTTCCCCATAGGATTATCAGCTAACAATGCTGCGTTTTCTCTATTTAAGGTAAATTCTTTTTCGGTTTTGTTGCCATATTCATCTTCAGCAGTAACAATAAAGTTGGTTTTATTCATAATGTTGATGGTCATAGAAAATTTAGGATTTTTTTCTTGAGTATTAAAACTTGCTGTAACTCCATCAATAAAAATACTTTTTATAAAACTTTCATCTTTTATTAATCCTTCAATGTATAGTGTTGGATCATCAGCATCTAAATAAATAGTTCCATCATCTGAAGCATAAGGAGCTAACAACTCTACAACTGGTGCGTTTACTTCTGTTTCAATAAATTCAAACATCAATGTTTCAGAATTTTGATATACATCAAAAACAGTAATGGATACATTTTTTACTTCAGTTAAATCTAATTCTATATCAAAAATTGGGTTTAATGAATCTTTACTAAAGTTAGCATCTTTACCATTTACTTTAACAAACTCAATTAAGCTAGCATCTTTAACCTTACCTTTAAAAGTCAATTTTTGTGTTCCTTTAGCAAGTTGCAAAAAGCCTGGTTTTGGAGAAACTGGGCTTATCATTTCCAATTCAGGATTATTGTTTTCTCTGTTCAGCTCATACATTCTTTTTTTAGCCTCATCATACAATTTCATGGCTGTTCCATTATAAGGAGAAAGTCTTTTAATTTCTTCATAATCCTTTATAGCTGCTTTAAAATCTGCTATTTTTTCGTATAAAGCAGCACGTTTAAAATAGATATTAGCATTGTCTTTATTTAAGGTTAACGCTTTAGTATAATCTGCAATAGCATTAGGATTCTGACCAATTTTTTCGTACAAAGATGCTCTGGTTATGTAATGTTGGACTTGCTCTGGTTCAAACAAAATAACCTTTGAATAATCATCAATAGCTGCCTGTAAATTATTATTTTCTTTGTTAGTTGCCGAACGTATTTTTAGTGTATGAACATTTTTAGGATCTAATTCCAATGCTTTATCAGCGTATTTTAAAGCATCGGGATACTTTCCTAATTTCATGTTACTATGTGCCAACCCAATGTAGGCACCAATTAATTTTGAATCGTAAAACTTTGCTCTATCAAAGCTGTAAGCTGCTTCTTTAAACAATTTAGAACTATCTTGAGCTACTCCTAAAACATAATAACTTACTCCATTTTTTTCTATACTTAATAATTGTTCGGCAGTAGTTACGGCATCCATAAACATTTTAGCCTGCATTTGAGCTTGTAATTTAGCTTGGTAAGCTTCTGTTTGCTTTTTATTTCTATCTATGGAAATATCAAAAGCAGCAATAGCTTCTTTGTTTTTATTGAGTGCCATTAAGGCTTTTCCATGGTTAAGATGGTATTCATCACTTTTTTCTTTTAACTCAACTGCTTTTTTAAAGTCTGCTACTGCTTTTTCGTAATCATTGGTATAAAAATAACACAATCCTCTATAATTGTAGGCCCTATCGTGATCGTTTTTGGCAGCTATAACATTGGTAAAGTTTTCTATGGCTGTAGAATAGTTTTGTTCGGAAAAATTTTGTTCCCCACTTTTATAATCTTTAAAGTATGATTGTGCCACAGCAACAGTCGATACAAACAATAACAAAATGGTAAATGATAAAAACTTTTTCATGTTAAAATAATATTATAAAACGCTAACTATCAAAAACAAAAGTAGTAAATTGTGTGAAATTTACCTATATTTTATTTGAGTTTTAATAACAGAGATTGATAAGGATAGTTTTATTAAGAAAAACATACCCTATAAAAATTTAACCTTTTTTAGGCGAAGTAATGCATAGAAAATAAAAGAGAAGTCTGTACTCTTTAATGTCTAATTAAAAAAATAAATTATGTTATACTATAATAACATTTCAATTAAATAGAAAAAAAAGAATAACGTACGATAATTAAATCGTTCTGAGTAATTCAATCTTTAAACTTGAGGAGATTATTCTTATGAATACTGATTACAAATCTTTAGCTTGAGCAATTAATTCTGCTAAATCAAACACCTGTACTTCGGTACTTTTTTCTTTGAGTTTTACCCCATCTGTCATCATAGTCATGCAAAACGGACAACCTGTTGCAATAATGTTAGGTTGAATTTCTAATGCTTCTTCAGTACGTTCTATATTAATTTCTTTGTTGCCTTTTTCTGCTTCTTTAAACATCTGAGCTCCTCCGGCTCCACAACATAATCCGTTGGATTTACATCTTTTCATTTCCACCAATTCAGCATCTAATTTTTCAATTAAATTTCGTGGGGCTTCATAAACATCATTAGCTCTTCCCAAATAACATGGGTCGTGAAACGTGATTTTTTTACCTTTAAAAACGCCTCCCTCAACACTTAGTTTCCCTTGATTGATGAGTTCTTGCAAAAATTGCGAATGATGTTTCACTTCGTAATTTCCACCTAATTCAGGATATTCATTTTTCAGCGTATTAAAACAATGCGGACAAGTAGTAACAATGCTTTTTACTTCATAAGCATTTAATACTTGAATGTTGCCCATTGCTTGCATCTGGAATAAAAATTCATTTCCGGCACGCTTGGCAGGATCTCCTGTACAACTTTCCTCAGTACCTAAAACAGCAAAATTAATTCCTACGTTGTTTAATATTTTTACAAATGCACGTGTTATTTTTTTAGCTCTATCGTCAAAACTTCCTGCACATCCTACCCAGAACAACACATCAGGTTGTTGTCCCGAAGCCATCATTTCCGCCATGGTTGGCACTTTTAATTCGCTCATAAACTATAAGTTTGAGGTTTGTGGTTTGAGGTTCAATGTTGAGTAACTTAAAACATCGAACTTGAAACATTTAACCTATTTTTATTTCTCGTTTTTCCAGTTTAAACGGTCTGCTTGGGCAAATTGCCACGGAGCTCCATTATTTTCTATGTTGGTAAAAATCCCTGTCCATTCTGCCGGTGCTTTCGATTCTTCCATAATTAAATATCTTCTTAAATCTACAATGATAGAAAGTGGGTCGTTATTTACCGGACAAGCCTGCACGCAAGCATTACAACTTGTACAAGCTAGTAATTCTTCTTCAGAAATGTAATCTCTTAATAAGGATTTATTATCCGTAAAATCTTTACCGTTTTTGTCAATGTTTTTTCCTACTTCCTCTAATCTATCTCTGGTATCCATCATTATTTTTCGTGGAGAAAGTGCTTTACCTGTCATGTTTGCCGGACAAACATCCGTACAACGTCCACATTCCGTACAAGTGTAAGCATCCATTAGTTGTTTCCATGTTAAATCGGTAACATCTTTCGCTCCAAATCGTTGTGGCTCTCCTTCCGGTTCTGCTGGAGCAGCATAAGGGTCGGCACTAGGGTCGAACATCATTTCTACTTCTTTTTTCACAGAAGCTAGGTTATCTAACTGACCTTTAGGAGCCAATTTAGAGTAAAATACATTGGGAAAAGCTAATAAAATATGGAAATGTTTAGAGTAAGGTAAATAATTTAAGAAAGCAAAAATTCCTACGATATGAAACCACCAAGCTCCTCTTTCTATCATTATTAAGGAAGATTCGCTCATGCCTTCAAAAGCGCCCATAATTTGTCTGCTGATAGGAAAAGAACCAACTTGAGTATAATGTTCGCTGCCTAACGTTTGAAGTTGGGCATCTACGGCATTCATGATTAAAAAAGCACTCATCAATAATATTTCAGTAATCAAAATAAGGTTGGCATCTGTTTTTGGCCAGGCGGTCATTTCTTTACCGAAAAAACGCTTGATTCGTAATACATTCCTTCTTACTAAGAATATAACACAAGCTACTAAAACCAATAAAGCTAATCCTTCAAAAGCAGCAATTAAAAAGTGGTAAAATCCGCCTAAAAAGGCAAACAGACGGTGTGTTCCTAAAATTCCATCAAGCACAATTTCTAACACTTCTATATTAATGATGATGAAACCTACATAAACAACAATATGCAATAAGCCTGCAAACGGGCGAACCACCATTTTCGATTGTCCCAGGGCTACACGAGCCATTAAACTGAAACGTTCATTTTTTCTGTCATTTCTGTCTAAATCTTTCCCTAACTTAATATTTCTAATGATTGTTTTAAGGTTTTTGGCAAACAAGCCACCTGCTGCAATCAGTAATACTATAAAAATGATGCTCGATATTTCCATGTATTTGGTTAAATGTTATTAGCCCCCTAAATCCCCCGAAGGTGGACTTTCCCAGCACACAATGCTAAAGTTAATCGTTTATTATTTAAGTATAAATTTTGTCAATTTCTAATCTCTAATCTCTAATTTCTAATCTCTCTTATCCTTTCTTCCGAAAATTGAAAAATGAACATATCTTTTTGGATTGGCTTCCATGTCTATCAACAACTTGTCTAAGTCTCTGGTTACGCTTTCTAAGTTTTTGTATAAGGAATCGTTGGTCATTAACTGCCCCATGGTTCCTTCTCCATTGTTCATTTTTTGCATTACAGCCGCCATTTCATCAAAGGTTTTGTTGGCTTTTTCTAAAGTAGTTTTAATATCTACTTGTTTTAATGTATCTGCTAAATCACCATATTTTTTCACCGTAGGTTTTAAGGTGTTCATAGTGGCGTTAGCGTTATCTGCAAATGTTTGGAATTTTTCTAATGTAATTCTTAAGTTAGCTAAAGATAGTTTGAGATTACGTTGGTTTTGATCATTTAAAACTTCATTAAATTTTAACATGGTGGTTTTAAAAGTAGAAATGGTTAATTGTAAAGAATCCATCATCTTTTCTGCTTTTTGTTTCATCGGCAGCAATTGCTCAGAAACATCATCCAACATGGATTTTTCAAAATGAGAAGGAATGGTATCTCCACTAACAAGCTCAACATTAGAATCACCTAAAGTCAAACCTATTCCCTTAGAACTTAATAAATCTAAACTGATAAGATTTGCAACCGAATTATTTGGAATTTTTAATGTTCTATCAGTAATTACCAATTCTACCATAAGGTTTCCAGATTGGTCTTCTTTAAAGTAAACATCGCTTACCAAACCTACTTGAAAACCATTTACTATTACTGGAGATGATTTTGCTAGTCCACCAATAAATGGATATTCTGTATAAATGGTTTTATTCGCATTAAACAGGTTGGTTCCTTTTAAATAATTGTAGCCCCAAACCAAAATAGCTATTGCTACTATTGACACAAAACCAACCTTAACTTCTTTTGAAATTTTCATCTGTTTTTATCTTTTTCCCTTTCCCTTTCACATTCCACCATATTTTTTCTGTGCAAATATCGTGAAACTGATTTTATATACCAAACATTATTAGCGGTATAAATTATCATATTTATCTTATGTTCAACGCCTCACTAAGTGAAATTCTTTTACCGTTATTGAAAGCAACTATAAACGCATCGGTAAATCCTTTTTCTTTTAATTTTAGTTGCAAGATATTAGCTGCTTCAATATTTTTTTCATTTCCAACGGTGTAACGATAAATTCCTCCAGCTTCGTAATAGGTTACATCTTCAATTCCATTAAAATTTTCTGGAGTTAATTCTTTTTTTTGTGAAGATGTAGCTATCTGCACTTTAAATATCAAGCCTGTTTCTTCTTTATTTTTTTTATCTTTTTTAGTTGATGAAACTTCTTTTTCGGGAGTTTTTGGCTCTACCACTGGTTCTTTCTCTGGTTTAGCTTGTTCAGGTTTCGACTGTTTTTCATCAAATTCATGTTTATACTCTTTAAAAGCCCTGTAAATTGCAGAAGCCATATAATCCTGATTAACAGGAGAATTTAAAAACTTCTCTTCTTCTTTGTTGGTTAAAAAACCTGTTTCTATCAACACACTTGGCATATTGGTTTGATGTAGTACTAAAAACCCTGCTTGTTTCACTCCCCTATCAATTCTGCCAACTCTATCTTTAAACTGAGCTTGAACTTTGGCGGCAAAATTTAAACTTTGATCGAGAAAAGCACTTTGTCTTAAATTTAAAACAATGTACGATTCTGGTGAATTAGGGTCGAAATTTTCATATCGAGTTTCGTAATCATCTTCTAACAAAATAGAAGAGTTTTCTCTTTTAGCTACATTAAGGTTAGATTCTGTTTTGTGTAATCCCATCACATAGGTTTCTGTACCCATTGCAGTTGTTGGTCCGGAGTTAACATGTATGCAAATAAACAAATCTGCTTGAGCTTTGTTGGCTATTTTGGCTCTTTCATCCAATTTCACAAAAACATCTGTAGTTCGGGTATAAACTACTTTTACATCTTTAAAATTTTCTTCAATGTATTTTCCTAATTTTAATGAAATTGCCAACGCTACATCTTTTTCGTTAGAAAAAGAACCTTGGCAGCCACCATCATGACCTCCATGTCCGGCATCTATCACCACCGTTTTTATACCGTAGAAAGAATCTTCATCAAAATTTATAGAAAATGATGTCGTTATTAAAAAAACAACAATTGCAAAAAACCAGAAAATTTTATTACTCACTATATCACGCATTTATAAAAATGTTAAAAACCTAGGTTTTATTAATGTCAAATTTATTTTTTTTAGCTTTGGAGCCTCGTTAAAAAAGTTTTGTTTTATCACAACCTTAATGTTAATAATTATCAAGAATTAATTCACTAAAAAACACCTCTTTAAGAAACCTATTTTTTTGTGCTAGCAACCAAGTTTCATACCAACAAAAAATTGACAGCTTTATTGTTATTACTAACAATAGCTCTTTTTAGCACAAGCTCTTTTTTGGTTGCACAAGAAACAACAACGGATTCTACCTTGCATTTAGTACCCGACAGCTCTATTTCTAAAGATGCTGTTTCTTCAAAACTTCACTACAAATCTACCGACTCCATTAGGTTTGATATGAAAAACAAACTGGTTTATCTATACGGAAATGTTGAAGTTTATTATGATGATATTGAATTAAAAGCCGAAGAAGTGGAGATAAATCTAGACTCCAACATTGTTATTGCCAGAGGAAAACAAGATTCTTTAGGAAAATTTTATGGCGAACCCGTAATGAAAGAAGCAGGAAAAGTATTTAATGCTCACGAAATAAAATACAATATTAAATCCAAAAAAGGTATTATTACCGAAGTAATGACACATGAAGGCGAAAGCTACATACACGGTAAAAAAGTGTATAAAACTCCCGATAATGTAATGTATATCCGACACGGAAAATACACCACTTGCAACGAAAAACATCCGCATTACTATTTTAGTGCTTCTAAATTGAAAATTATACCAAAAGACAAAATTGTAACTGGTCCAGCCAATTTGGTAATTGAAGATGTCCCAACACCTATTGGTATTCCTTTTGGGTTTTTCCCGAATACCGACAAACAACAATCGGGTATTTTAATTCCTACTCCCGGAGAAAGTGGTCAGTACGGATTTTTCTTACTTAATGGGGGTTATTATTGGGGCGTTAGCGAAAAACTTAACCTGCAACTTACAGGCGATATTTATTCCAAAGGTAGTTGGGCAGGAAATTTTATCTCTAATTACAAAAGCAGGTATCGCTACAGTGGTAATTTAGATGTTAGATTTTCTACCTTTAGAAATGGTATTGAAGGCTTGTCCAATTATTCTGAAAAACAAGATTTCTTTTTTAGATGGAATCATGCTCAAGACCCAAAAGCCAGACCAACCAGTAATTTCTCAGCAAATGTAAATATTGGTACAAGCCAAAATTTTACCAATAACTTTAATAGTAGTGGGCAAGATTTTTTGAGTGCTTCTTTCAACTCTACTGTTTCTTATAAAAAATCTTGGGATGGAAAACCTTTCAACTTAGCTTTAAACGGATTTCATAGTCAGAATGTACAAACCAAATCGGTAACTGTTCGTTTGCCCGATGTAGCGTTTAATGTTAGCCGACTTCAACCACTAAAATCCAACAAACCAGGAAAAAGAAACGACCTCTTAGATAACTTCGGAGTTAGCTACTCCATGAACATGAAAAATGAAGTTACAGCAGGCGATTCACTTTTTACTTTTGACAACATGGATGCTTTAAGCAAACAATTTCGTACAGGAATGAGACATAGTATTCCCATTAGTACTTCCATGAAAATGTTTAAACACTTTACCGTAAACCCCGCTGCCAATTTTAGCGAAACATGGTACATAGAATCCTTAGAAAAAAGATGGGATAATAACACCAATGAGCTAGTTGTTGATACCGTAAATGGTTTTGTAAGAACAGGTGCTTATGATTTGAATGTGAATGTTACCACCAAATTGTATGGAATGTATCAATACAAAAGTAAAGTGATTAAAGCTATCCGACATGTGGCAACGCCATCGGTTGGTTTTTCCTATATTCCTGAGAATACCCAAGGCATAGCAACCTATAGAGATTCTTTAAACAACGAATTTGAATATTCCATTTTTCAAAATGGTATTTATGGCAATAATAACCGACAAGAAGCTGGAAATATAAACTTAGGCTTGCTTAATAATTTTGAGATGAAAGTGAGAAACAGAAAAGACAGTTTGGGTGAAGACAAAAAAATAAAATTGCTGGAAAACCTTGGCTTCCGAAGTAGTTACAATATGATTGCTGACTCTTTAAATTGGAGCAACATTAATATTGATGCACGTACCAACATTTTTAGAGTAATTACTTTAAATTATAACGCTCAACTCGACCCTTATCAGTTGGATAGTATGGGTAGAAAAATCAATTTGTTTGAGTATAACAGAAGCGGAAAAGTGGGTAGATTAATCAGCTCCAATTTAGCTGTTGGATTTTCGTTGAGAAGTAAAACCAATACCGCCAATAAAGAAGAAAAAACCAGCAGTTACGGCACTGAAGAGGAATTGGCTTATATCAGATCAAATCCACAAGCATACATAGACTTTAATATACCTTGGACAATTAATGTAAACTACAACATCCGTTATTCAAAACCACAATTTGAAGCTACTACTGTTCAAACCCTTAATTTTTCGGGAGATTTTAGCTTAACTCAAAAATGGAAATTTGGTTTTACCTCTGGTTATGATTTTGAAACCAAAGAATTAACCTATACTACGGTAGATATTTACAGAGATTTACATTGTTGGGAAATGAGTTTTAACTGGATTCCTTTTGGCGTAAGACAAAGCTATTTGTTTACTATAAAAATTAAATCTGCCATTTTACAAGATTTAAAAATGACCAGAAGAAGCGTGCCGAATATTTTTTAGTCCCCTAAACCCCCTACTTCGGCTACGCTCAGCATAAACTCCGAGGGACTTTGCCAACACACAAATAGCCACAAATACACGAATAAAATCTGTGAAAATCAACGTAATCTGTGGCATAAAAACTAAGCACATTCTCTTTTGCCACTGATTACACAAATTAACGCTGATTGATTCGCTGAAACTTTTCTTGTTTAACAAACTATTTTTTATACATTTGGAGGAAATAAGCATGGTAAATCAGCCCTATATAAAATTTGACTCTTTTTGTAAATTAATGAAAAAACTATTTTTACTCATAAGCATATGCTCTTTTTTCGCTTGTAGCCAAAAGACAAATGATTATAAAGAATTATACCAATTAGCAATAACAGAAACGGACAATGGAAATTTTAATGAGGCTATAGATTATCTTGACCAAGTCATTAATATAAAACCAAACTTTGATAGTGCTTATGCAGAAAGAGCTTACAATTATTTAAATATAGATGAACCTGATTTAGCACTAAAAGATGCAAACAAAGCCGTTACTTTAAACTACAACAATGCTTGTGCGTTGTATTATCGAGGGATGATAAATGATTATCTATACAAAACAGACGAAGCAATAAAAGATTACACTCATATTATCCGACTTAGAGACTCTTTATATATGAATGTTGCTCTACAAGAAAGAGCCTATATATTTTATAAGTTAAATCAATTTGAAAAATCAATAGAAGACTTCAATAGAATAATAGAATTGGACAGTTTAAACGAATCTGCTTATACTTCTAGAGGAATAGCGAAATCCAAAAATAATGTTTACAATCTTTATTCAGACTCAGCAACTTCAACTTCTTTCTTAAAATATTATCAAGTATCGTTTTCTAACAATTCTACAATCATATTTGATACAAAAGGAGCTATTGATGATTTCTCTAAAGCAATAGAAATAAACCCTAAGAATGCTTTCGCCTATTATCATCGAGCAAAAATATATAGCGAATTAAACTTATTAGAAAACGCCCTTTTAGACATTAACACTGCTATTCAATTAGATGAAAAAAGTGATTATTATCTAACCAGAGCATTGATTTACAAAGACAAAAAAGACACAAAAAAATCTCTAAATGACTTTAACAAAGCAATTGAAATTAACCCTGAAAATAGATTTGCATATATTAACAGAGGATATTTAAAACGTGAACAATTAGACGATAAAGATGGCTCGGAACAAGATTTGAAAAAAGCTGAAGAATTAGGAGTGTCAATAAATTAAAAAACACCCAAGTAAGTCCTAAGGCTATAAGCGTACAAGCTAAGTTTTGTGTTGGCAAAGAGGGTAGCTACTTAGGTCGATAAAATACAAACACAAAAAAAAGACCTGACAAACATGTCAAGTCTTTTTGGGTAAATTAGAATAATAAAAAAAATACTCGAAAAAAATTAATATTAAGCTTTCATAACAACTACAAATCTGGCTTTGTGCGATGGAAGCCCATCCCCTTTGGGGAGGTTGGGTGGGGCATTTTTATTTCAAATAAGCATTTAGCATCCAAAGTGTTTTTTCAGTTTGAGTAATGTAATCGCTCATTAGGCTCACTGTACCTTCATCATTTGCATCAGCTGCTAAGCTTAAAATTTCTCTTTCCTTAAGAATTAATACCCCAAAGTTTTTAATGATAATCTCCACTCCTTTTACTCCATCCGTAACACTTTTTTCTTCTTTAATTTCAGAAGCTTTTAAGTATGCCGAATACGTATGCAATGGTTCTCCTTCTAATGTTAAAATTCTCTCAGCAATTTCATCAATTTTTATAATGGCATCGTTGTAAAACTCTTCAAACTTTACATGAAGTTCAAAAAATTCCTTCCCTTTAATGTTCCAGTGTAAACCTCTTAAATTCTGGTAAAACAACTGGTAGTCTGCTAATAAACCATTTAGTTTATCTCTTAAAACTAATGTTTTTTCTTTGTCTAATCCTATTAAATTTTTCATGTGTTATAATTTGGTTTTAAGGTGAATAATAATGTTTAATTTGTTATGCAAACATAATAAATTTCAATCAGACATTCTTAATATCAAAGCATTCAAATCATAAAAAATATTAAAGGCTACCAATCATCCAACAATAAATTTTATTGACATAAAATCTTTAATTTTACCATGTTTAAAATGAGAATTATACTTCACATGCCATTACAAACCCATACGACACGCATAAATACGATTATTTGGCTTGTGTGTTAGAAACTCCTTCCCTTTGGGGAGGCTGGGAGGGGCATATAAAAAACATAAAAAAATGAAACATCTATTTATATTACTTATAGCCGAATTATGTTTGTTAAACGTATTCGCTCAACAAAAAATAACTTATCCCGAAACAAGAACTGGTGAAGTGGAAGAAGATTATTTTGGCACTATGGTAAAAGATCCTTACAGATGGTTAGAAGATGATAATAGTGAAGAAACTATGAACTGGGTAACCATTCAAAATAAAACTACTGAACTCTATTTAAATGAAGTTCCTTACAGAAAGTACATTCACAAACAACTAACAAACTTATGGGATTATGAAACTAAAGGCATTCCTATTCATTACAACAACTTTACTATTTCAACCAAAAACAATGGTAAACAAAATCATAGTGTGTATTATATTACTGGAAATGAATCTGATGAAGAGGAAGTTTTACTCGACCCTAACACCCTATCAGAAGACGGCTCTATAGCGGTCAAATTTACAAGTGTTTCCAAAGACGAAAAATATTTAGCCTATGGCATTTCTAAATCGGGTTCCGATTGGACAGCAATAAAAGTAATGGAAATTGCCACGAAAAAATTGCTTAGCGACCATATTCAATGGGTGAAATTTTCGGGAGTTTCTTGGTATAAAAACGGTTTTTATTATAGCGGTTATGCACCACCAAAAACGGGGAAAGAATTGGCTGCCAAAAATGAATTTCATAAAGTATATTATCATGAATTAGGCACAGACCAAAAAAAGGATAAAATTATTTTTGAAAGTAAGGAACATCCTACCCGAAACGTTGGAGCTAGGGTTTCCGAAGATGAAAAGTATTTAATTGTTAGTGCTTCCGAAGGTACAAGTGGCAATATTATTTATGTTAAAAACCTTGAAGAACCAACAAGTGAATTTGTTCAGTTTGTTGAGAATTTTGATAACGAAACAAGTTTTATTGGCAATGAGGAAGAAAAACTATTTTTTATTACCAATTACAATGCTCCCAACAAAAAAATTGTATTTGCCACTTTAGAACAATCCTCACCAGAGCAATGGGAAGAACTTATTCCCGAAAAAGAATATGTTATTGAAAATGTAAGTATTGCTGGCGATAAACTATTTGTAAACTACCTTAAAGATGTTCAATCGAAAGTAGAAGCTTATTCTTTTGATGGTGAACTATTAAAAGAATTAGATTTACCTGGTATTGGTATTGCAGGAAGAGTAAGTGGGAAAAGAACTCAACCTACCGCCTACTTTACTTTTAGCAGCTACATTTCGCCTACAAAAATCTATCAAGTAAATTTAGAAGAAGTACAAACAGACCTCTATTTTGAACCTAAAGTTGATTTTAAAACAGCCGAATATGTTACCAAACAAGTTTTTTACGAAAGTAAAGACGGTACAAAAATCCCTATGTTTATTTCTCATAAAAAAGATATTGAATTAAATGGCAACAACCCTTGTATGCTTTATGCTTATGGTGGATTTAACATTAGTGTAAAACCAACTTTTGATGTGAGCAAAGCAGTATTTATGCAAAACGGAGGCATTTATGCTGTTGCCAACATTAGAGGTGGTAGCGAGTATGGTGAAGAATGGCACAAAGCAGGTATGCTAGAAAACAAACAGAATGTTTTTGATGATTTTATTGCTGCCGCCAACTTTTTAAAGAATAAAGAATATACCTCAACAGAAAAACTAGCCATACACGGACGTTCCAATGGCGGATTGCTTATTGGTGCTGTAATGACTCAACAACCTGACATTGCAAAAGTAGCTATTCCAATGGTTGGTGTGTTGGATATGCTTCGCTATCATCAATTTACTATCGGTTGGGCTTGGGCGGTAGAATATGGAAGCAGCGAAAATGAAGAACAATTTAACTATTTGTACCAATACTCGCCATTGCACAATTTAAAAAAGGCAGCATATCCTGCTACTATGATTATTACTGGCGACCATGATGACAGAGTCGTTCCTGCTCATTCTTTTAAGTTTGGTGCTACTCTTCAGCAAGCAAATACAGGAAAAAACCCAACACTTATTAGAATTGATACCCAAGGCGGACATGGAGCAGGAAAATCTAAAGCTAAATTGATACAAGAATGGACAGATATCTGGACCTTTACTTTTTATAATTTAGATATGAAGCCTGTTAATTTTAAGTAGTTCGAGAAGCATTCAATTAGCAGCACATTCCCTCTAATGCCATTTAGAACAATATTTTTCGGTTGCTATAGCAAACAGAAAAATGCAGTCGAGAAATCTTCTTACTTTTGGAAAAATAAGTTTGATTTAATGAAACATCTATTTATATAAATTAACCACAATACAAATAAATAATGAACCAACTATCGACAGAAATAAACGAACTTCTTAACAAAAAATCAACCTCTGACTTCTTAGAAGTGGCTCGACAATTTGTGACACTTATAGAAAATGATGAATTAAATCAAGAAACTTTTTATAAGGAATCTCATAGAGTTTTAGCTAAGCTTTATCAAAAAGGTTTAGAACTAGAAACAGTTGACTTAAAATTTTCAGGATTCGATAGTGAATTTGAAGAAATTGATAATGAAAATCTTATAAAGATAAATGAAAGTTTGATTTCAAATCTCGGAAAAGAATGTTTCTATTGGGAAGTGTTTGATCCAATATATGACAACAAAAAAGAACCAACACAGGGCTGGTTGGTAGACGACTTTGCTGATATTTATTCTGACTTAAAAGAAGAACTTAATAAAATCGATAACATTAAAACTGACGAATCTATTGAAGACGCTTTATGGTCGCTTAAATTTGGGCTTAATCACCATTGGGGTAATCACTGCATTAATGCAATGAGAGGACTTCATTATTTGTGTTATGACGGAAAAATTGCAATGTGAATTAATAAAACTCATAGAAACTAAACAACTATCACCAACTAAGTTAAAAGATTTCTCTAGCTTCATTTTACTAAGTTTCGTTCCTCAACTTGTAAAATTTCGTTCGAAATGACATTCGATTAGCACCTTTTCGTATCATTTCAGAACTATTAACAAGCTAAACGCTTAAACTAGCTCAACACCTCAACTATTTATCTAACTATTGCTTATTTTTGCAGCAAATTTTTCACACAAAAAACCAAGGTACCATGGCAAGATATTTTGTTGAACTCGCTTACAAAGGCACCAACTATCACGGTTGGCAAATTCAGCAAAATGCCCACAGTGTACAAGAGGAAATAAATAAAGCACTAAGCACCCTTCTACAAGAAGAAATTATGATTACCGGAGCAGGAAGAACAGATACAGGCGTACATGCAGAACAGCTTTTTGCTCATTTTGATAGCATCCAACCTATTAATGCTGCTCAACTGCTTTTTAAGCTAAACAGTTTTTTACCAACAGACATTGCTTGTAAGCAAATTTTTGAGGTAAAAGAAGATGATCATGCTCGATTTAGTGCCACCTACCGAACTTACGAATACCGAATTTCAACCACTAAAAACCCTTTTACAACTGAATTAGCTCATTATTTTCCGTATAAGTTGGACGTTGCAAAAATGAATGAGGCAGCCGAATTGCTTATTCAGGAAACCGATTTTTCTTGTTTCAGCAAAAGTAAAACCGATACTTTTACCAATATGTGCCACATTACTGAAGCGTATTGGAAAAACCATAACGAACAACTTATATTTACCATAACTGCCAACAGGTTTTTAAGAAATATGGTGCGAGCAATTGTAGGAACACTCTTGGATGTTGGTCAGCAAAAAATTAAAGTGGAAGAACTTAACGAAATCATTGCTTCAAAAAACAGAAGTAATGCCGGAAAATCAGTTCCCGCCCACGGCTTATTTTTAACTAAAATTGGATATCCTTTCTTAAATTAAAAATTGGAAATTAGAAATTAGAAATTGACAAAATTTATACTTAAATAATAAACGATTAACTTTAGCATTGTGTGTTGGGAAAGTCCCCCTTCGGGGGATTTAGGGGGCTAACAACTACTAACTTTAACCTTATAAACTACTAAACTAACCATGAAAAGCGTATCTGGAAAGGCATTTGACTACAAACTTTTTAATCGAGTAATGCGATATGTTGCTCCTTATAAGGGTATGTTTTACCTTACCGCTTTTTTAAGTATTGTATTGGCTGTAGTTTCTGTTGCTCGTCCGTTATTAATACAGGTTGCTGTAAATAAAAATATTGAAACCAAAGATGAATTAGGCCTATTCCATATTACCATGTGGTTAATTGGTATCTTAATTTTAGAAACCATTTTGCAATATGTGTTTACTTATTACGGCAATTTGGTTGGTCAGAATATTATTAAAGATATTAGAAATGAAGTTTTTAAACATGTTGTTGATTTTAAATCGAAATATTTCGACCAAACCCCAATAGGCAGATTAGTTACTCGTACTGTTTCTGATATTGAAACCGTTGCGGAAATGTTCTCTGCGGGAATTTTAGTAATTCTTGGCGATTTACTTAAAATCATCTCTGCGGTTATTTGTATGTTCTATATCAATTGGGATTTAGCACTCATTACGCTTATTCCCATCCCTATTTTATTGATTGGAACGAACATGTTTAAACGTGCCATTAAAGATGCATTTCAGGAAGTAAGAAACCAAGTTTCTATACTAAACACCTTTGTACAGGAGCATATTACAGGCATGTCTATTGTACAAATTTTTAACAGAGAAAAAATTGAAAGTGAAATTTTTGCCGACATTAATAAAAAACACCGAAATGCACACATTAAAAGTGTTTGGGCGTATTCTATTTTCTTTCCCTTGGTAGAAATTTTATCTGCTCTTTCTGTTGCGTTATTGGTGTGGTATGGTTTTAAAGAGGTTTCTTTAGAAGTTGCCGAGCCGGGAGAAATTTTTGCCTTCACTTTTTTTATTTACATGTTGTATCGCCCTATCCGTCAGTTAGCAGATAGGTTTAATTCTTTGCAAATGGGAATGGTAAGCTCCGAAAGAGTCTTTAAAGTGTTAGATACGGAAGACGCTATAAGTAACAAAGGAACACAAACCTTTAGCGAGCTAAAAGGCAACATCCGTTTTGAGAATGTGTGGTTTGCCTACAACAATGAAGAATGGGTACTGAAAGACATTTCATTTACCATCAACAAAGGACAGTCACTAGCGTTAGTTGGAGCAACAGGAGCAGGAAAATCGTCTATTATTAATTTATTGGGCAGGTATTACGAAATTAACAAAGGCAACATTTACATTGATGATATTAACATAAACGATATAGAACTCAACCACCTCAGAAAATCTATGGCAGTGGTGTTGCAAGATGTTTTCCTATTTTCAGATTCTATTTTAAACAACATTACGCTTTACAGTGATGATATTAGCGAGGAGCGAGTAATTGATGCTGCCAAAAAAATTGGAGCACACGATTTTATTTCCAGACTTCCCGGTGGTTATCATTACAATGTAAAAGAGCGTGGTGCTTTACTTTCTTCCGGGCAACGACAATTAATTTCGTTTATCCGGGCGTATGTACACGAGCCGCAAATATTAATTTTAGATGAAGCTACCTCTTCTATAGATAGTGAATCTGAAGCATTGATAAAACATGCTACCGAAGTGCTTACGCAAAACACCACCTCTATTATTGTAGCTCACCGTTTATCTACCATACAAAATGCCAACAAAATTTTAGTAATAGATAAAGGCACCGTAGTAGAAGAAGGTACTCACCACGAGCTGTTGCAAAAAGATGGCTACTACAAAAAACTCTACAGCTACCAGTTTGAAGAGGTAGTTTGATTTGGGTTTTAAAACACTAATTTTTAGACGACTAAAGACCAAAGCATCCAAAATTAAAATAATAATTACTTTTGATATGTAAATAAAATGATTTCAGCAGAAATTCCAAAAATTAGAATTGAAATTGAGTAATATGGAAGAAAATAAATCCCAAATAATTATATATCAAACGGAAAATGGACAAACAAAGTTGGATGTTCGTTTTCAGGACGAAACAGTTTGGCTTACTCAAAAACTGATGGCTGAGTTGTTTCAGACATCTTCTCAAAATATAACCATTCATCTTAAAAACATATTTGAGGAAGGCGAACTAAAAGAAGAAGCAACTTGTAAGGATTTCTTACAAGTTCAAAAAGAAGGAAACAGAGAAGTAAGACGCCAACAAAAATTTTACAATCTTGATGCTATAATATCAGTTGGTTACCGAATAAAATCACACGTAGCCACTAAATTTAGACAATGGGCAACACAACATATAAAAGAATATATTGTAAAAGGATTTGTGTTGGATGATGAACGATTAAAAAATCCAGATTTACCTTTTGATTATTTTGAAGAACTTGAAAGACGAATACAAGATATTCGTACTTCCGAAAAACGATTTTACCGTAAAATAACTGATATTTATGCAACAAGTGTAGATTATGACCCCACTTTAGATATAAGCATAGAATTCTTTAAAACAGTACAAAATAAACTACATTGGGCAATTACAGGACAAACTGCCGCTGAGATAATTAGCGAAAGAGCTGACAGTTCAAAAGAGAACATGGGGTTAACCAATTGGAGAGGAGATAAAATAAGAAAAACAGATGTTATTATTGCCAAAAACTATTTGAACGAAGAAGAACTTTCTGCTTTAAACAATTTAGTGGAACAATACCTAATTTTTGCACAAGGACAAGCACAAAGAAGAATTCCAATGTACATGAGTAGTTGGATAGAAAAATTAAACGGATTTTTAACATTAAATGATAGGGAGATTTTAACTAATGCTGGTTCCATTTCGCACGAATTAGCAAAAGAGAATGCTGAAAGAGAATATGAAAAGTTTAAAGATGCTGAACAAAAAATTATAACAGAAGATGATTTTGAAAAAACAGTAAATAAAATAGAAAATAAAATAAAGAAATAACAACCTTTCTTTTTAACTGACAACATCAACGATAAATAACTAAAAATAAACAACTACTACAAAAAAACGCTACAGCTACCAGTTTGAAGAAGTAGTTTGATTTGGGATTTTTTTTGTACGTTTGGAGGGGATTAATTTTTTAGATTAAGTAAATTATTAATCATCAACTGTCCTTAGGTACTGTCATAAAACTAAAATAATAGTTACTTTTGGTATATAAATAAAACCCAAATGAGAAAAACACTTCTTATTTTATCTGTATTCTTTTTTTCTTTCACTATAGAATCAGATAAACCAGTTGATAGAATTGGAGTAACAGGACCTTTAAAATTTAGCAAGACATCTTTTAACTTAGCTTGGGCAGACAAACCCAATGACAAATATTATATACAAGAATACTTGCCTAAAGGAGAAAAATTAGAAAGCTTCAATCAAATGTTGACTATTCATTTATTTGATATAGATATTAAAACAAAAGATGCTGTTAATCAAAAAATAAACGAATTAATCGAAAGAAAAAAAATAGATCCAACTTGCAATTATCAGCTTATCGAAAGTCCAGACGGTAAAGAATTTATAGTTACTTTTTTTCTTGGAGAAAGTAAAAATGACAAAATGACTATTGTGGAATTTAATATTTACCGTTATAAACAAATTGAAATTGCAAAAAAGAAAAAAGCAATTATAGTATATACTTATTCCAAAAGAGGTTATGGAGCAGACATCACAGCATTTTTCGATACACTTAAAACAGAAAGAATAAACTATTTAAATGAAATGATTTCTGTAGAAATTCCAAAAATTAGAATTGAAAAATGAGGTTTATACTCCTTATTATATTAAGCTTACTATTCACTGAAGTCAAAGGTCAATCAGCTACGAATTGTGACATAGGAGAATATACTCCTAAAAATAAATTCGGGCAACCAGTTATAAGTGAAATTCTTTGGAATAATTTAGATTCACTTACAAAAAACTTCAAGAATGAGAATACATTCTCATTAAAATTTTATTGTTTTATAAAAGCTGAAATTAAAGACTCTTCTGTTGTTCTCAATACTGAAAACATCTACATAATTGGGAAGAATAGTATAGATGCAAAAAAAACTGGGAAGAAGATTTTAAGACCAATTTAAAATTAATTATTAAAAAATTCGAGCCACTTATTCTATCTGATTCATTAATTAATAGTAATTGTGAAACACTTATTTTTCAAAGTACAGTAAGAAGATGTAGGTAAATATAATGACAACAGATGTCTCCTCCGCTCCCGCCAGCGTCCCCATGCTAGTGCGAGTTTAACGAAGTGTAACTTGTTCAATAATTTACATTACTTTACTAGATTCCTGCCTTCGCAGGAATGACGGTAAGAGTAAAGGAATGACGCACAGATTATAGTTAAATTGCTTAACAAACCCAATTGCATCATACAATCTTCAACACCATTACTGAAATTTTTGAGACACGAAAAAATTATCAGGAATCTTAACAACTCTTAACAACTTTGTAGTAGAATGGCTTGAAATTTCATCAAAATCATTCTAAATTTGTAATCATTACAAAAATATATTTATAGCAAATGAATATTGCTCATCACCTTAGCGAACACGATATTAAACCTTCTTACCAAAGGATAAAAATTTATGAGTACCTATACAAGGAAATGAATCATCCTTCGGTAGATACCATTTATAAAAAGTTGGTGGGAGAAATTCCTACTTTATCGAAAACAACAGTTTATAATACCTTAAAATTGTTTATTGATAAAGGTATTACCTCAACAGTAACCATTGAAGATAATGAAGTAAGGTATGATGCCATTATGGATGCTCACGGACATTTTAAATGTACCTCATGCGGAGCAATATATGATATTAAGTATGATTTTAAAGATGTAGCCATGAACGAATTAAAAGGTTTTGAAGTAAAAGAAACCCAAGTTCATGTAAAAGGAAAATGTAATCAATGTTTAACCAAATAAAAATAAAAAAAATGGGCGTATTAGTCGGAAAAAAAGCTCCAGGATTTTCAGCACAAGCTGTAATTAACGGAGGAGAAATTGTAGAAAATTTCACATTAGAACAATTTAAAGGAAAATATGTAGTGTTATTCTTTTATCCAAAAGATTTCACTTTTGTTTGTCCAACAGAATTATTCGCTTTCCAAGAAAAATTAGATGAATTTAAAAGTAGAAACGTAGAAGTAGTTGCTGTATCAACAGATACAGAACAATCTCACTGGGGATGGTTACAAATGCCAAAAAATGCTGGTGGAATTCAGGGAGTAAAATACCCATTGGTAGCAGATACCAACAAAACTATTTCTATGAACTACGATGTATTGGCAGGAGATTTTGATTGGAATGAAGAAGGCGAAATGATTGCTACAGGAGAATTAATTGCTTACAGAGGCTTGTTCTTAATTGACAAAGAAGGTATTGTAAGACATCAATTAGTAAACGATTTGCCTTTGGGTAGAAATGTAGATGAAGCTATCAGAATGGTAGATGCACTACAGTTTAACGAAGAGCACGGAGAAGCTTGTCCGGCAAACTGGAACAAAGAAAAGCAAGGGTTAAAAGCAACTCACGAAGGAATTGCTGAATATTTATCTGCAAATTAAAAAATGGTAACAGGTTACAGGTTTGAAGTTTGAGGTTGACTTAACTTCAAACCTCAAACCTTAAACCTCAAACCTCAAACCTTAAACTTGAAACTTTATTATTATTAACACTTAAAAACAATTTATTATGGCTTTTGAATTACCAAAATTACCTTATGCACACGATGCATTAGAACCGCATATTGATGCGAGAACAATGGAAATCCACCATGGAAAACACCATGCTGGTTATACTAACAACTTAAACGCTGCTATTGAGGGTACTGATTTAGCAGGGAAATCTATTGAAGATATCTTAAAAAACTTAGACATGAATAATGCTGCTGTTAGAAACAATGGTGGCGGGTACTACAACCACGATTTATTCTGGAAAGTAATGTCGCCAAACGGTGGCGGACAACCAACAGGTGCTTTAGCTGAGGCTATTAACGCTGCTTTTGGTTCTTTCGAAGGATTTAAAGATGCTTTTGCTAAAGCTGCTGCAACCAGATTTGGTTCAGGTTGGGCTTGGCTATGTAAAAAATCAGATGGAAAATTAGAAGTATGTTCTTCACCAAACCAAGATAATCCATTAATGCCGGGTGTTGGCTGTGGAGGAACTCCTCTTTTAGCATTAGATGTTTGGGAACACGCTTATTACTTAAACTACCAAAACAGAAGACCAGATTA
>CALCHN010000014.1 GCA_937901255.1 uncultured Flavobacteriales bacterium | reverse complement strand
ATCGTAAATAAAACTAATTTTAAAATCGGCTCCTTCGCCAGGCGTGGGAACGTTATCTGCAAGCCAATTAAAAACAATAATATGAGAAAAACCATTTTACTGATTAATGTAATTCTAATAAGTTCATTTAAATCATTATCACAGAATCCAACATTTACTGAAACTCCAAAATATGTTGTATTTAAATCTGAATCTGGAAAAGCTTTTGAGGTCGACCAACAACAAATTGCCTCTGCAACATATCAAAAACAATTAATAGATAATCCAGAATATATAAGTCGACTTAATTTAATTGATTCACTTCAAGGACGAATTGATGAACTTCAGAAGAAAAATATTGGAGGTTCATTGAAAAGTGAACTAGGTATATCAAGTAAAAAAAATGACAAAGAAATTGAAATTGAAAAACTGAAGGTTGAAATAAGTGATTTGAAGAAAGATATACCACCTAAAAATAGTACTGGAACATACAGTTATGCAATACCTAAAAAGATAGAGGCATACATTCCAATAGGGGAAATTAACAGAGTTGTATTAATTATAGATCCATCAAGGAGTGTTTCTAACTTACTTTCCGAAAACGTTTTTACTCAAGAACTTTCGCAATATGGTGGAGGTAACTTATATCGCATTATAAAACAAGACACACTCCTATTTAAGAAGGACGAGCTTGTATTAGAAGATTCTATTCGTAAATACTTTGGAAGAGATGGGGTTGATAAATTATCAGTTGAAGCGGGATACATATATAAAAGAGAGAGTGATAATTCGATATTTCTCTTTGACGATATTTTTAAAAGTAATTTGATTGAACAAAATGATTTTAAATTTTTTAAGCTACTAAATGATTTAGGAATAGGTGTAGAATCAAGTGATGAACACAGTAATCTTGTTTTGGTTAAGGACAATAAAAGAAGTGTATTAACTTCTGAAATTCAAGAATACTTGGAAAGCAATAAAAATTCTGATATAATTGAAAAGGTTAATAACTCAAAAACACTTTACAAGAATTATTTGAACCAACAATCTGAACTAACTGTAAAAATGACAAAGTATATTCAGATTCACCAATCATACACTAAGTTAACCAATGCAGAGCAAACGGAATGGAAGAATTATACACTCTCTGCTATGCAAATTGAGGAAAAAATGAAAACATTACCATTTTTCAACTCCCTTCCATATCAATTGAACTCTAAGGATAACCAATTACATTCAGCCAATATTGATCTGATTGTATATAGTAAAAACGCTTTGGGAATATAGTTTGGAAAACAAAATACTAAAATAGGCAAGCAGATAACACGCAGTAAGCAAAATGGCGCAACAATTACACTCGAGAAAAGCGCCACATTTGCCTACTGCGAAACCGTTATAGTGCATAGACCAGAGTGAAAATGACAAAGAGAAGTTTAAGTCGCCAAAGTCAAGGAGTTCGCCAGTATCTCAGCTTAAAGAAAGACCTTGACAATGAAAGTGACGAAATTCCATTGTCGTTATCAAGGTTTATTCGAATAATGTTCTTCGACGCTCCTAATTCTTGGATAAAAGAAATCAACAGATTTGATTTTGTTAGACTCGCTTCCTTACATCCGCATTTTGGCAATATAAATTCGTTTGTTTCGGAAAGTATTGGTTATTGTATAAGTATTAGTCCTGAAAATCAAAAGAGGCACAAAGAACTTGAAATAGACGACTTTTTTCAAGCCAACATACTGGAAATTGAAGGAAAAACGTATTCATTGATTGATTTTATATGGAGTATATGTTATAATGGTTCTCTGCATATGATACCGGATAGAAAGTATGATAAATATGAATTAATCTACACCTCATTTCTAGAACCATATCCCGATCAAGCGTACGAATTAATGTTTGAGATTGCCAGAGTTTTAATTGATATATTCGACGAATTTTATGAGATTTTATTGGGTAGTAATAATGCAATTTCTCCAAATCGTAACTTTCAACCGATGATAATACGTAATGGTGTATTACTGGACGGAACCTATTTCAACAACTCGTTTCTTCAAATGCCCCTACGACATAAAAAGAATAAAGGAGTAAGAATATGCTTGGATATTAAACTGGATGAAACAAAAGACAACAACGTGATATTCGAGTGTGGACATAGAGACTCAAATAGTTTGCGCATAAAACTATCACAAAGTAATTCGTTATTGCTGTTACTGATTATGTCAGAAGGCAAAAGAAAAACTATGAAGGCTGATATTTCAAATCTTATCGGAAATTATTTCAATATCGAAATCGCTGTATACCCAAACGGCAAGTCTGTATTAGCTATTAACCAAATTCTAAAAGACTCTATTGATATTGAGAAACAAATTGAAATCAATGACGGAAAGTTAATAATTGGAAGCAACTTGGAGGCATCGACCTTTGGCGAATTCTATAATAATACGTTAGTGGTTCAGTCCATAGATTCATCTAATAGCCTAAGAAATCTTAATGTTTTCGGCAAACAAAAGCTTAATTTACAAACTTCTAATGTCAGCTACAACGAACTAAAAAGGCCATTTCTATAAATACGCACTATAACAGGGGCTCAAGCGCCAGCCCAAAATCTTGCTTCGGAGAAACGTTAAATCGAAAGAAAAAGTTCTATCTTCGAAACAACGATTTATTTAAAGAGTTGGGCCGTGCGCCTAGCCCCAAAACGTTACCGCCAATGGTAAGGAGCGACCATGCTACTATCAAGTGACGGATAAAAACGGAAAGTTATGGAAACATTGAAAGAAAAAAAACAGAAAAGTAATAACATTAAAAGTGGACTGACAACTGCGAGTGTTTTGGTTCTAATAATGTTTCTGTTGACAAGTTTTTCTATGGACGTTTTTGCGCAAACCAATCTTGAACCAGTAATGCCATCTAACCAAATACCAATTGGAAAGTCTTACAATCCTGAAAATCCATTTCCTGACCAATGGAACTATTTTCCACAACTCAAAAATCCTTTGCTGAATATCAACCATCAAACTCAACAACAAAACAGACAACAAATGGAAAGAGTTGGACATCAACCACCGCCGAGCCAACATCAAATGACAGTTGATTACTACGACAAACATGCCATTGATCGACAAAGAAAGGAACAGCAATTGTATCAACTTATAAATTCTTCAAATAGTAATTTAAGTAATCAATCAACGATTTCACCAGAATTCAATTCCTTGTTTTTGATAGCCGATACCAATACAACAATATTTAAAAATCACTCACAACAGTATAAAACCGCATACAATGAAATTTCGGGTATGCTATCAGGTAAAAAAGAATTAAATCTGAAAAGAGCAGTATTTGTAGTTGAAAATGCTTATCATCAAAACAAATTAAGTTATGATAAGTACAATAAACAAATAGCTGAACTTGTATTAATCTGCAAACAAATTTTAAAAGAAAAAGGACTGAGATCTGATAATTATATGGCTTGCCATTTTACTATTCAAAAACTATTCTCCGAAAAATTCACCTATAAAAACTCAGCTGGAAAAACCATTCAATTTATTCCTTTTGGTTACGATTTTGACGACTATATGGGAAAAGATGACCACACAAAAATGTTTGTCACCAAACTTTTAGATACAAAAACTGGACAATGCCATTCTCTTCCTCTGCTCTACCTTATTATTGCTGAAGAACTCAATATTAATGCTTATCTAGGTCTAGCACCAAACCATTCATATGTTAAATTTGGCAATCAGTATCAATCCTATAATTTTGAAACCACTAATGGTACTTTCGTTACTGATGAATGGATTGTAAAATCGGGTTATATTTCTTCTACTGCTATGAAGAATCAAATTTATCTCGCTCCACTTACCAAACAACAGGTAATCGCTGAATGTCTTGTTGACTTGTCGGCAGGTTTGGATAGTTATTTTGGAAAAAGCAATTTCACAATCAAATGTGCAAACACGGCACTCAACTACTTTCCTAATAGTATTCGTTCTTTAATGACCATTCATAATTATATCGTTGCACATTGTGCCAATACAGCTAAAAAATACAATTTCCCGAAAGAAATGGATTATCATAAATATCCAGAACTTAAAAAAAAGTTTGACAATATGGTTGAATTTGAATTGGAGATTGAGCAGACAGGATATATAAAAATTCCACCAGAACAATATGAACAGTGGCAATTAACTACCAATGAAGAAAAACAAAGGCAGGAACATTTAAAACAGTTGAATAAATTACAACAAAGTGCCAATGAACATTAACAAATACATAGTATTCAAGATTCTGATCGTTTCTTTGTTTTTTTGTGCCTGCGGCACAAAAAAACACGAGTATAATGTTACGAAAAAAAAATCCGCAACAGATACTGCCATTGTTCAACAAATTCCTGCTGATACAGCACAAATAATTTATGTAACTCCAAACACAGAGCATTTTGAGTTCATTCAGCCCCAAACGCATTATTCAAAAGCCTTTGACGAACTCAAAGCAATGCTCGAAGATGTGCAAAAACCAAGTTTTAAAAGAGCTGTTTTTGTTACTGAAAATGCCTTTTTAGAAAACACATTGGATTACAGAAAATTTTCTAACGAAATAACCAATTTGGCGTTAGTTGCAAAAAAGTGGTCGCAAGCAAATCCGCTCGAAAATTATAATTTCTCAGATAGTATCAATTTGCATTTAAATGCTGGAATATTTTACACCTTGACTGATACGGTATTTGATTTAGAGAAGAATATTGTCAATTTACCATACGTTTATGATTTTAGTGATTGCTTTGCAAGAGAAAACTGGCTAAATATGTTTGTAACAAAACTTTTTATTACCCATAAAGGTAATTGCCATTCGCTCCCTTTTTTATATAAAATGATAGCCGAAGAACTTGATGTAGAAGCTTGGTTGTCTTTTACACCCAATCACATTTATTTGCGAAACAGGTGTAAGAAAACAGGTTGGTACAATACCGAAATGACCAATGCTTCTTTTCCCAACGAGGGTTGGCTGATGGCATCGGGATATGTAAGCGTTAAATCTATTGTTAGCGGTATTTACATGGACACTTTGGGATTAAAACAATCCATTGCCGTTTGTGTGAACGATTTGGCAAAGGGATATGTAAGAAAAATGGAAAATCCTGATTTAGATTTTGTTCTGCAATGCTGTGATTTAGGATTAACTCATTTTCCAAACTATGCCGAATTACTTTTTTTAAAAGCAGAAACACATTTGAAATTATTCAAAGATTATGAAGATAAATACGGTCTAAACGTTCAAAACGAAAGTCATCCCCAATCAAAAATTGTTCGCTACCACCTCAAAGAAATGGAAGAATCATATGCATTGCTTGCCCAATATGATTACAGAGAATTGCCTGCAAAAATGTTTAATGAATGGATGGAAGCATTGGAAAACAATGCTGAAAAATACCAAAATAACGAAATAAAAACTATATTTAAACCTGAATAAATCTAACTAACTTATGAAAACAAGATTCTTATTCTCAATTATGGTTTGCTGTATTACTCTTTCAATACAGGCACAAAAACCCTTTAAAGAACTGGGTTTAGATCATGAAGTTGAAGTGCTTACACTTAGCAACGGCAGATACGTTGAACACTTTACCAACGACACATTGCGACAAATTGGCTCTGTAATGTTCAACATCATCACCAACAAAGTTGCATACATTATTCCCGAAGATGAGCTCGAAGCTATACGCATTGCCCAAAGAGACAGAGAAGTTACACGATTTATGAGTGTTGATCCGTTGGCAAAAGACTATCCGCATAATAGCCCTTATGCATTTAGTGAGAATAGGGTTGTTGATGCTATTGAACTTGAAGGGTTAGAGTTATTTTTAATTCATGGTACTTGGGGCGATAATGCAGATCTAAAGCCTGTATTATCTAACAAAATTGAGACACTTTTTGGAAATACTAAAACAATTGACAGAGGTTGGAGTGGAGATAATCTTGATAAGAGTAGAAAAGATGCTGCTAGAGAATATGTTGCTACGATTAAAGCTAATAGAGAACCTGGGGAGCCAATAACTATATTTAGCCATAGCCACGGAGGGAATGTTGGGATATTGGTAATGAACGAATTAGTTAATGATTCGGAATTTGAAGGTGTAGAGTTGAATTTAGTGACTTTGAACACACCTGCTAGAGAGTACCAATTGTCAGAGCAAGCTTCAAAAAGAGTACATCATTATCAGGTCTATAATGTCAAAGATCCTGTACAGGCTTTAGGAGGTAATAAAGTTAAGTTTGGAAAAGATGGTTTGTTGACGATAGAATTTAACCTTAAGATAGGAAATGGTGTTAACTTTTTGACAGGTGAATTTGGTAATGCTGGCAGAACGTTTGGGTCTGCTATTAATATTGAGTATGATTCACATGGTATTTTACAACAGAATCATACAGGTTGGAATATGGAGAATATGAATGAGTGGCTTCCTAAATTAGAAAATACAGTTAACGGAGGTAATGCAGGGGAGAATATTGAATTTAAAATTCCAAAACAAAAATCAATTCTAGGAAGCGAAGGAATGTAGTTATGAAAAATAGAAATTCAATATTGCTTTTTTTGATTTTGGTCGGAATAATTAATTCTTGTGTTTATACCAAACATACTTTTGCTAGTAAATTAACAAGGGGAAACTGGGTTAAAGACACAACTGTTTTAGGTTATAATGAGTTACCGAGATTGGTAAAAGATACGTTGTCCAGTTATTACGAAAGTTATTACGATAAGGATAGTTTGTTTTACCCTGAGCTCATTTCTTTAAACCAAAATGTTGAGGCTTGTTTTATTGAGTATATTACTTTTCCCTCAGAATCAATACTATTTCACACCCCTGGATATTATTTTAGGATAGGAGGTAAAAAATATTTTTTTGATTATCGCAAATATAAAACACCTATTGTGTACTATGAAAATAGTTTGTATTATTTTACAGGTAAATATTCTGTAGAAAAAGACAGATATACGTTTGAATCACAATCAGATTACGAAAATAAATTATTTACCAAGTACAGTTTAAAAAAATCTAATCTGAAAAAACATAAAAAATCAAAAGGAAATTGCACTAAAAAAAGTGACTATAATTTTGTTAATACAATTACACCTTGATAAGAGTGTAGTATTCCAGATTATTTGTTAAATCCAAAAAATTATTAACAATCATAATTTTACCCTCAACCTCGTATTCCTTATCAATAAATCGGGTATATTAACCCGTTCAATAAAATGAATCGATTGAAAAAAATCTAAAAAAAAACATGGCGGTAACATACGCTTAGCTCCATTTTTTTTGCCGCAGACGCAACACAAAAAAAACGGCGCCAAGCGTCAACCGTTATAGCGCATTTTAAGAATGACCGAATTTCAAACAGCATATAATTTCAAAGACGACAAAGAAGCTATTAAACGGCTTCAAGAAGTTTCTGGTGACCCAAAGAGTAACTATGGACTAAAAGTGGAGAACGGACTTCTTGTTGGTACAAAAGAATGGTTCCTTGCAACGGAGGACGGACGACTTCCAAAAGAAACCTTGACAGGCAGAATTTCTAGAGTTTATATGTCTGGTCACAATGACTGGCCTGAATTCGAGATTGAAACTAATGAAGGCTTGTCGACTTGGACGAGGGAAGGAAATGACAGTCTTTATCAAGTCGGGAAATTGGTTGAAATTGATTTTGTGATTCAGAAATACAAGCGTCCATGGGATATGCTCGGACCGACAACGAAAAAAGTGCTTGAAATTAGAATTGAAAAATGAAGACTGAAACCATTAATAAAATTGTTCTAAATAGTAGCAATGAACTGTTTTTGCTATTGGACAGCAACGGTGAATCGATGTATCAATATGTTTACAGGGAGGCTGCTGGTGTTTATTGGGACGAAAAACACAAAGGGTTTAAATCGACAGAATTAAAAGAATGGACTGTTTCAGATTGGTACTTTCACATTAGAGATATTGTGAGAAGCAGTTTAAATATTGACTTGGTATTAAATGAAAAGACAAAATGGGAAAGTATCCCAGAAGCAGAACAGACAAAAATAAAAAACGCGCTATAACAGGCGTTTGGCTCAATGGCGGGTTAAGTGGTATATTGAACGTTCTACCTCGCATCAACTTTTGTGGTGTATTGACAGTTTAGTGCTCCGAAATCCGCCACTGCGCCAAGCGCCAAAACGTTAGGTGCAAGCGTAACACCCAAGACAACCACAATTTAGAGATAACAATTAAACTGAAAAAGTAAACCATTTTGATAAGTGATGAATATAAATACAATATTATAAAAGGACTAACAAGCCGACACTCATTCCCGACCCTTCTGTATTTTTTATTTTTTTCCCTCCCTCTTTTTTTTAATTCAATTTTAGCCAACCGCACATTTGGCACATTTGGTTTTGCCCAACACACAAGCCAACGCTTCGCAAAACCAAAAGAGCCAAATTTCCCTCACCCACCAAATAATGATATTGGGAATTATAATAATTATCTTCGCAACCTGACAAATAAACTATGGCATTAAGCTGGAACGAAATAAAAGATAGAGCATTAAATTTCTCCAACGAATGGGCTGGTACTTCAAATGAAGAAGCGGATGCAAAACCATTTTTGGATGCATTTTTTGATGTCTTTGGAATTACCAGAAAAAAGATTGGAACCTTTGAACATCGAGTTAAAAAACTTTCAGATGCTGATGGCTATATAGATTTATTGTGGAAAGGAACCATTTTAGTTGAAATGAAAAGTCGAGGTAAAAACCTTGCTAAAGCTTTTCAACAAGCCATAGATTATACACATGGATTAAAACAAAATGAATTACCCAAGTACGTTTTGGTATGTGACTTTCATGTTTTCAGATTGTACGATACGGAAGAACAACAAACACTTGAATTCACAATTGATGAATTAGTATTGAACGTTCAAAGTTTTGGTTATTTGTTAGGATACCAAAAGAAAACATACAAAGAACAAGATCCTGCTAATATCAAAGCGGCAGAGTTGATGGGTAAACTTCATGATAGACTTGAAGAAATCGGATATACAGGACATCCTTTAGAAGTTTACTTAGTTCGTATTCTGTTTTTATTGTTTGCAGAAGACACAACAATTTTCAATAAACAGCAATTTCAAGATTATATTGAGCAACGAACTGCTGAAGACGGAAGCGACTTAGCCTCAAAATTGCAGGAACTTTTTCAAGTGCTAAACACATCAAAAGAAAATCGGTTTAAAAATCTTGACGAGCAATTATCCGAATTCCCTTATGTAAACGGAAAACTTTTTGAAGAGAACTTGCCTACGGCAAGTTTCGATACAAAGATGCGACAAGCCTTGTTGGATTGTTGCTATATTGATTGGAGTAAAATTTCACCTGCAATTTTCGGTTCTATGTTTCAAAGCGTAATGAACCCGAAAGAACGCAGAAACTTAGGAGCACATTACACAAGCGAAACCAACATTTTAAAACTTATTAAACCGCTTTTCCTTGATGAACTTTGGAAAGAATTTGAAAGCATCAAGGACAACAAAAACAAACTTCCTGAATTTCATAAACGCATTAGTACTTTAAAATTTCTTGACCCTGCTTGTGGTTGTGGAAACTTTTTAGTTATCACATACCGCGAATTACGATTACTTGAATTAGAAATTTTAAGAGCATCATACAAAGGTGGACAACAAGTAATGGATGTTAGCAATATTATTTGGCTTGACGTTGATATGATGTGCGGAATTGAATATGAAGAATTTCCAGCACGAATTGCCGAAGTTGCAATGTGGCTTATTGACCACCAAATGAACATGCTAATAAGCAATGAATTTGGACAATACTTTGCACGTTTACCGCTTAAAAAGGCGGCTAAAATTGTTCACGGTGATGCCTTAGAAATAAGCTGGGAAAATATAATTTCAAAAAACGAACTTTCTTATATCCTTGGTAATCCGCCATTTATTGGCTCTAAGATAATGAAGCAAACTCAACGCGATCAAATTGTAAATCTTTTTGATTTTTCAAGTGGAAGTGGAGTTTTAGATTATGTGACAGGATGGTATATCAAATCGGCAAAATACATTCAAGACACAAAAATCAAAGTAGCTTTTGTTTCAACAAATTCGATTGTGCAAGGTGAACAAACGAGTATTCTTTGGGGGCAAATGCTCAACAAATACAAAATCCAAATTCATTTTGCACATCGAACTTTTAAATGGAGCAACGAAGCAAAAGGAAATGCAGCAGTTTATTGTGTTATAGTTGGCTTCGCCAACTTCGATACCGCAAACAAGAGCATTTTTGAATATGAAGATATTAAAGGTGAAGCCCACGAACTGAAAGCAAAAAATATTAATCCATATTTAGTAGATGCAAAAGATTTATTTATCAATAAACGATCTTCTCCATTATGCAACGTGCCTAAAATGAGTTTTGGAAATATGCCTTTGGACGGTGGAAACTTGTTGCTTTCGAAGGAAGAAAAAGATGAGATGATTCATAAAAATCCAGATTCAAAGGCCTTCCTTAGAAAAACCATTGGTTCATACGAGTACATTAATAATTCTGAAAGATATTGTATTTGGTTAAAGGATATTTCTCCAAATGCATATAGAAATATAAAACCAATAATTGATAGAATCGAAAAGGTAAAAGCATTTCGTAATGCAAGCGTTGCTTCTTCAACTCAAAAATTCTCTGCCACGCCTTATCTGTTCAGAGATACTAATTTGCCGAACTCATACATTGTTATACCCGGAGTTTCTTCTGAAAAGAGAAAATATATCCCAATGGGATTACTAGATAACACAACTATCCCCACAAATTTGGTTCATATTGTACCCGATGGTAAAATTTTTCAATATGGTGTTCTACAATCCTCAATGCATATGGCTTGGGTTAAAACTGTTTGTGGCAGGTTGGAAAGCCGTTTTAGATACTCAAAAGATATAGTTTACAACAATTATCCTTGGCCAGAAAATCCCACCGAAAAACAGATTAAAGCCATTGAAACAGCAGCACAAAAAGTGTTGGATGCAAGGCTACAATTTCCAAATAGCTCACTTGCTGACTTATATGATCCTTTGACAATGCCACCTGTATTGATAAAAGCTCATAATGAATTGGATAAAGCTGTGGACTTGGCTTACAGATCACAAGTATTTACAAGTGAGGCAAACAGAATGGTGTTTTTATTTGAACTGTATGAAAAATATACGGCTGATTTGTTTACTAAAGAGAAGTCGAAAAAAGGGAAATTATGATATTAAAAATTAAGGGGAAAACTTTCCGAATTAGGAAAAATAAAAACAACAAATTCTGGAAACCAATAGGAATGTTCTCAAATATCGCAGAAATAAAAATAGATAATCAATGGTATAAATGTTCTATACAATTTGAAAAAAAAGAAAGTAAAACATTTATACAATTCGTTCATCCAATGATAGTTGACGAAAAAACCTCTCAAATATTAAAAGTATATAATACAGGTATTTATTTTGAATCGCCAACGACAAATTTTAAAAAGCAATTAATTCAATATTTGCTTGGAAATCACAAGCTAAATTATTCACTATTTAAATTCAAGAAAACCGTTTATGAAAGGAAAAATACAATTATAATATTTTCATTTGCATTTATTTTATCAGCAACCTTTTTCTATATAAATACAGTTACAAACAATTCGATTGTAACCTTTATAGCAAAAAATCTATGGTGTCAAACGGTTATAATGTTTTTAACCTTAGCAAGTTTTATCAATATCTTTTATCCCTTTGCAATTAGAAAAGAATTGAACCAAAAAGATATTGTAAATATTTCCAAAGACACGATAGCAAAAGAAAAAGAGGAAGAAATAAGAAATGAAGAAAACAGAAAAAGAGCAACTTTATAAAAGTTAAAAATTGTACAAACTATTGGCGCTTTTGGTAGATTTCTTACCTTTTTAATTCCTACTTTTACATTATGTTTTACAGACGAAAAATCATATTAGCTCTATTTCAATTATTTGAAGGTGAATTAGATAAAATTCGCTTACAAAAATTATTGTTTCTTTTTACTCAAAGACAACAAAAAGCTGAATATGACTTTATTCCTTACAAATTCGGTTGTTACTCATACTCTGCAAACGCAGATTTGACAACTATGGTAAATAAAGGAATGCTTAGTGAGACAGAAAGTCATTTTAAAAGCAATGAAAAAACCGATTATTTAAAAGCATTAAAAGAAGCTGACAAGAAACAGTTACTAGAAATCAAAATGCTTTACGGAAAAATGAATGCTAATGCTTTGATGAAGCACACTTACATTAACTTTCCATATTGGGCAACAAAAAGTATCAAGGCTGAAAGTATTTTGACCTCTGATGAATTTGAAAAAGTAAAAAAGAACAAGCCAAAAAGCATTAAAACAGTTTTATTTACAATTGGTTATGAAGGAATTTCGTTGGAGGAATATTTAAATCGTTTACTTAGAAACGATGTGAAAATTTTGGTTGATGTTCGCAACAACCCGTTAAGTATGAAATATGGCTTTAGCAAAAGTCTATTAAAACGATATTGCGAAAATTTAGGAATTCAGTATATGCACTTTCCTGAGGTTGGAATAAAATCGAACCAAAGACAGGAATTAAATACTCAAACGGACTATGATAAATTGTTTGCCGTATATCGTGAGAGTAATCTTACGACAACCATTCCGACCCAAACTATTATTTTAAACTTATTAAAGGAACATAAACGCATTGCACTAACTTGCTTTGAAGCCAATATTTGTCAATGTCACCGTAAGCATTTGGCAGAAGCAATTGAAACTCTGCCTGATTTTACTTATGAAGTAAAGCATATTTAAAAAATGGCAAAGACAAAGGTTTTAATCACAGTAAAAACTTATCCGGCAATTTCTGGGAAATACGAAGAATTGGTTTGTACCGCAGGCTTTACGGAAAATGGAACTTGGATAAGAATTTACCCTATTCAGTTTCGTAAAAAATCGTTTGAAGAACAATATAAAAAGTATGATTGGATAGAACTTGATTTGGTTAAAAACAAAAGCGATTTTAGACCTGAAAGTTATCGCCCATACTCTCACGATACTGAAATAAAAATACTTGACCACCTTGACACAAAAGGAAATTGGGCAGAAAGGAAAAAGTTTACATTAGGAAAAATCTATTACAATTTATCTGAATTAATCGCAGAAGCTCAAAACAAAAATATTTGCACATCTTTAGCTGTTTTCAAACCAACTAAAATTCTTGATTTTACAATTGAAGAAGTTGAGAGAGAATGGGACAAAACTAAATTAGCGAAACTTGAAGCTGAACGCCTACAAGGTAATTTGTTTAAACAACCAGAAAATCCTTTTGACGTTGTACGGAAGTTACCTTACAAATTTTGTTATGTTTTTGAAGACAATCAAGGTAAGAAAAGTAAGTTAATGATTGAAGATTGGGAAATTGGACAACTATATTGGAACTGTCTTGCACGACACGAAGGAAACGAATCCAAAGCAGTTGAAGACGTTAAGAAAAAATATTTTGAAGATTTTGCAAAAACGAAAGATTTACATTTATTTTTAGGCACATCACAGCTTCATCATTATGTTTCCCATAATCCGTTTATGATTATTGGAACGTTTCATCCGAAAATTGAGATACAAGGTAGTTTGTTTTAACCCACGCTTTTTACAAGCACATTTAAAAACCGCGCAAATCAACGCACAGACCAAAGTTTTTAAAAGAGCTTGCAAAGCCAACCCAAAAGAAAAATTGAAATAAAAAAAATTCCAACGCACAAAAAAATAAAAAAATACTCCACTCACAGCCGATACACATCTATACGAAACAAAATAATGAAAATGGTTTACAAACTTGGTGGATAGAAATGCCAGCACCTAACACGGGTTTAGCTCTATGCCTTCAATCTTGCTCCGAAAAAACGATTTTTATGAAAGAAAATAATCTAACTTCGAGTTTGGGTTTACTTTAAAAAGTCGGCACAGCGCCAAGCCCGAAACCGTTAGCATCCATTATAGAATGAAACGAATACACTTCATATTAGCATTTATCGGAACAATATTTATTGGGCTGACATACGGTCAGGACACAATTGAGTATAGACAAAAAAACGCTGCCCTTTTCTCGAACAACTATACCTTTTATAGATTAAATAAGACTGACAAAAATGGAATATTTAAACAAACAACATTTACAGACGATGGACAGTCTTGGTTTGGGCAAGGAATATTTAAGGAGAAGAGACGATGCATTGTTTTGACTTTTGACACAACAAAATTTAACCACAGAGTTGAATTTAAAACGAAAGAAAATAATAAAGATATTTTAAACATTAAGTGGTTTGACTGGTGGGGAGAACCTCAAGAGTTTTTTAATATAAAATATAAGGACACCACATCAAATAATAAGATTTACCAAACGAATTGGGTAAAAGGTTATGTGGAAATTCCTTTGACAGAACTACAAGACAAAAATCTTTCTCTTTATGTTTTTAATAGCAACAGAAAAATATTAGATTTTAAAGTTCCAGAAGGAATTAACGAAATAAGTATTTTCGCAAATGATACGATGAGAATACACACACATAACAAGACCAAAGAAAAACTAAGAAAAAGAAAAAATGGGTTCATAACATTAGGAATGTGGACAAAAGGGAAAAAGACACTATTTGTAAAACGAGAAAAATAACGGCTGGTAACAGGCGTTTGGCTCAATGGCGGGTGAAGTGGTTAATTGAACATTCTACCTCGCATCAACTTTTGTGGTGTATTGATAGTTTTGTGCTCCAAATACCGCCACTGCGCCAAGCGCCAAAACGTTAGAGCCAATTCCTTACCATGGCGAGACAGTTGAGTAGCAAGGTTAACGAGAAGTTTTGACAACAAAAAATACGGGGGTTTTAACTAAAAATATACAACAGATAACCAATATTTTATGAAGACGTTAGTCAGAACAGTAACAAAACAGGCAATAATGAAAGAACACAAAATCAAATTTAGACTAAAATTCCAAATAACAATTTATTTGTTCGCTTGCTTACAGACATCTATTTGTGTTGCACAGACATCGCCGGTTGAGTGGATTAATAATTCGTATAACATTAATATTGACCCATCTTCAAATAAAAAGAATATTTTTCATGACCGAAGCAGGACAAGTTATGTCTATTTTAATTTTAAAAATGTTGGTTCACACGTAACCTTTATTGACACTACTTTTCTCTACGAACCAAATAATCATTTTCTAACAAAACCTAATGACACTCAAACTGTTGCCCTGCATATAAACAACTTTGAAAGTTTGGGTAGTAGCATAAAAAAAGACACAAAAGTATCTCTCTTATTGCCGTTTTATTACGAAGGGAAAATATTTACTGAAAAAGTAACGTGCAATTTTACTTTTGGAAAAAGTAAACTGATAAAACACGATAATCTACAAATTGACGCAACCAAAAAAGTAGAAAATATAATAGAAACAGACACAATCAAAAAATATTATGACTACCCTGTTATACAGTTTACACACTATTTTTCAATAACGAATATTAGTGACAAACCGATTTATTGTACAAAAAAATTAGTTGCTTGGTACGACTCTCAAAGTTTTAGAAATCATGGGTTTCTTTATGAGAAAATTTTACCTGGAGAAACATATCAAATTCCGGCCGAACTAAATATGCACAGCAGATATAGATTTAAAAGTTGGGGAATTATAGAAGTATTTGGGGACGATATTAGCGAAACATTTGAATGCGTAGTTATGAGTGAATTTAAGCTAAATGAGAAATAAGGTAAGAATAAAAATCACCAGCAATAACAGCAAATGGACGACCTAAAAGAAATCACAAAATGAAAAAGAATCTTTTATTTTTTTTACTCATTGCATTTTTCTCCACCGCAAAAGCTCAGCATTGCGGTTGGGACAATTGTTTTGTCATTGTTCTTGATGTCCGAGACAGTTTGACAAACGAAATAATAAATGACTTAGACATCATATTGACAGACTCTATCGGGAAACCTTATACAAGTGAATGGAATTTAGAAAATCATAAAGAGACTTCAATATATCAAAAAACAGATACTTTAAAATTTGGACAAAACAGCGGAGACAATTACCCCAAACACAAAGCTTACAATATCCCATTCGGAGTAAACACCTATATGCTATTGGTCTATTATAACAATTACCCAGAATTTAATAAAAATGGAAACGACAAGGTATTCATCCAAGATAAAATGGGTCGTTATGATAGTATATCAATAACCTTTGACAAAAATAAAATTGCTGATATGTGTACAAGTAGTCCAATTTGGCAGGATAAAAAAGAACTTGACGAAACAACAATTAAAATTAGATTAAATAGGAAAAAATGAGAACCACTGGCTATAACAGCAAATAATCTCAAGCAGGGGTGCGGCTCTCCGTAGAAAGGAAATTTGTGACTTCGGAGTTCGGCACTTAGAGCAAGTTTAGTGCGAGATGCCCTGCCTGCACCTATTTACCGACCGTTATAGGGTATTTAAGTAAAAACCAGAGTAAACGATAACAGATATGGAAAGAATTATTTGTTTACAGCTTTCCGATATCAAAATACCTTGATTACAGTTTAAATTGAAATT
>CALCHN010000013.1 GCA_937901255.1 uncultured Flavobacteriales bacterium | reverse complement strand
GAGCAGTGAGGTTTAACATTAGAGAAACATTATCCATTTTGCCTTTCTATGAAAACTTTGAAAATACGAAGTTAGACAGTTCTAATTGGTTTATAGAAAACCCTGATGTGAAAACTACTTGGGATACACTTGCAACTCAAGGATTGATGAATAGTAATTATTCAGCATATATTAATTTGTATGATTATGCTCCTCGCCAAAGTCAGTTAGATGCGATAATTACTCCTAAGATTAAATTACCCAATAGAGATTCATTATTCATTAAATTTGATGTAGCTTATCAAATGAGGTTATCTGTTATTGCAGATACCTTGGTGGTTTATGTCTCTGATGATTGCGGAGCAACCTATACTCAAGTATATAAAAAAGGAGGAACAGATTTACAAACTAAAGATACTTTAACCAACAATTTTGTGCCTCAATATGCTACTCATTGGAGAACTGATTATATAGACATTTCTGCTTATGGTGGAAGTGATATTTTAGTTAAGTTTGAAAGCTTTAATCGACAAGGAAACAATTTGTTTTTGGATAATATTTGGGTGTATCAAGGAGTAGAACCAGTTACTATTCAAGAGAACAATATGCTTACTGATGTGAAAGTTTATCCTAATCCTACAAAAGGTTTAGTAATTTTAGAAATGGGTGAAAATAACTTGAATAATGCTTCTTTTCAATTAATAGATATGTTGGGTAAGCAACTAAAGTCTCAACAAATAGTACAATCAAAAATGAATATTGATATTAGTGAGTTAAAACAGGGTATTTACTTTTTAAATGTAACTAATAATAATGGACGACAAGTATTGAAGCTTATTAAAAATTAAGGGATAAGATGAGGTTGAAAAAATGGACATATATACTATTTGCAATATTTATGGTTGTTTCTGTTGATGCTTGTGCACAAAAGGGGAAAGCTTCTAAACAAGTGAAACAGCGTGAGAAAATGTTAGAAAAACAGAAAGAGGAGAAAGAAAAAGCTCAAGAGAAGTCTATAGAAGAAGGTAAGAAAAGACACATAAATATTCAGACGAAGGCGACCAAAAAAAGAATGAAAAAAACAGCTAAAAAAGCTGCTAAAGCAAGAGGAGAGAAGAAAGGTTTTTTCTTGTTTAGGATATTTAAGAAGGATTAGATAATAAAAAATTCTTGGGGCTTGTCCCAAGGTTCCGCTTCACCTCTCCTTTGGAGAGGTCGAAACTACAATAGGTAGTTTCGGGTGAGGCAAAAAATAAAGAATTTAGTTTTATGATTTTCAGAAAATTCTTTATCTCCCACTTAAATCAAAACGATAAATCATTCTAAAATTAAAAACTAAACCGTTTTTAAAATCAGGATTAAGTTGCTCTCTGTCATCACCAAATCGGAAAGCTGAAACTCCAGCATCAACTTTTTCATCATCAGGATAAGCTCTAAAACTTCTACCAATAGAATGACCTACTTTGGCTTGTAGCAAAACACTTTTAGTCAATTTGTATTGTAAATAACCAAAAAGTTCGTTGTTTTTCTTTACCACATAACTATCATATTCTCCCAAATAATAACTTCTTACAAAAGCACTAAAAGTTGTTCCAGCACTAATTTTTTTATTGATGCTATAATTAACATCTGCCCAAATAGGTAAGGTAAAGTTAATTTCCCATTTTTCAGTTTTGCGATAAATCCCTAATAATGGAACGAAAAAAGGACCAAACAATTCTTGGTTGTAATACAAACCAACACTGTAGTTTTTGTTGACAGAATAACTACGTTTTAGTAAACCTAAAAAACCCAGTTGAAAATGATTTTTATTAACGTCTTTGAGGTCGGAACTGATTTTAGGAAGTAACAAGTATGTTCCCGACCATTTTTCGCTATGTTTTTTGTTAATTCCTACCCTAAGGTTAAATGTAGAAACAATAGTGTTTTCTGCTTCAGGAGCTAATTGAGTAGTAATATTCTCCCAAAAAACACCAGTAATAATAGCTAGCGAATCATTAATTTTTAAAGGAAGCGTTAAATCTAACCCCATTTCCGATAGTGGAGCTTTTCCAGTAGTATCTACAAAGCTATTTTTTGGAGTAGGAGAGTAGTGAAACTTGATTAAGTCAATGTATTCTTGAGCATAAGTACTGATAGTACTCAACAATACAACTATTACAATAAATTTAGGTTTCATTTGGATGATTAAAGTCCAAAACTACATAATTTTTTTTCAGATGAAAAAAAGATAAATTTTCCTAAGATATTTTATTCTTTGCATACATAGGATGACATAGTTATTGAACAACCACTTTTTGATTAAAACTTTCTTTGCCGTTGTTAATGTTTACAATATACATTCCTGTGGCTAAGTTTAGCGGAATATTCTGATTATCATTGGTGTTTTTTGTAAATACTTCTTGACCACTTAAATTATATACGGTTAAAGCGTAAGCCTCAAATTCAGTTGTTTTAACTACTAAGTTTTTATTGTAAGCATAAACATCAAAGTTATTAGTGATGTTTTCTTGGATATTAGTTATTAAGTCTCCATAAATGATAAATTCATAAAAACCAAATCCTTTCAACATAAATGGATCTAAACTAACCTGAAAGACCAGTACTATTGAGTCAGTTAAATCGTTGATATCATAATTGTTATTTCCAATAGATACAGATGATGTAGTATTGAGGACACCATTTATAAATTGCTCTAATTGAATACTGTTAGCTCCACCATTATTATGGTTATATGAATCAATGTCAATATTAAGATTCTCATACCCACTTGGAATGGATTTAGATATTTTAATGGTTGAAGTTGTGGAACCATTAGGAAAACCATTAAAACTAACATCTAAATAGGTATTTGTATTATCAGTATAAATAGTTTCGTTGGTTTCATTGTACGTTTGATTTTGAGAAGTTATCTCAGTTGTATTAACAAACCAACCACTATTTACAAATTGGTTTGGTGTAATTCCATAACTCTCAATTGGATTTGTACTCTGTCCAACTAAACTAAATGACATCATAAACATCATTGTAAATAGTATTGTATTTTTCATAATTTTTTATTTTTAAGTTGTTTTTAATTAAGTACTTCTTTAAGTTGATTCATTTTATTACCTAAAATGTCTTCATAATCAATGGTTATAGTTATACCTGATTTTTGATTTTGCCATTCGGCAAGAATTTTCAATGCTTCTTTATTTTTTATTTTATTAGATTTCATTAAATTTTCTTGAGATAATTCAACCAAAACAATTTTACTCGAATTATTCAAAACTTTACCAGTTGGGATATAACTAAATGAATCCCATGTAATTTTTCCTAGTTCAAATAACTCGACTATATTAGAATATGATTTATCATTTTTATAAAACCTTATGTCCTTAATAATAGCAGGTCCAACTCCAGAATTTAAAATTTCAATAGACTTTTTATTTATATAAATTAGACTTTTAATAGTCAACATAGGTTTTACAGAAGCTTTTTGTAATTCATCTTGTTTTTTTTGTTGCATATGAAAAGATATAATAGAAAACAATAAAGCAGAGAATGCAATAATTGAAGATGAAATTTCTATTATATAACAGCCAAACATCACTGAACAACCACTTTTTGGTTAAAACTTTCTTTGCCGTTGTTAATATTTACAATATACATTCCTGATGCTAAGGTTAAGGGAATATCCTGATTACCATTGGTGTTTTTTACAAAAACTACTTGACCACTTAAATTATATACGGTTAAAGCGTAAGCCTCAAATTCAGTTGTTTTAACTACTAAGTTTTTATTGTAAGCATAAACATTAAAGTTATTAGTGATGTTTTCTTGGATGTTAGTTAACTGATCAACTTCTATTTTTAAAGCTCTCAATTCATAAATATCTGGTAAAAAAGTGCCGTCATGTGTGCCATTAATAGAAATCTTTAATTTAGTTATATTAACACCATTTGGTTTGTTGAATATGAATTCATGATCTATACCACTTGAACCCATTGTTTGACTCCCAGTTAATACAGTATTGTTATTACTATCAATATATGATAATGATAACTGATTAGCTAAATCACTTTGAAAAGAAATGGTAATTTTAATATCTCCATATAATAATTCATTATTGGTGAACTCTTTAATTACATCAATTGTATATGTTGTTTGTTGTGAATAATGTATAATTACTTCCTCGCCACCCTCAAAAGATCCTGTCATATTTGTAGAATCTTGAATAAAATAATTGTGGTTTATGTTGTCAACAGAATATACCCAGTTATCACCTGAAAATGTTATTTTATTCGGATGAAATATACCAATTGAATATGTTTCAAGATTGTAATTTTGTCCAACTAAGCTAAATGATATCATAAAGATTAATGCAAATAGTATTGTGTTTTTCATAATTTTTTGTTTTTAAGGTTAGTTTTTAATTAACCTATTGATTTGCAATGATACAAAATAGTTTTTAATTAATCGTTATAGTTATTAAAAATCATAACCTTTGTGATTAATATTTTAAAGAATTTGGTCATTATGACTGACCAAGAGTTTTTGAAATATTTAGGTAAGAGTATTTCCTATACCCGAAAATTAAAAGGTTATAGTCAATTAGATTTAGGATTAAAAATTGAAATGGAAAAATCTAATTTATCAGCAATAGAAAATGGTCGTCAAAATCCTACCTCATTAATGTTAAAAAAAATTGCAGAGGCACTAGAGGTAGATGTTAAAGATTTTTTTGATTTTAAAGATTAAAAAAAGTAATACATAACTTTTTTTACCCCAACTCAAAAACAGTAATTTCAGGCAAAATACCTACTCTTCCAGGATAGCCCAAAAAGCCTAAGCCTCTATTTACATAAATTTGTTGATTGTGTTTTTTGTATAACCCAGCCCATTGTGGGTAAATATATTCCGAAGGACTCCATTTAAAGCCTGGAATTTCAATGCCAAATTGCATACCGTGGGTATGTCCGGAAAAGGTAACAGCAATATCTTGGTGTTCTTTTAATATTTGAGCATCCCAATGCGATGGATCGTGACTTAAAAGTAATTTAACATCTTCTTTTAAACAGCCACTTTTTGCTTTTTCAATATCTCCGTATTTCGGAAATCGGTGTCCGTGCCCCCAATTTTCTACACCGACAATTGCTAAGCGTTCGTTATCTCTTTCAAGAATATGATGCTCGTTGTTAAGTAATTTCCAACCCATTTTGGCATGAATTTCTTTCATCAATTTCAGGTTATGTTGTTTGCCCTCAATATCTTCTGGTTGGTAAAAATAATCGCCATAATCATGATTTCCTAATACGGAATAAACACCTAAAGGAGCTTGTATTTTCTTAAGCGTATCTACAAAAGGCAAGGCTTCTTCACTTATGTCGTTTACCAAATCTCCTGTAA
>CALCHN010000012.1 GCA_937901255.1 uncultured Flavobacteriales bacterium | reverse complement strand
TAATGGGTGCGTGGGTGTTCCTGTAACTTATACTATAACTGTTAATCCTACTCCTGTGGTTAACCCTATTACCAACATTACCGTTTGTAATGGAGCCAATGTACCTGCTTCGGCTTTTACTTCTACTCCTGCTGGTGCTACTTTTACTTGGACTAACTCTAATACTGCTATTGGTCTAGCTGCTTCAGGTAGTGGTAATACCCCTGCTTTTACTGCCACTAATACTACTACTGCTCCTATTACTTCAACTATAACTGTTACACCAACGCTTAATGGCTGTCCAGGTACCCCTGTAACTTATACTATTACCGTTAACCCTACTCCGGTGGTTAATCCTATTACCAACATTACCGTTTGTAATGGTGCTAATGTACCTGCTTCTGCTTTTACTTCTACACCTGCCGGGGCTACTTTTAATTGGACCAACTCTAGTACAACAATTGGTTTAGCTGCTTCAGGTAGTGGTAATACCCCTGCTTTTACTGCCACTAATACTACTACTGCTCCTATTACTTCAACTATTTCTGTTACGCCTACATTGAATGGTTGTGTAGGTACGCCTGTAACTTATACTATTACCGTTAATCCTACTCCGGTGGTTAACCCTATTACCAACATTACCGTTTGTAATGGAGCTAATGTACCTGCTTCGGCTTTTTCTTCTACGCCTGCCGGAGCTACTTTTAATTGGACTAACTCTAATACTGCTATTGGTTTAGCTGCTTCAGGGACAGGTAATACACCAGCTTTTACCGCTACTAATACCACTACTGCTCCTATTACTTCAACTGTTTCTGTTACTCCTACATTGAATGGTTGTGTAGGTACGCCTGTAACTTATACTATTACCGTTAATCCTACTCCTGTGGTAAATGCTATTACTAACATTACCGTTTGTAATGGAGCTAATGTGCCTGCTTCAGCTTTTACTTCTACGCCTGCTGGTGCTACTTTTACTTGGACGAACTCTAATACAACAATTGGTTTAGCAGCTTCTGGAAGTGGTAATACGCCTACTTTTACCGCTACTAATACCACTACTGCTCCTATTACTTCAACTGTTTCTGTTACTCCTACATTGAATGGTTGTGTAGGTACGCCTGTAACTTATACCATAACGGTTAATCCTACTCCTGCTGCTCCTACTGCTGCTGGTGTTACTATTTGCCCAAATAATACGGCTACCCTTACCGCTACTGCTCCAGGTGGTACTTACGAGTGGTACGATGCTGCTACAGGCGGTAATTTATTAACTACTGGTACTAGTTATACTACCCCTGTTTTAACTACTACTACTTCTTATTATGTGCAAACTACTGTTAACGGATGTGTGAGTCCTAGAACTACGGTTACGGTTACTGTGGCATCTGGTTTAGTAGCTGATGCTGGAGTAGATGCTACCATTTGTAATGGCGATACTTACACACTTAATGCTACTCCAAATGGTCCCGGGTATTCTTATTCTTGGGATGAAAATGGTAACCTTGGTTTTTCTACCGTTTATAATCCTACGGTTACGCCTACATCTACTATTACTTATTATGTTACTGTTACGGATGCTAATAACTGCGTTGGAACTGATTCGATAACGATTACTGTTAACCCTGTTCCTGTTGTTGATCCTATTGCTAACATCACTGTTTGTAATGGTGATAATGTGCCTGCTTCTGCTTTTACTTCTACTCCTGCAGGGGCTACTTTTAATTGGACCAACTCTAATACGGCTATTGGTTTAGCTGCTTCGGGTACTGGTAACACTCCTGCTTTTACCGCTACTAATACTACTGGTAGTGCTATTACTAGTACTGTTTCTGTTACGCCTACACTTAATGGCTGTGTGGGAACTCCAGTAACTTATACTATTACCGTTAATCCTACTCCTGCTGCTCCTACCGCTGCAGATGTTACTATTTGTCCAAGTAATACGGCTACACTTACAGCTACTGCTCCTGGTGGTACTTACGAGTGGTACGATGCTGCTACAGGGGGTAATTTATTAACTACTGGTGCTAGTTATACTACACCTGTTTTAACGACTACTACTGCTTATTATGTACAAACTACTGTTAACGGATGTGTAAGTCCTAGAGCTACTGTTACAGTTACGGTGGCTCCTGGTCTTGTTGTTGATGCAGGGTTAGACACCACTATTTGTTATGGTGATGCTGCTACTTTAGAGGCTACTCCTAACGGTACTGGTTATTCTTATTCTTGGGATGAAAATGGTAACCTTGGTTTTTCTACCGTTTTTAATCCTACTGTTACGCCTACTACTACCACTACTTATTATGTTACAGTTACCGATGCCAACAACTGTTTTGGTACTGATTCGGTAACGGTAACTGTTAATCCGCCTCTTTCGGTTACTATGGGTGCTACTAATGTAACTTGCCATGGAGCGTGTGATGGTATTGCTGCTGTAGTAGTAAATGGTGGCACTGCTCCTTACTCTTATAGTTGGTCTTCTGGTGGCACTACTGATACAGAAACCGGGCTTTGTCCTAATCTTTATTCGGTTACTGTAACAGATGCTCTTGGATGTGTGGTAACTGGTGATACTACTATTTCTGAACCTGCTATATTGGATTTAACGCTTGCTTCATCTTCTAATCCACTTTGTAATGGTGCTTGTGATGGAACAATAAATGTTAGTGCTGCTGGTGGTACTGGGGTTTATCAATATACTATTGATGGTATTAATTTTCAGGCTACGGGTGTTTTTAATAATTTATGTACTGGTAACTATGTGGTTGGTGTTGTAGATGATAACACTTGTGTAGATACAGTAATGCTTACCCTTACTGACCCTGCATTATTGGTAATTGATTCTATTACTGCTGCTGATGTGAGTTGTAATAACGCTAATAATGGTAATAATGCTGATGGTAATATTACTATTTTTGCTAGTGGGGGTACTGCTCCTTTAAATTACAGTATTGATAATGGGACTACTTTTTCTGCTACTAATGCGTTCTCTGGTTTATCTCCAGGAACTTATACGGTAGTGGTGGAGGATGCTAATGGTTGTAGTGTTAATGGTGGTAATATTACTATTAATGAACCTACTGCTATTACTATTCCTAATGTTGTTACTGATGTTTCTTGTAATGGTTATAATGATGGTCAAATTGCTGTGGCACCACAAGGAGGAACGCCTGCATATAGTTACAACTGGTCGGTTAATGGCGTAGGTAATAATCCTGTGGCTAACAACTTATTGGCTGGTAATGTTACGATTACCGTTAGTGATGCTAATGGTTGTTCTGAGGCGGTTACCCTTACTGTTAATCAACCTGGACCTATAAATTACATTAATTTTTCTGCTGATGTGCTTAGTGGTTGTGCTCCTTTAAAAGTTGAGCTCTATAATGCTACTGATACTACTTTAATTGATACTTTTTATTGGGATTTGGGTAATGGTACTACTTTATTTGGTGATACAGTAACTACTACTTATACGTCTCCCGGAACTTATGATGTGTCGCTTTTTGTTACTGACAATAATGGTTGCCCTGGGGTTTTAACTCAAACTGCTTATATTGAAGTGCTAGAAAATCCTACGGCTAACTTCTCTTATTCGCCTTTAGATGTTACACTTTTTGATCCTTTGGTTTATTTTACTGACCTCTCTCACTTTAACATCGCTTCTTGGCAATGGGATTTTGCTAACCTTGGGTCTAGTGCTATGCAGCACCCTAATTTCACTTTCCCCGGTGAAGATACGGCTTCTTATCCTGTTACTCTCATAGTTACTAATGATAATGGTTGTACGGATTCTATTACCAAACTCGTGAAAATTAATGGCGAAACAGGTGTCTTTGTCCCTAATGCTTTTACTCCTGATGGTGATAATTTAAATGAATTTTTCGCTCCTCAAGGCTTTGGTGTTAGAGCTGAAGGCTATTCCTTCCTTATCTTCGATAGATGGGGCGAAGTTATCTTTGAGTCTTACAATCCTTTTGATGGATGGAATGGTACTTATAAAGGCAATATAGTACAAAGTGGCACCTATGTATGGAAACTCAATTACAAAGATACTAATGGTAAAAAATTCCAACAAATTGGTAAGGTAACTATCGTTTATTAGATTATTATTGTCTAACAGGCAACTATAACTATACAATCTCGTCTTTTGACAAATATTATTTAATTTAAAATAGATGAAAAAAATAATCCTTATAACTTTTAGTTTAGTTGTATCTATAACCATAAGTTTTGCTCAAAGTAATGTATTGGTTATAGATTACAACAATAATTTCTCTAGCGACCAACAAAATAACGCTAGTAATATTTATAATAGATTACTAGCAACTCAAACAAGTGTATTAAGAGTAAATGCAATTCCCGCGTCAATAAACCCTGCTACTTATGACCAAGTTTGGATTTTTGGAAATATGGGAACACCTAGTCCTACTACCTTAAATCCAATTATAAACTATATGAACGCTGGAGGTGCTGTTTACATTCAATCTGAAGTATCTTGTTGTGATTTTCCTGCTGCTTTTGCAGATCAATTAATTGATGCTACAGTAACCGTTGGTGGGTCAATTAGTCATACAATAACAAAATCAGGAAATTATCAATACAACGCATTTTCCAATCTAATGTGTAATCCAACCATCAGTCATGGTGCTGCAGTACGTCCATTTCAAGGAGCAACAGGTCCCAACATTTTATATGAGGCAAACAATACATGTGGCGGAGCTATAGGTACTGGAGATGTAATTGGAGTAAAATTTTGTTCAGGAGATATGATTTCTGGTCAAGGAGCTCTAATTGTAAATGGCGACTTCAATATTTTTCCAACTAGTGGCACTTGTGGTTCAGTTGGAATTTTAGGAACTCCTAATAACAATGCTGTTATTGACTTAATTTCAGATTTACTTCCAGCTTTAGCTTGTGATCCAAACACAGGAAATCCAGGAACACTAACCTTAACTGCTAATCCAGTTAATTTCTGTGGTTCTACACAATTAGGATGGACTTATACGCCAGGTTCGGGTGGATGTGGTCCAATTGGATGTTTATTAGATACAACATTTTTATGGCAATCTATTGCTGGAGACCCTATAATAGTAGGAACAAACTTTAGTTGCGATACTTGTGCTTACCCTACTGCTTGGCCTTCACAACCTACAACTTATACATTAACCATGACCATTGGAGATACTATTGTAAGCACTTGTAATACAGTTATCGCTTCTGTAATACCTATTACTGTTTATCCTAACCAGCCACCATTTGCAGATGCAGGTATCGATACCTCAATTTGCATGGGAACATCTTTTACTTTAGGTGGTAATCCTACAGGTTTTGGAGGAAATGGAGGTCCTTACACTTACATGTGGTCTCCTACAACAGGGTTGTCAAATCCAACAGATCCTAATCCTATTTATACCCCTTCTGGTTTAGGGACAGTAACCTTTACAGTACAAGTGGATGACGGTAGTGGTTGTCCTCCCGGTATTGCTACTATTGATGTTACTACAGCATCTTGTTGTGCAGCAGTAATAGATAGTTTAGATGTTGCAGATGCAAGTTGTCACAATACATGTGATGGAAGCATTACTATTAATGCCTCTAATACTACTCAGTATAGTATTGATGGTGTAAACTGGACGCCAAACAACACCTTTAATAACTTATGTCCAGGCAATTATACTGCTTATGTTTCAGATGGTTCTTGTCCATACTCAACCACATTTATAATAAACTCACCAACGGCAATTTCACTTCCAAATACAGTTACAAATGTTACGTGTAATGGAGGAAATGATGGAGAAATAACACTTGCTCCTCAAGGAGGAAGTGGTACATATAACTACAGTTGGTCAGTACCAGGTATTGGAAATTCACCAACAGCTAATAATTTATTTGCTGGAAATGTTACTGTAACTGTAACCGATAATAATGGTTGCTCTGAAGATACAACTATTACTATTACAGAGCCAGGGTCTGTAAATGTAGCTTCTTTTCAAGCAGATATACAAACTGGATGTGCCCCATTAAGTGTTAATCTTTACAATACAACCGACACTAATTTAATCACTTCATTTTACTGGGATTTAGGAGATGGGAATACTTCTACTGATGATACGGTTTCTCATACATACATAACGCCAGGAAATTATAATATAACATTGTATGTAACTGATAATAATGGATGTAGTGGTGCTTTAACGGAGGTTAATTACATAATGGTATATGAAAATCCTCAAGCTAAATTTTCTTATACCCCACAAAATGTAACTATATTTAATCCAACCGTTTATTTTACAGATTTATCTCAATATAACATTTCCTCATGGTTTTGGAGTTTTGATAATTTGGGAGGAAGTATTCAACAAAATCCAACCTTTATTTTTCCAGGAAATGATACAGCATCCTACATGGTAACTCTTCTTGTTGTGAATGAAAATGGTTGTATGGACTCTACTTTTCAGATGGTAAAAATACATGGAGAAACAGGTGTTTTTGTACCAAATGCTTTTACACCAGATGGAGATAATTTAAACGAGAAATTTGGACCTAAAGGATATGGAGTTAATTTAGAAGGCTATTCTTTTAAAATTTTTAATAGATGGGGAGAACTAATTTTTGAATCAAATCTATTAAATGATGGTTGGGATGGAACATATAAAGGCAAACTAGTAGAATCTGGTAGTTATAGTTGGCGTTTGGAATATAAAGACACCAACGGAAAAAGGTATGAACAAATGGGTAAGGTTTCTATAATTAGATAATCCCAAAAAATCCCTCTTAACAATATTTCATAATAAAGGAGCGTTATTCTTTCCAACAAGTCTAACCAAACTCCTTTATTATGAACGCATTTAAAAAAATGTGCCTATGTGGCACAGTAATAATCTTATGCTTAATTTTAAGCTCCTATCATTCGTCAGGCAATTATTTTAAACACAGTGACGCTGTTTCTATTGAAGATGCTTTAAAATATCAATTAATTAGTCTTGAAGCAACTAATTTAGGAAGCTACTCAGGTGAATGTATATTAATGAACCTTACCAATACTACTTCTCGTCCTTTAACTGTACTGATAGAAGCCGGACGAAATTTTGCTTCAGAAGACACTAATAAACAAGACATTGTAATTATAAAAGAAACATTATTTAGTTTACAACCCTTTGGTTATCAGGCTAAAAAATTATTTGGTTTCTGTTCTCAATCGCATAAAGGTGCTCCTGATGAAAATGACCAATACACATTAGGCAATATGATGCCGAAAGAAGTGGTTCAACTAGCTACTCATCTTAATAAAAATAAATATCCTGTAGAAGCTATGCAACATGCTGTATGGACATTAACCAACAACCGACCTATTTCATCTGTTTTTCATACAGATAGAGACTCTATAAAAGGATTGCAAGAATTTTTAGCTCAGTATAAAAACGAAATTGTGCCTTGGTATTCTTTAGAGTATATGCCCAACGATAGCACAGGAATGGTGTCTAATAAAGTAAAAACAATATATGGAACGTTAAAAGCCGATTTAGAAAAAGGCAGGGTAATAAAAGTAGTTATTTATGATTTGTATAATATTTCTCAAATTAGAAAAGACATTAAAGTACCTGAAAAAACAAAAGAACAGCCTATAATGGTTGATGTAAGCGAGCTACCAAAAGGACGATACCGAATACTTTTTACTTCCTTAGCTGGAGAAATAGATGAAAAAATTTTTTGGATATAAAAAAATGCCTGAAGAAATAATCTTCAGGCATTTTTAAAACAATTAATAGCTATTAAATATCTATTTTAGCGTACTTGGCATTGGCTTCAATAAACTCTCTTCTTGGTGGAACATCATCACCCATTAGCATAGAGAAAGTATGATCTGCCGAAGCAGCATTTTCAATGTTTATTTGTCTTAATGTTCTAAATTCAGGATTCATGGTGGTTGACCACAATTGCTCTGCATTCATTTCTCCCAAACCTTTGTAACGTTGAACATGTACACTTCCTTCCTTACCTGCACCTTTAATTTCTTGTATTGCTGTATCACGTTCTTTGTCATTCCAGCAATAACGTTGTTCTTTACCTTTCTTAACCAAATAAAGTGGTGGTGTAGCTATGTATATATAGCCTTTTTCTATTAATTCAGGCATATATCTAAAGAAGAAAGTTAAAATAAGTGTTTCGATATGAGAACCATCCACATCGGCATCACACATAATAATTACTTTATGGTAACGTAATTTTTCAATGTTCAATGCTCTTGCATCTTCTTCTGTTCCAATTCTTACGCCTAAAGCAGTATAAATATTTTTAATCTCTTCGTTATCTAAAATTTTGTGCTGCATGGCTTTTTCCACGTTCAAGATTTTACCTCTAAGCGGCATAATAGCTTGAAAATGTCTGTCTCTTCCTTGTTTTGCTGTTCCACCCGCAGAATCTCCCTCTACTAAATAAAGTTCGCATATTGCTGGGTCTTTAGATGCACAATCAGAAAGTTTTCCTGGTAAACCAGAGCCTGACATTACATTTTTACGCTGAACCATTTCACGAGCTTTAGTAGCTGCATGACGAGCGGTAGCGGCTAAAATAACTTTTTGAACTATCGATTTTGCATCAGCAGGATGTTCTTCTAAATAATTGGTTAACATTTCTGTTACTGCCTGACTAACAGGTGCGGTTACTTCTCTGTTTCCTAATTTAGTTTTAGTTTGTCCTTCAAATTGAGGTTCTTGTACTTTTACAGAAACGATAGCTGTTAACCCTTCTCTAAAATCATCACCAGAAATTTCAAACTTTAATTTATCTAACATCCCAGAAGTTTCTGCATATTTCTTTAATGTAGAAGTTAATCCTCTTCTAAATCCTGATAAATGCGTTCCACCTTCATGAGTATTAATATTATTTACATAAGCATGAATGTTTTCAGCATAAGATGTGTTATAAATCATGGCTACCTCAACAGGAATACCACTTTTTTCGCCTTCCATGTGAATTACTTCACCAATTAATGGCTCACGAGTCTCATCAATGTATTTAACAAATTCTTTCAATCCTTCTTCAGAATAAAATTCCTCAAAAACACTGTTACCTTCTTCATCTTTTTCTCTATGGTCGGTAATGGTTATCCTAACGCCTTTATTTAAGAATGAAAGTTCTCTCATTCTATCTTTCAACGTTTCGTAGCTATATTCGGTATTTTCAAATATGGTTCCGTCTGGCTTAAAGGTTACTTCTGTTCCTCTATAATCGGTTGTTCCAACTTCTTTTACAGGATAAAGTGCTTTTCCTTTTTGATATTCTTGTTGATAAATCTTTCCATCACGGTAAACGGTTGCTTTTAAATCGTCAGAAAGTGCATTTACTACAGAAACACCAACACCGTGCAAACCACCGGAAACTTTATAAGAATCCTTATCAAATTTACCTCCTGCTCCAATTTTGGTCATAACTACTTGTAAAGCAGAAACGCCTTCTTTTTTGTGCATGTCAACAGGAATACCTCTACCATTATCTTTTACTCCAATAGAGTTATCTTCATTAATCCAAACTTGAATTTCGTTACAATGGCCTCCCATTGCCTCATCAATGGAGTTATCTACTACTTCGTAAACTAAATGATGCAAACCTCTAACGCCTACATCTCCAATATACATGGATGGACGCATTCTAACATGCTCCATTCCTTCCAATGCCTGAATACTATCGGCCGAATAATTTTTCTTTTGTTCTTCGCTCATATTTTATGTGTTTTTTAGGCTTTTTTTAAGCAAAAACAAATATAAGCATAAGCCAAGGCTATTAGTGTTTTAAAACTGTTTAAAATGCAGTTTTTTATTAACAATGCAATTAACAGTTTTAGGCAGTGCAGGGAATTCTTAAATCTATAAAGCTAAGTTGCCAAGAACCATTTATTTGTGAAAAATAAAAGGTATAATTATAGGTATTTACAATGGTAATTTTTATGGTTTCGCTAATAAATTGTATGGCTTGTACTTCTTTTTCATTTAAATTGGCATAATGCCAAATTTCACTGTCTTTTAAGGGGTTTATATTTTCCTGAAAACAACCTTGCTTGTTATAGCTGTTTTTTTCGCAGACTACTTTTGGTAGCTTTTCCTTAAGCGGCATTAAACTTAATGAATCAAATGGAAGATTAAAAAACCCTTGCTTTGTTGTTGATGATGTATAATTTTCGATTTCGTAAACCTTGCTTACTTCTGGCATAGCTCCAGAACTTTCTATAATATACAAACCATAATCTTTATAAAAAAGTTGGTTAAACGCTGCTGCATTTTTAGTTTCAATAGCAGCTACTAATTGCTGATAAAATTGCAAAAAGCTATTCGTGTCAGGCATTAATTTAGCATTTTCTAATGCTGTCGAATCTACTTTTACCGTAGTCGAATCTAATTGTTGTTGCTGATTAGTTTCGTTGGTTTGGTTGTCCGTACAGGCAACCAAACCAACACTAAATAAAATAATTAAATTTTGTATTTTCATCGTTAAATATTTTTTAATCAAAAATTTCCTCAATCACTTTTCCATCGCAAGCGGAAGGCATGGCAACTCCCAAGATTACAGATAGTGTTGCTGCAATATCGGGGATAACAACCAATGCTGAACTGCTTCCTTTTTCAATGTTTTTGCCATACCACAATAATGGCACATGCGTATCGTAATTGTATGGCGAGCCATGTGTGGTTCCTTTTTTCGTCCATTTGTTTATCCAACCTGGAGCTAATACAAACAATACATCTCCCGAACGTACCTGATGAAAACCTCTTTGTACGTTTCCCATTATTTTGTCGGTAAATTCAGCAGACTTCATGCTTGTTGCCGAAACTGCTTTTACAATGCCTTTTTGTGCCAACATAAAGTTAACAGCACTATTTTCTATTTCAATTAAATTTAATTGATGTTCTTTAATCAAATCATGATTAAAAAACAATTGGTAATTTGATAAATTTTCTACTAAGTTTTCTGTATTGAATTTTTCAAAAAGAAAAGTATTCATTTTCTCTAAAGTAGCTTTTTCTTCAAAATAACCACCCGGAAGTTGATTGTCAATAGCATGTTGAGGAATATCTACTACTCCATGGTCGGCAGTTAGGAAAACCATAAATTCGTTTTCACCAACTTGTTTTTCCAGAAAAGTTAATAATTCCGCTATTTCTTTATCTAAACGCAAATACGTATCTTGAATCTCTACTGAATAAGGTCCGAATTGGTGTCCGATATAATCGGGAGAAGAAAAACTTACCGTAAGTAAATCGGTAATATCATCTTTACCTAATTGCTCATTTTTAATCACTTCAAAAGCCAATTCTTTTAAAATGGTATTTCCAAAAGGAGTTGATTTTATTAAGTCGTAATTTTTGTTGGCTTTTCTTAAAGCTGGCAAATTATGTGGAAAAACAGGGGCTTTTTCGCCTTCAAAAACTTCCTCATAAGGGTTATTGTCGGCAATACTTTCGGTATATTCTGCAATTGGTAAAAGTGTTTCCCAAGATTGTTGTAAATACGTATTGGCGGTATTTTTCTTATTCAATTCGGTTAACCATTTAGGCAACTGTTTCATATAGTAAGTGCTAGAAATCCATTTTCCTTCATCTTCTCCGGCAAACCAATAAGCAGCATCCGCCTGGTGTCCGGCAGGCAAAATAGCCCCTCTGTCTTTAATAGAAATTCCTATTACTTTAGATTGTTTATTAGCCTTCTTCAATTCATCGGCAATGGTAGTAACCAATAGTTTATTTGGAGACATTTTTCCCATATCGGTTGTAGTTCCAACAGATTGAACATTCTCATCAGCAGTACAGTAGGTTTTGGCTTTATTGGTTTTGTCGTACCATGTATTCGCAATAATGCCATGGTTGGCAGGAGTTGTTCCTGTGTATATAGAAGCGTGTCCTGGAGCAGTATAAGTAGGCATATAATTGAAATGTGTTTGCTCGCAGTTAAAACCATTATTCACCAACTTTTTAAAGCCGTTTTCACTGAATTTATCCCAAAAACGAGTAAGGTAATCGTAACGCATCTGATCTACTACAATACCCACTACCAATTTAGGTTGTTTTTGTTGCGACCAAGCAAAAAGGGTATTTAGTGTTATAAATAAAGATAATAAAAAGTGCTTCATAATTTTAAGGTTTAAACCACAAATTTACATTTTATAACTACACTTGTTAGGAAAAGATGTTATGATAATGTTAGGAGTTTTGCCACGAATACACGAATGTGTTTAAAATTTCTATTCAACATTACTAACACTAATTAACACAGATTACACAAATTTCTCAGTTGAACGAAAAAATAAAATGAACACAAAAAAACATCTTTGATGTTTTTAATTTGTGATAATTAGTGAAATTAAACTAAAATTTGTGTCAACAGTTATATTAGAAATGTTAAGAATTTAAGGGACTAAAAAAACCCTCACGATGATAAGCCAAAATCACCGAGAGGGTTAAAAGAAGGTCTTTTCTACCTTTTATTATTTTTTGAAAACTGCTGTTTTAGCAATTAAATCGTGTATAGCTTGTCTTTTTTGACCCAATACAAAGAAACATCCAATAAAAATGATGAATCCTGCTAAACTTCCAATAGTACCAATAATAGCTACACCAGTTACACCAGCTAATAAAGCCATAATAGCACCAATGTATTTTAGTAATGCTCTTGTCCATAAAGCACCAGCACCTGCAGCAGCACCGTCTTCATTTTTGTTCTTAAGTTTTAACAACATTTTACCAGGAGTTTGTCCTGTAATTCCTTCCATAATAAAAAGGATTAAAGACATTAAATAAATTCCGGCAATTGTACCAATCATACCGCCCAACATAGCACCAATTCCGCCTACCATTGCATCGCCTTCAGCTGTGCCAGTTGCAGCTTGTGAGCCAAAAAATATTCCTGTTAAAGTAGCACCTAAAGCACCACCTATTATGCTGCCAACAATACCGTTGAACACCATGTCAATTAAGTATGCACCCAAACGAGGGCCAAAACCTACTCTTCCTGAGTTATTATCAGAAGCTGCTCCTTGATTAGCTTCAGCATTTGTAATTTCTTCACTCATAATTTTTAATTTTAGTTAATATTAATTTGTTTGAGGCAACTAAAATAGAACATTTAACAAAAAGTGCAAGTTTTATCTAAAAAATGTTATTAACAATCTATGAAAAAAAGCACTTGGTCTAAATCGTTATTTTTTGCTCCATTCCTTAAAATTAGGGTCTTTGTCGTTTTGTTTAAGCAGTTCATAATTGTTGAAATAAATCTTCTTATCTGATTTTAAATCAATGGGTTCAATTTTTCCCAACGCTCTTTTTATGGTAACCATCTGTTTATCATCACCAAAATAATTGCTCCATTGCTCTAAATCGTTGACTAATTTTATGTTGTTAATGGCTAAAATTTCATCACCAACTGCCAATCCTAACTTTTCTGCTACAGATTGAGGAGCAACATTGTCAATAATACAACTGTTGTTTTCATAGCGTACCTTAAAACCAAAGTTGGCTTCATTATAATTGTTGGAAGGTGTAATTTTTAATTCACAGCCAATATATTTTGCAGCTTCTTTTAGCCAAGGTGTAAAGTCTGCTGTTCCGTGAATTAATTCCGAATAAATCTTATCGTATGATGTCCCTGAAACTTTTTCAACTACTGCTTTGTAATCAGCATCGCTCACCCCTTTACCTTTTTTAGCAAAATCGGTATAAAGGATTTTCATCACATCTTTTAATCCTTTTTTGTTACTGGTATTTTTCATGATAAAAACATCAGTAATAAAAGCAACCAAAGCTCCTTCGGTATAAATAGAACCTTTTCTGTTGGGAATACCTCTTACATAACCATCTAACCAAGTATCAAAAGAAGAACTGGCTACCGATAAATTCTCTACACCAAAATTAGTATAGTGTCTTTCTAACAATTTATCGAAGGTACTTTTGTATTTTACCCAATCAAAAACACCCGAAGTAAATAAATATTTGTCGCCAAAATAAGTGGTAACACCTTCATCCAAATAACCCAAAACCGTATAGTTTTCTTTGGTGTAATCGTAAGGAAACATTTCTATCGGACGAATTTGTTTTACATTCCAAGTATGGTAAAGCTCGTGAGAACTGACACCCAACAATTCGTTGTACCAACCTTTATCGTCCATTATTTCATAAGAAGGCCCTAAAGAAATTACGGTTGAATTACTGTGTTCTACACCATGATAAGTTCTGTAGGTTAATATTTGAAATAAAAAATGGTATTCGTTCACCGGAAAACTTCCAAAATCTTTAATCTGCTTTTTACAAAACTTTTTAAAATCATTTTCCAGCTTTTTAAAATCGGGTTTACACTCTCCTTGAAACCATAAATGAAAAAGCACTTTGCTTTCTTCAAACGTATGATGCTTTAAGGAGTTGCTAGCTATTAATGGACAATCGACCAACTCATGAAAATCTTTTGCTTTAAACTGATGTTTCGACTGAGCTTTTAAACCTGTAGCCACTCGGTAATCTTTAGGCACTTTCAGTTCTAATGTACAAGCAGTATTCATTTGCTCTGGAATATACATAAAGCAATTTACACCATTAATATAGAGTTGGTTTTCATCTAAATAAGAAGACCCGGCATTAATCTCGTTGGCGTAGTAATTATACTTAATGTGAACTTGTTTGGCTTTGTTGGCAAACACCTTCCAAGTATCTTTAGCAGTTTTTTCAAAACAAAGTGGTTTGCCTTTTTCATTAAACGCTTGCCATTTTTGGATGTTTTTAGCAAAATTAGCCAACTCGTACCTGCCCGGACGCCAAGCAGGAAGTTGAACGGTTATTTCATCTTGTTGTTGTGGATTTTCGGCAATCAATTCAATGTCTATAAAATGATTTGCTGCCTGTTGATACGATACAATGTACTTCATTCCTTACCTATAATTTGGTTTCCCACAAAGGTAAATAAACAAAGTGTTCTTATAAATTTTGGGAGTTAAAAGACTTACTTTTTTTCAACAGAGAATTAACCACATAGAATCAACATCATTAAATAAAAAACTATGTGGTATAAGTTTTATATGTGTGTTTTTTTTTCAAAGAGTCACACCCAACACTTCTAAATTAAGCTCCTTTGGAGCTTTTGTTAGACTTAGCTTCTTTCTGACTCACCCCCTAAGTTATCTTACGATAACTTCTCCCCCTCTCTTTAAAGAGAGGGGGTAAGGGGGAGAGTAATTTAATCATTTTTCTGTGTGAGGAACTTTTACTCATGATTGTTTCATTTGTTAAAATATTAGTATATAAAAACTATATGGTTACAACCAATTATTCGTGTATTTATGACTATTACTTTAGATTCCTGATGATTTTTCGCTATACTCTAAAATTTAAGGAATAACGTTTGGGTTAGAGTTAACTTCTTCGACTATTAAATTAGAATTAAATTGAAAGGTAAAAATTTCAACCCAACCAACACGTACGATTAACAAATAACTATTAACCAACAACAATTCATTCGTGCATTCGTGGCAACCTATTTTTTTTCAACAAAGCGGCTATCAGCCTCCATTACATGTCCACAACTGTTGCAAGTTCTTAAATCTTCAGAAGCGTAATATTCTTTAAACACAGGTAAAAAGTCATTTTCTATATTCGTAAGTGGAAAGTATTTTTCGTAAAGCTTGTTGTTACATTTTTCGCAAAACCACATTAAGCCATCTTTGTAATCAGTTCCTTTTCGAACTCTTTCTATTACCAAACCTATAGAACCTTCCGAACGAACCGGAGAATGTGGTACTTTGGCAGGAAGCAAAAACATATCGCCTTCTTTTATAGGTACTTTTACTGCTTTTCCTTCATCTTGTATGGTTACTTCAATGTCTCCTTTTAACTGATAAAATAATTCTTCAGTTTCATTATAATGAAAATCTTTTCTAGCATTTGGACCACCAACAACCATCACAATAAAATCTTTACCTAACGGATACATATTTTTATTGCCCACAGGTGGTTTAAGCTTGTCTTTGTTTTCTTCAATCCATTGATTAAAATTAAAAGGTAGTTGAACAGCCATAGTTTTTGTTTTTTGTTAAGTAGGATAAAAGTAAGAAATTATAGCAAAAAAGTAAGTATTTCCTTTGAAATTTTATAGTTTCAGTAGGTTATTGAAAGTTTACTTTTTCTCCTCCATCATACCTATAAAATCCTTTCCTGTGGGGTATTCAAAAACTTCTAATTGAAAATAAGGAGCTGCCGCCAAAATATGATCAAAAATATCTGCCATTATGTGTTCGTAATTAGCCCAAACCTTATCTTTACTAAAAGCATACACTTCTAATGGGACTCCTGTTGGTGTAGGTTCTAGCTGACGAGTCATAATAGTCATTTCTTTATTAATAGCCGGATGTTGATGTAAATAAGCATCTACATATTTTCTAAACAAACCAAAGTTGGTCATATTTCTACCATTAATTAATACCGATTTGTCAATGTTATTTTGCTCGTTGTATTTGTCAATATCTGCTTGACGATGGTCGATGTAGTCGGCAACTAACTGAATTTTTTTAAAATCAGCAATTTCTTCATTAGTAAGGTATTTTATACTGGTAGTTTTAATGATTACTGCTCTTTTAATTCTTCTTCCACCGGACACGCTCATTCCTCTCCAGTTTTTAAACGAATCAGAAATCAAGTAATAGGTAGGAATAGTGGTGATGGTATTGTCAAAATTTCTCACTTTTACCGTAGAAAGGTTTATTTCAAAAACATCCCCATCCGCTCCGTACTTTTCCATGGTAATCCAATCGCCAATTCTTACTGTATCGTTTACACTTACCTGAATGCTGGCTACAAAACCCAAAATGGTATCTTTAAAAATTAACAACAACACTGCTGATAAAGCTCCTAAAGCAGTTAAAAAGTGTAAAAAGGGTTTGCCTGTAATAATAGAAAAAATGATAATGAACCCAAACAACCAAGTGATAATCATAAACACTTGAATGTAGCTCTCTATAGGTTTATCTTTAAACGCATTAATGGTTTTAAGAAAGTCTTTAAAGGTGGATAATATACTTCTGATAAGCCAAATACTCATTACTACTACCAAAACTTCCACCAACATTTCGGTGTATTTTTCTAAATGAGGAAAATCTATTAAAATATCTGGGATAAAGGCAGATATAATGTATAAGGTAACCAAATTAGCAAGGTGTAAAAAAGTATTGTTCTTAACCAAAAAATCATCAAATTGAGTTTTGGATTTTGATGCTAAACCGTGAACAATTTTTTCTGAAAATCCTCTAAGTATTTTAAAAATGAGGTATCCTACTATTAAAAGTAAAATGAAATTAATAATCACATTGGCGTAAATTGCCATGGTTTCAGAAAAATCTGCTTGTTCTTTTAATAATCGGTAAAAAAATCTGGTAATTACTTTTGTTTCCATAGTTCCATTTTTTTGCGAAATTACTAAATGTTAGCGTTAATAGGAATGGTATTGAAAAGAGTTATAAAATTGTGTTATCTTTGAAAAGATTTTTTTACCATGCATCTACAAGGATTAAGATATATAGATTTATTTGCTGGTATTGGTGGTTTTCACCAAGCACTATCAAGTTTTGGGGCAACCTGTGTTTTTGCTTCGGAATGGGATAAATATGCAGCTGCAACATATTATGCTAACTATGATATTTTCCCCAAAGGAGATATTACAAAAATTGATGAAAGTAGAATACCTCGTCATGATATTTTATGTGCAGGTTTTCCTTGCCAAGCATTTTCTATTTCCGGTAAGCAAAAAGGATTTGAAGATGCTAGAGGAACACTTTTTTTTGATATTGCAAGAATTGTAAAACATCATCAACCCAGATTATTGTTCTTAGAAAATGTAAGAAATTTTGAACGACATGATGGAGGGAATACGTTGAAAGTGGTATTAAAAACCCTCAACGAACTTGGTTATAATGTGAAATACCAAGTGTTAAATGCAAGCGACTACAATTTACCCCAAAACAGAGAACGTATTTATTTTGTTTGTTTTAGGAAAGACCTCCAAATCAAGAATTTTGAATTTCCAAAACCTTCAATAAAAAAAGTAGCATTGATTGATTTTTTAGAAGCTCACCCAAATGATGCCAAAATTATTGATAGACCTGATATAAAAATAACCAAAAACTTTTCACCTATAAAAAATATATTTGGAGAATTAGATTTACCTAACAGACCTATTCAAATTGGTATTGTAAATAAAGGCGGACAAGGAGAACGGATTTATGACCCTTATGGACATGCTATAACATTATCAGCTCATGGAGGGGGAATTGGTTCTAAAACAGGTCTTTATAAAATAGGTGATGTCATAAGAAAATTAACTCCAAGAGAATGTGCCCGTATTCAAGGATTTCCTGATGCTTTTAAAATCGTTTCTTCACCTTCACAAGCCTACAAACAATTTGGGAATAGTGTGGCAGTAAATGTGCTTAAAGCTATTTTAAAAAAGATTTCAGAGGTGGAGACCTCGCATCAAAATAATTTTAAAGAATCAATAGCTATCTGATACAATGAACAAAAAGCAACTAAAAGGTTCGGAAACCGCTAAGGGAGGTTTTGAAAACGAAGATAATATATTATTGAAGTTCAATAATTATAAGTCAGATATTGAAGCTCAAAAATGGTTAAAGATTATGGGGTATAATTATAAAAAAATTAAAACCCTTAAAGTTATTGCAATTCCCCCAAGAATAAGTAAAACAAAAGCCATGGAATTTGGAGCAACCCCTGAAAAAATTGATGATACCATTAAATTCAAAAAAGCAGATATTCAAATACAATTAGATATTACTATTGAAGGTATTTTATACAGAGAAAACTTATCTCTTAAAAAAGCAAATAAAGGAGCAAACTTTAATCAGATTGATAAAAGACCTGTTGGCACCTATCAATCTATGTGGGGATTTAATGACAATATTGCTGCTACTCTGAGAAAATTTACTGGCGAAATTACTCCAAGCAAAGCCGAACAAAAAGGATTGAGAGATAAAAGAAGGTGGTATTTAGATGAATTAAATGAAAAAGATGTAACCGCAGTTCTTAAGTTTTTTGAAGAAAACAAAGTTCAAGTTTTTAATGATATTCTGAAAGGAAGAGGTGTACTTGCTGTTGAATGGTTTCTTGTAACAAGAAAAGATACTAAAACAGGAAATATTGATTGGGTGTTGAAAGACATCAACTATGTTACTAATTTCTTCTCAAAGGGTAAAATAGAAATTTCTAACAGAGGCGGTTTAATTATTGGAAAAATAACTGCTCAAAGAAAAGGAGGTACTCCAGATCCTACTTCCTTACAATTTAAAATAAACCCTTTACAACTTTTTAACGAATAACTTTGCTCCTGTTCAAACTTATCAAAACCTAATTATTCCTACTTTTGCTTTCTATGGCAGAAGAATTACATATCAGTCAAAAACTTAGTAAAGCAGAAAAATACCAGCAATTATTGCCTCAGTTAGAAGCATTAGTAAGTGGGGAAAACGACCCTATTGCGAATATAGCTAACTTAATGGCTGCACTAAAACAAACCTTTAATTTTTGGTGGGTAGGTGTTTATTTTGTAAAAAATGAGGAGTTAGTGTTAGGTCCTTTTCAAGGTCCCATTGCGTGTACACGTATAAAAAAAGGCAAAGGCGTTTGCGGTACGGCTTGGCAAAATGCTAAAACCATTGTAGTTCCTGATGTGGATCAATTTCCGGGACATATTGCTTGTAGCTCCTTATCTCGTTCAGAAATTGTAGTGCCCGTTTTCAATAAGCAAAAAGAAGTAATTATGATTATTGATGTAGATAGCGAAGCACTTAATGCTTTTGATGAAACTGATGCCACTTACCTTGAAAAAATAGCTCAATTAATTAGCAATTTCGCATGAAATTAAAAGGATTCATATACCTCATTGTTGCCTTATTAATTTATGGTTGTGCTCAGGTAGTGCCGCTTACAGGCGGAGATAAAGATGAAACACCTCCACAAGAAGTTAAAAGCACACCCGAAAATAAAAGTATAAACTTTACTGCAAATACTATTATTATTGAGTTTGATGAATTTATTAGACTTCAAAACCTACAACAACAGTTAATAGTTTCTCCGGTAATGGAAGAGAATCCTGAAATAAGCATTAAGGGTAAAAGCCTGGTTATTAAATTAAAAGAAGAACTCGCTCCCAACACTACTTATAGCATCAATTTTGGGAATGCTATTATTGATATTACCGAAAACAATCCCATACCGAATTACAAATATGTTTTTTCTACAGGCGACTATTTAGATTCATTGTCATTTTCCGGGAATGTGCTTTTTGCTCAAGATCTAAAACCAAAAGAAAAAGTACATGTAATGCTGTATGAATCGCTAGAAGATTCTATTCCTTATTTAAAAAAGCCTAAATATGTTGCGATTACCGATAAAGAAGGCAATTTTTCTATTACGAATATTGCCCAAGGAACTTACAAGGTATTTGCTTTAGAAGATATCAATAGCAATTATGTTTATGATTTGCCTAACGAGCAAATTGCTTTTTTTGAGAATCCCATTAGTTTAGATAGTAATTTATCAGCAAAACAATTGTTTCTTTTTGAAGAACAACAAGACAACCAATACCTGAAAAAAGTAGAGCATAAGGAATATGGTAAAGTGGTGTTTTACCTCAACCAGCCTTCTGAGAACATTGTTATTACCAACAACATTAAAGAAAAAATACGCTGGTATGTAGAAGAACGAAACCCTACTAACGACACCATTATTCATTGGTTGTTAGGCGTAGGAAATTTTAAAGAAGTGGAGTATTATGTTAGTGAAGGCAAAAAAATATTAGATACTTCTGCTGTAACTTTTATTGATAACACTAAATTTAAAGACACTACCATAACTCTAAATTCTAATGTAACACCTATTTTCGATTTGAAGAAAAATATCCTCCTATCTACTCCTCGTCCGATAAACATTTTTAGTCAAGATAATATTACACTCTTAGAAGATTCAGTTCCTGTTAAATTTGAAATAACTCAGCATAGCAATACCCGAAACTACGAAATAAACTATTCTTTTAAAGAAAATACAGACTATGTCTTGGAAGTCCTTCCTGCAACTTTTCAGGATATTTTAGGATTAAAAAATGATAGCATTATCACTAGTTTTAAAACCAAAAAAGAATCGGATTACGGTAATATTATATTGAAAATGGATGTGAATTTTGAAACTCCTTACATTTTACAGTTGTTACGAAACAATAAAGTAATAAACGAACAGTTTTTTACGGGTAATCAAACCTTAAGCTACCCTTATTTAATTCCAGGCGATTACGCTCTACATATAATTGTAGATGAAAACAATAATAAAAAATGGGATACTGGAAATTACCTACAAAAACAACAGCCCGAAACAGTCATTCATTACCAAAAAGCCATAAAAATTCGCCCGAATTGGGACAATGAAATTCTTTGGAACATTAGGCTGTAGTTAAAACTAATTTTTCAATCAACTGTTCAACTTACTTTCTGTAAGCCAATAATCTTTCTACATACTTGCCAATAATATCAAACTCAAGGTTTACGGTATTACCAGACTGTAAATTCTTAAAAGTGGTATGCTCAAAAGTATAAGGAATAATGCAAACTGAAAATTGTGTACGTTGTGAATCTACAACTGTTAAACTTACCCCATTTATGGTAATAGAACCTTTTTCTACAGTAATGTGGTCTTTTGCTTCGTGTGTAATGGTAAACATCCAACTGCCATTTTCCTCTTTAATAGATTTACAAATACCTGTTTGATCTACATGCCCCTGAACAATGTGTCCGTCAAACCTGCTGCTTGCTGCCATTGCTCTTTCTAAATTAACTAAGCTACCAATGGTTAAATCTCCTAAATTGGTTTTGGCTAAAGTTTCTTTAATGGCGGTAACGGTGTAAACATCATCATTAATATTGATAACGGTTAAGCAAACACCATTATGAGCAACACTTTGGTCAATTTTAAGTTCTTTTGTTAATGCACTTTTAACCGAAAAATGGATGTTGTTTCCTTCTTTTTCAACACTAACAATTTGCCCTAAATCTTCTATAATTCCTGTAAACATACTATGGTTTTGATACGCCTTTATTTCTGAGCAAAGTTACAAAACCTTTAATTATTCTAGGTTTTGTTCCTTCAAGGGTGAGTTCATTTACTTTGCATAAATAATAATAGGTTCCATCAGGAACATCCGTTCCATTGTCTTTGTGGGTACCATCCCATTTAAAATTGGGTTCGGTAGTTTTGTAAATAACTTGTCCCCAACGATTAAAAACTTCTAAATCGATAGAGCGAACATACTTAAAAGGAAAAGCTTGAAAAAAGTCATTTAGTCCATCACCACCAGGAGTAAAAACATTAGGCAAGTCATAATTCGGACAATTATCTACACAAACGGAATCGCTAAAAGCACTTTCATTGCCCACAGAATCTACACCTGTAATTACATAACATCCAGCAATAGAAAATAAATTACTGTGTAAATAATTGGAGATATTATTGTCATTAATAGTGGTAACTAATGCATAATCGCCATCTATCGAGTCTTTTTTGTAAATATTAAAACTCAACACATCATCAGCACAGGTGCTAAAAAAGTTTTGCCAATTCAGTTCGTTTTGTTGTAAATCACAATCGGCATTAATAGTTAATACAGGCGGACAAGGTTTAACATTGTCTATTGGTTGTCCGCAAATTTCTTGTGAATAATTAATGATAGGAGATATGATACCAGGAGAGGAATATCCGCCAATACTTTTTACTTTGTAACAATAGGTTGTAAGGTTTGTTAATCCAGTATCTATATAAGTATTGTTAGAAGTTATGTCCAACGAGTCATAAAGTAAGGAAATAGTATTAAATCTATAAATTACATGTTGTGTATTTGTCCAAGGCACATTTTCATTCCAAACTAAAGTTAATTGATTGTCTGAAGGTATTAACGTAAGATAGATAGAAGAAGCTACAGTAGATTTTCCCATCAACTCTCTTGTTCCGTTGGTTAAATTATAAATGTCAACACGGTAATAATATTGTAAGTCTTTGGTGTTGAGGTTAATATCGGTATAGCTAGTGTCATTAATACTTGCTGTAGAGTCTATTAGTACCATATTGCTTGTATTTTGAACACCTCTATAAATTAAATATCGGTAAGGTCCGGGATAAATAGTTGTGTCATGATCTGTTGGTTTCGACCATTCTACATAAATATCTCCAGTACTAACATCTGTTGAGTTTACCGTTACATGAGTGATGATAGGAACGTTTTTTTCTAACTGACCACAAGCTTCATCTGAGGCTATACTTTTTGCTCCATCAGGGTAAATAGCATAAACTCTGTAGCAATAATCTTCACCGGGTATTAAACCTTGTCCTTGGTTGTTGTCTGTATAAGTAGTGTCGTTTACATTATTAGTTTGCCCGATATATTGATAGCCGGCAATTGGAGGTATTCCTGTTTCGCAAGTGCTTGGGTTCCAAGTGGAATTTCCTCTTCTTCTGTAAACATGGTAGCCAATAGCATTGGTGCAAGTCGGACTCCAATCTAATTTAATAGAGTTGGGCTGAACAGTGGTGGTTAAATTTTGAATTTTCGGACCAATAACCCTTATGGTAGTGGTTTGATAATCTACTAAATTAGCCGTATGGGAATCGGTTGCTTTAAAACTCACATAATAAGGTGTTTTTCTCACGTTAGAGCAATTGGTTGACCAAGTAAAAGCACCTGTAGTAGATGTTGAAGGAGCTGTAACCTGTTGAAAATTGGCTGCATTAGGCAAGCCGTAAGGAATTCCTGTTGAGGTAAGTGTAACAGCAGAACTACCAGTTGCAAATACGTTAAATCCTAAAAAATTTCCAGCAATAATACAAGTATCTGTTACTGTAGTAATATTAGGAGGTGGAGGACAGTTTGGATAAACCGTAATTTGCATGTCTCTTAAAATTGCTCCAATTCGCTGTCCGTTTCTAAATTCTTCAATTAATATAGCAATATTAAATTCACCAGCCATTGTTGGAGTGTTCCAAATTAAATCTCCGTTAGCACTATTTATGGTCAAAAAATTAGAAGCATTAGGTAAGGTATAACCCGGAATTAAAGCCCCGCCTTGAGCTCGGCTTCTGTCAATAGAATAATATAAACTATCTCCATCGGGGTCAACTGCTCCGGGATTGTGTATATAAATTTGGTTCACACAAGCATTATCAATTGGAGGATTAAGCAACACGGGTGAATTATTTATTCCCTGAAAAGGATTGATGTATAGCTTTGTTTCTAAATAAAAAACAATGTTTACCGAGTTGGGAATATTAATAATGTTTTCATTTCTATTTGGATCTTCAATACTAATAGTATAAGGAATTGGGCTAGGTCCAGGGTAAGTATGCGTGCCAACATAAATATTTTTATTGATGTCGTTTCCTAAAAAAACTTTGCTAATTCTGTCAATAGAATCTATAGGAGAGTTATCGCCCCAAGAAATAGGTAGTTCTGGTCTATCGGCAGGACTTTGGTCTCTGGTGTAAGTTGTTACCGTTATCTCATACGTTAAGCCTGAAACATGGGTATAAGTAATTTCTCCAGCACGATTGTGCGTAGCGTAAACGGTAGAAGAAATTACCAATAGAAATATAAGTAACAGTTTATTCATTTCGAAAATTGAGATATAAAATTAAGCATTTTTAGTTTCTTTATATTTTATTGTTTTTAAAATACGTTAAAAATTAAGTTTTTCGCATTTTTAAAAAGTAATTTTGAAATACAAATACAAAATTAACTTCATGGCTATCTTACTAAAAAACGCCCAAATTGTTAACGAAGGCAATATCACTAAAGGACACATACTTATTGAAAATGAAATTATCAGTAACATTTTTAATGAACAAGATGATATCAGTTTATTAGCCAATACTGCTGAAATTATTGATTTAAAAAATAAACATGTTTTTCCGGGAGTAATTGATGACCAAGTACATTTTAGAGAACCTGGTCTAACGCATAAAGCAGATATTTATTCAGAATCGAGAGCTGCTGTAGCTGGTGGTATTACCGCTTTTATGGAAATGCCGAATACTGTTCCAAATACACTTACTCAAGAGTTATTGGAAGAAAAATATGCTATTGCTGCAAAAAATTCTGCTGCTAACTATTCTTTTTTTATGGGAGCTTCAAACGATAATTTGGAGGAAGTGCTAAAAACTAATCCCAACAATGTTTGTGGCGTAAAAATTTTTATGGGCTCCTCAACAGGCAATATGTTGGTAGATAAAAAAGATGTATTAGAAAATATTTTTGCCAACTGTAAAATGCTTATTGCTACACATTGCGAAGATGAGGACACCATTATTGCCAATACCGAAAAATACAAAGCTAAATATGGAGAGGATGTGCCTATTGCTTATCACCCTGAAATTAGAAGTGAAGAAGCTTGTTACAAATCTTCTTCTTTTGCAGTGGAGTTAGCAAAAAAACACAATACCAGATTACACATTTTACACATTTCTACAGCTAAAGAATTAGCACTTTTTGATAATACTTTACCACTAAAAGATAAACGTATTACTGCCGAAGCTTGTGTGCATCATCTTTGGTTTTGTGATGAAGACTATGAGGAAAAAGGCACGTTGATTAAGTGGAACCCAGCAGTAAAAACGGCTCACGATAGAGATGCTATTTTACAAGGTGTGTTGGATAATAAAATTGATGTAATTGCCACCGACCATGCTCCACATACCTTAGAAGAAAAATCGAACAATTATTTTAAAGCTCCTTCGGGCGGACCACTAGTACAGCATGCGTTAGTATCTATGCTCGAGCATTACCATAATGGTAAAATTAGCCTAGAAAAAATTGCTGAAAAAATGAGTCATGCTGTTGCCGATTGCTTTCAAATTGAAAAAAGAGGCTACATAAAAAAAGGTTTTTTTGCTGATTTAGTAGTGGTTGATTTAGACAATCCTTGGACAGTAGCTAAAGAAAACTTGTTTTACAAATGTGGTTGGTCTCCTTTTGAAGGAACAACTTTTAAATCTAAGGTATTACAAACTTTTGTAAATGGTAATTTAGTCTATAATTTTGGAGAAATTGATGATACCATTAGAGGGAAAAGGCTAACTTTTAATCGTTAAATTTTAAACAACTATTTTATGAAATTACTAATCGTTTTATTTTTTACTTTACTGTTTTATTCAAGCTGTAGCTCAACTAAAAGCACAACATCTACTGAAAAAACCAATACAACTAACCAACAAGCAACACAAGACAAACCTCAAATGGATTCAAGCGGTAAGTTTGTGAAGTAATAATTGTTTTAGTGGTATATTCTCTACTGTTTTTGTATGAGAGAACTTGTTGAGGGATGCAGAAACCACCAATTTTAAATAATAAGAAAACGTAAAAGAAAATAAGTTGTTTTTATGAAACAAACCCTAACTTTGCAGTCTTGTAAAACGAAATGAACATTAATAGACCAAAAGTTATTGAAAATATTTTTTAAATTTTTGGTCAGGTTTAAAAAATTGTCGTAAATTCGCAGCCCCATTTTAGGGGACATATTGTATTATTCTAATAATCAAAATAAAGATACGTGGAAACATTAAGTTACAAAACAGTTTCAGCAAACAGTGCTACAGTTAACAAAAACTGGGTATTAGTTGATGCTCAAAATGAAACGCTAGGGAGATTAGCATCTAAAGTTGCTAATTTAATAAGAGGAAAACATAAGCCAAATTTTACTCCTCATGTTGATTGCGGTGATAATGTAATTGTTATCAATGCAGAAAAAATAAGATTGACAGGTAGTAAATGGGATGATAAAGAGTATATTACTTTTTCTGGATATCCTGGTGGACAAAAAAGAAGTACAGCAAAAGAAATGATGGCTAAAAAGCCAATATTTATGGTTGAGGCTGCAGTAAAAGGAATGTTACCTAAAAATAAATTAGGTAGAGCAATTTTCAAAAACCTTTATGTTTATGAAGGTGCTGAACATAACCAAGAAGCTCAAAAACCTAAAGAATTAAAATTATCAGAACTTAAATAAAATCCATGGAAGTAATTAACGCAACAGGAAGAAGAAAAACTGCAGTAGCTAGAGTTTACCTTTCAAAAGGAAAGGGAAACATTATTGTAAATAAAAAAGACTATAAAGAGTTTTTCCCTACAACAGTTTTACAAGGAAAAGTACAACAAGCATTTGTAGCAACTGACTTAAAAGACAATTACGATGTAAAAGTAAATGTTTTTGGCGGTGGTATCACTGGTCAGGCAGAAGCTGTTAGACATGCAATTGCAAGAGCATTAGTAAAAGTTAGTGAAGAAAACAAACCTTTATTAAAAAAGGAAAGTTTACTTACTAGAGATCCTAGAATGGTTGAACGTAAAAAACCAGGACAACCTAAAGCTCGTAAGCAATTCCAGTTCAGTAAACGTTAGAATTAAACTAATAAATAAGTTCGGTTTTCCCGAACAAGTAATCAATTATTGTTTAGTATCTAAACTATTGAGACTTCGAAAATAATTGTCGAGCTACTCAAGAGTTGAAGTATTAAAGAATGTAAACAATTAAAAAAATGTCAAAAGTAGATTTTAAAGAATTACTAGATGCAGGTGTACACTTTGGTCACCTAAAAAGAAAGTGGAATCCTAAAATGGCTCCTTACATCTTCATGGAGAAGAACGGAATCCACATTATTGATCTTCACAAAACAGCAGCAAAATTAGACCAAGCTTGTGCTGCTTTAGAACAAATTGCCAAATCAGGTAAAAAAATCATGTTTGTTGCTACTAAAAAACAAGCAAAAGATATTGTTACTGAAAAAATTAAACCTACTAACATGCCATACATCACAGAAAGATGGCCAGGTGGTATGTTAACCAACTTCGTTA
>CALCHN010000011.1 GCA_937901255.1 uncultured Flavobacteriales bacterium | reverse complement strand
CGGGGTTTAAAACCAAGATAGTTATCGTTGCTAAAATTCCGACTGTCAAAGCAAATACCTGATACTTAGCCAAACCATTCACAAAACTGTCCGGATGAATTTGCAGGGTAATTTCATTAATAAAAGCTCCCGCAGTTACTAACAGAATGGTTGCAATTACAACAATTAAAAGCGTGTAAAACATTTTCATATCAAATTTATTTTCTGTAAAGGTCTGATTGAAAAATGTTTTTTCTATTACCATACGATAACTAATGTTTTTCTGTCTGCTCTTTTCTTATTCTGCTCAAACTTTGAGGGGTTACACCAAGATATGAAGCAATATGTTTTTGAGGTGTTCGCTGTATAATTTTTGGTTGTTTGGCTTGCAGTTCAATGTATCTTTCTGTTGCTGTTTTTGTAAGTATATCTATTTGTTGTTTTTGTTTGTGAACAAAAAGTGCTTCGGAAGCAAAACGGCATATTTTATCTCCAAACTCTGTGTTGTTACTCAACTTGTCAAAATTGGCTTTAGATATTCTAAAAAGTTCCGATGGTTCAAAAGTTACCACTTCAAGCGGTGTCGGCTGTTGGTTGAGGAACGACATATAGTCACCAAAAAATTCTCCTTCATAGCATAAGTCGATACACACAAAGTTAGTATTGTTCCAAAGTGAAATTCCGCCACTTCCTTTTAGAATAAATCTCAAATATTTTTCTGTCGTTTCCATATTTTTAATGGTTTGGTCCTTTGCCGTAGTTATGATCTCTCCTAAGTCTGTAAATGATTTCCACGCTTCAATGGGGACATTGAAATAAGGGTCAAAAGCTTGCTTTATTTTTTCTTCAGTTCTCAATTTCTCTATTTGTCAAAGGTCAGTCGTTTGGTGTCCACACGGTGGTCTGTCAGGGTTGCCCCTAACATTAAGTATAACCTGCGTTGGGGGATTTTTGAAGCAGTATCCTATCCGCCACTGGAAAATAAAGATAATGAGAAACAGCCTAACCTGCAATGCACGCCCCCAATGCTGGTTATACAATGTAGCCTGTGGTTTTTCACTCAATGTTTATTTCTTCTGCTCTTTCAATGGCTTGGTTAATATTGTCAAGTATGTTGTTTTTACCTATCAATGGATAAAAATCAGAGTTAAACAATTCTTCTTTTACCTGTCGATTAGCACCTGAAATTATAATAGTAGTTCCACACGATTTTAATTTTTGATGAAGTTCTTTTAATCTATTTATAGCGGTAGCATCAATGAAGGGAACATTTCTCATTCTAAGAATTAGCACCTTGGGTTCTTGCTTTAAGTCTGTTAAAAATTCTTGAAATTTCTGGGATGCTCCAAAAAATAGCGGTCCATTTATTTCATATAGCATGGCATGCTTTGGAATGTAGGGTAGTTCTTCTTCAAATAATTTTTCTCCATTAGATTCTGCCGTTCCAAAAAGATTTTCAGCATTATTGATGGTTGTTGCTTCACTCATTCGTTTCATAAATATGAAACTTGATAAAATCAACCCTATCTCTATGGCTAGAATCAAATCGAAAAATACGGTAAGGAAAAAGGTAGTCAATAGAACGATTATGTCCATTCGATTACTTTTTAACAAATCTTTGAAGTGCCGCCATTCACTCATGTGATAAGCAACAACGACTAATATTCCTGCCAAACAAGACAATGGAATGAGTTTGGCTATTGGTGCGAAAAGTAGCATAATGAGTAGCAGGAAAATCGCGTGGACAATACCTGCAATAGGTGTTCTTCCGCCATTTTTTACATTGGTAGCTGTTCGGGCAATTGCTCCTGTTGCCGGAATACCACCAAAAAGTCCTGAAAATATATTGCCAACGCCTTGAGCCACCAATTCCATATTTGAACGATGCTTGCCGCCAATCATGCCATCTGCAACTACAGCAGAGAGAAGCGATTCAATTGCTCCTAATAACGCAATCGCGATGGCAGGTTCAATGAGTTGTTGAATAATCTTAAAGTTTATGTTTGGTATCTGTGGCATGGCTATCTTGTTAGGAATCTCACCGAATTTGCTTTCGATGGTTTCCACAGGTAATTCAAAGAAGTACACAAGTAAGGTAGCAAGTAAAATGGCTACTAATGAACCTGGTATTTTTGTCGTGATACGATAAAAATTTAGTGCGATTAACACTGTACCTATTGCTATTGCAAAAGCAATCCAATTGATGCTGTCAAGATGTTTGAAGTAAACGAGCCACTTCTCAACAAAGTCAGCAGGAATGTTGTCGATTTCCATTCCTAAAAAATCTTTGATTTGAGTTGAAAAGATGACGACCGCAATTCCACTCGTAAAACCTACAATAAGAGGATAGGGAATGAACTTTAGATAATTGCCAAGTTTCAGAACTCCTAGACCAATAATCAGGAAGCCTGCCATAAAAGTGGCTATGGTTAATCCGCTAACTCCATGTTCTTGTACAATGCCGAATACAATGATGATGAATGCTCCTGTCGGGCCACCTATTTGAACTCTGCTACCACTAAGAACTGAAATTACAAGACCTGCTATAATAGCGGTAATTAATCCTTTTTCTGGTGATACACCCGATGCAATTGCAAAGGCTATAGCTAAAGGCAAAGCAACAATACCGACAATAATTCCCGACAAAATGTCTTTGGAAAGTTGTTTTCTGCTAATTCCTTCCTTAATCAGAGTTATAAACTTGGGTGTAAATTCTTTGTTTTTCAATTGTATGATTTCGATTTCTCCTGTTCCAAGGCCGGTTGTTAATTAAATCATGATGTCTGTCGTTTTTCACCATTGGCTACAACGGCTTGGCTATGAGTAGGACGGAGATTTAAAGTACAGACCTTTCCGACTAGTATATAGCAAAGCCTTATTTTTTGTTTTTAAATTTAAAAATAAAAACTCAAAAATAAGGCTTTGCGGACTTCTATTTACGCAACTACCTTTCGGTAAGAGCACCAAACCCCGTATTATTTATAGCCATTGTTATACATAGGCTTGGTACGTATTAGAATTACAACCACCCATAATATATGAAAATTAAACCAACGGTATCAATAAAACCATGAACAAAAATGTTGAACCACAAATCGTTCTTTCGGATATGAAAAATGACGGCTAGGATCATACCTATAATACCTGTTACAATCTGTCCTGTTATTCCTTGATAGGCATGAGAACACGCAAAAACAAACCCAAAGAGTAGAATGTTAATGACAAGGCTAATTTTGCTTGAACCAAAAAACTTAGTAAACTGCCTCATGAGGTACCCTCTAAACACAATTTCTTCGCCAAATGCTGCCGATAAAATCATATAAACAAATAGTCCCAATATCGCTGGTAAGTTCCCAGCATATTGTTCGAATACAGAATAGTCTATAGGTTGACCTGTAAAATAAGTAACACTTGGTATCAATACATATCCATTAAAAAAGAAGATAACTATACCCAATAGTGGAGCTAGGATTAATAGATTCTTTGCATTTGCCCTTTTGCGCTGAAAACCTAAAGAGCTAAAAACTTCTTTTTTATATTCTATAACACTTGCTAGTATAAATATCAAGGCAGCAATAATCATTTGAAAATATCCTGACGCATATAGCATACAACAAAGAATGATAGCGATTATTGGTGTTAATTTTGTAGTTAAAAAGGTTTTATTCATTTTTTTTCGTTTTTAAATTTTAAACGAAGAAACAATGGTGAAGCAAGAAAAATAGCAAGGAATCAGGAATTTTTACTGAATGGTATCAAAATAATAGCTGAATAATCAAGCCAACTTATAGTTTGTTCTCAAACCAATCTATAAAAGCTTGCCTTTTATACCTGCTGATAATTATTTGAGATACTTTTTTGCCAAAAAGGGTAGGTTTAAGCAGTATTGACAATTTTCCGTTTTCTATTGTTCTTATCTGCTCAATAGAACGAGGGTGGAGAACTGTCTGTCTATTTGCTCTAAAGAAATTTTGCTTACTGACTTCATCTTCAATTTCATTTAAAGTGAAATCTGTAATAATTGAGGTTCCATCGGTTTTTGCTACATATGCTATTTTGTTTTCACTATATATAAATGCAATTTCAGAGTACTTAACCAAGGTTGTTTTACCTCCTTGTTGAACTTTAAGAGTTCCTTTTATGGAGATAAGTTTGTGAAGTTTATAAACATCGGCTGAAAATAAAAGAGCAATTCCGAGAGTGCAAATTAGTAAAGAGAGTGAAAGTCCCGTTAGTAGATGATAAATACTGTATGACTCAATTCCATTAATCAAACCGTTTAAACCATAATAAAAGAAGAGGTATAGTATAGTAATATAACCTAAAGTTGAAAATAGGAAACGTAAAAGTAGTTGTATGTTAATATTTTTAGTGAAGTATTTGTTTTTAAAATAAGTAAAATTAAAACGAGCGATAAGAATCATTAGACTTCCTCCAATAATTGAAGCCACTATAGGAAATAAAGGAAATTCATAATCATTATTAAATGGGAAATTTTTTGGTTCAAAAAGATGGTTTGATACAATAGAAATTAGTAAGATTATAAGCACATTTCTAACCCAAAAATATGAAAAATCAATGTTTTGTTTTAAAAAAATAACTATTGTTTTCATTAAAGGTTTCACTCTATCGTACTGATTTTTCAAGTTTATGTATAACGTTCAAGTGTCGAGTAGACAAGGGGAGTTTCACCCCGAGCCTCTCACAGAACCGTACGTGATAGTCTCCCATCATACGGCTCTTCTTATTCAATTAATACCTTTAATTCGAATATCCAACGTGCCAGTGGTAAAACAGGCTCGGATATTGCTTACGAACCGTGTCCAACCATTTATAGGCTTTCGTTAGACTATTCCTGTACCGTTTATAGCGATACCTTGCCCATCTTATTAGCTTTATACGCAATATATAAAACACTTTGGACAAACTATAGCCTCGGTATTTACCAAAGTAACGTATCCACCCCCTGAGCTTTGGGTTCAGGTGATGTGCAATACCAACAATACTTTCGCATCGCATTCTCGGGATTTCCATTTTTCTGATCTGTTCAAATAATCGTGATCTTGACTGGATACTGATTGCACAATCAAATCCCAAAAACAGTCTCCCTGTTTTTCTTGATTTTGAAGTGCGGGGCTGAAAAGTATAACCCAAAAAGTCAAATTGAATTTCTTCATACTTTTGTTGCCTTCTAAAATCCTTACAATATACGATCTTCGTTTTATCGGGATGTAATGTCAATCCACAATTCTCCACCCTTTCTTTGATTTGTTGTATGCTTTGCTCTGCTTGGCTTTGTGTCCAGCAATGAATGATTATATCATCTGCATAACGTACAAATTCAATGGAAGGACTAGATCTTTCAAGCCAAACATCTAAGGTGTAATGCAGAAACAAATTAGCCAATAGTGGACTGATCACCCCACCTTGCGGTGTGCCGGTTGTTCTTGCTATAATTTCACCTTTTCGGGTTTGTAGTGGAGCTTTGAGCCATCTTTTGATGTATCTCAACACCCACTTTTCTTCCACGTGTTTCCCAAGAGCTTTAAGCAACTTGTCGTGGTCAATGTCATCAAAGAAGTTCTTGATGTCCAAGTCAATCACCCAATCATATTTCCAACAGTTTTTACGAACTTGATCGAGTGCTTGATGGGCACTACGTTTTGGTCGATAACCATAGGATTGTGGGTGAAAAATCTTTTCCAGCCTTTCTTCTATTTGATTCCTTATAACCGTTTGAGCTACTCTGTCGCTAATGGTAGGTATCCCCAATTGACGGATAGAGCCGTTTTTCTTTGGGATTTCAACTTGAAGGACTGGTGGCGGGAAGTAACTGCCCGAGGCTAAGCGGTTCCAGACTTTGTATAAGTGTCGATGTCTTTGTAGGTCATACTGCGACATACTCAGGTCATCTACCCCTGCACTTTTTCCTTTACGCTTTACCTGGAGGTAAGCATCCCATACCATTTCTTTGGTAATCGGTAATGATTTTGTCTTCTCAAATTCAATCATCCTCTTGCGAGTTGTAAAAATTGATAAAACTGAATAAGTCAGTCCCTTCGCTCCATTTCCATTACAGAAACTTCACCGCTACTACAGACTGATCCGTCCCTGTGCCAAGCATCGCTATTCTGCCTCTAGTTTGCGCTATTGTGCATTTCACTTTGCATCTTGGCTCAGGTTCCCGAGTTCCGTAAATAAGCCCGAATAATGGTCATGCCTCCTAAATGACGCCTGCCGCCCAGCCAATAAACAGGTGACCGCTGGACTTGTAATGTTTGTCATACTTCAAACACTTTTGACAGAAGGTAGCACTTTCTCGACACTTCATCAGAGGTTCATTTGCATTCATCTCCATTATCCATACCTGACCAGCTCTTGGCATAGCCTTTTCCATAACGCTCAATACCTTGGCTCTTTACCAAAGCACCTTATGGTGGTTTGATGCTCTCCCCTGTAGGACAACACCGGTGGTTCGGTTCCACCATCTTGTAAACAGTTTCGTAACGAATTTCAGCCGTTCATTACTCTCGGCACACACATAAGAGCAGTAGCGGATTAAAACGCTCCTGCTTTTCGGTAATAAATATACTCAATTAAATGCGAAAACGGTTCGAGTTTGCACCCGAACCGCTATTGCTTTTATACATCTTTGTTAGCTTTTGTTATTTTTCAATCTGATGTTCCCAATAAGCTCCACTAATGTCTGTGATTTTAAGAGTATAGGTTCCTCTGGGCAAACTTGATAAATTTTCATTTTCTAAATTTAGTTTTGCTTTTGCTCCTAAAGGCACAATTAAACTATGTTTTCCTGGTTTTATTTTGGCAACATAATAGTTTGAAATACTCTTTTTGTTCATTGTTGCTAATTCTTCTTGGCCATATCTGAACACAGAATTGTTAAGTTCATCATTTAATTCAATACCAATTACCCAAGAGCCATAAACATCAACACCTTCCGTTCTGAAAACATCAAAACTTAAGGTATTAGTGGCTATTTTACCTTCGGTAATTTCCAGTTTTGGTTTTACCGATTTATTATGAAGTGTTCCCCACACGCCACCGTGAAATACTTGATTGGTCATTAAGGTCATTCCCAAAATAAAGATAGACCCAACTAATACAACTTTAGGAAAAACACTTTCTTTTATCGGTAATATACCTGAACCCAACCAAGCAAACCATTTCTTTTTGGTGATGGCAAAATTATTTTTCATTAAATAATGATCTACAGAGTATTTGCCGCTTCCCGTTAAAAACAAGACAAAGCCGGTGGCGATTCCTAGAATTCCTATTTGCCATTCGTCAAGGCAAGTTGTGCCAATCCAACCTGAACCTAAAAGAATCCCCATCGCTAATCCAAAAACACCAATGCTCATAATTCGCGTGAACAAACCGAACATAATAAACAGGCCCACAATACCTTCTACAATCGTGAAAATCACCATATTAATCCAAAGCATATCAGGGTTCTCTACTAAATACTGAATAATTGGTTTTATACCTAAAGCATTGGGTAAAAACGCATTGAATTTTTCTCCAATATACCCAACTCCTTCTGGATCGAGTTTATTTTCTAACGCTACTCTTCTCCAAAAGGCAGAAAAATATGTCCAACCAACAACTAATCTTAGTGCTAAAGCCAATAGCCCAGCATCATTTTTTATGCTAATATTTTTCATAGTTTATTATATTGTAAGTGTTATAAAACCTTTTTTAGTAAGTTGGAAGCCGTATAATATGCCATTTGGAATTATTTCAAGGGTATCGGGCAATATCTCTGGAGTAATATTGAACTTTGAAAGTGAAATTCCACAAACAAAGACTTTCACATTTTGGGCTTTGGCCTTTTCCAACAACGTATTAAAATCTGGATTATCAGCAATTTCAGTTACTGTTTTACCACAGATGATTACATAAAACGCTCCGTGTTTTTTACCATCTTCTTTTGCCAATTCAGTGGCTGTTAGCAAAACAGGTTTTAGTTGTTGTATGTTTTTTGATAGTACTAAATAATTATTCTTTTTAGAGTTGATATTTTGTGCGTATAATTGAGATGTTCCCACTAGTAAAAGGAGCATAGTTGTTATAAATAAGATTGAATTTTTCATTGTTTTTGAATTTTTAAGTTTGAATTAATACTAAAAAAAAGAAGTCCACCAAGTATGGCTACATTCTTAAAAAGTGGACCTAGAGTTGTCATTTGTCCAATTTGTACGGTTAGCGTAATAGGAATTAAAACGGCTATTAATACGATTGAAGCTATTTGGGTTTTGAAGCTAAGAAGTAATGAAATGCCTGCAATTAGCATTACAATTCCTGATAGAATCACAGCTGTTTCTGGTGTTCCCAAGATATTTCCAATAAAACCCATTGAGGAATTTTCAATTCTGCTTACCGTTTTTTCGGTATTAAAAAAATGACTGGTGCTTGCTATTATGAAAATTAAGCTAAGCAGAATGCGAAGTATAACTACAGATTTGTAGCTAACTTCAAGTGTTTTTTCTTGAAATTTCATTTTAGATATTTGTAATTGATTGATATATAGCAGAATTAACAACTGCTTTAAGTTTTCTTATTTAGAAAATCAATTACGAATAGACCTGAATGTTTTGATACAAAATGTAGAGAGGTATAGAAGAAATCAGTTTTGATTTACTGATTCGAAGCGTATTATTAGTTTTTGACCGAACTTGAAAATGAAGAATAAATGCCGGCTCATTAACAAAGAAGTCAAGGGCTTTTTTAACTGATGTTGAAGATGAATGATTAATTTCGGCAACATCAAAGGCAACACAACTTGCGTTTGAAATTGTGGATTGACTTTTATTTAAAACATTAGTTTGAGGTACCCCTACTTCAGCTTGAAGAAAATTCCTGACCTTACAAGGTGAAATTAAAAGCAACAATGCCAGTCCAAGTAAAGACAGGACTGAATAAAAATTTTTAATTTCTAGCTTTTCTTTCATCTTTTGCAAAGATAGGAATAACGTTTTAATAGATGTGTTTTTGGTTTCATAATAAAAGCTAACGTCCCGGCTATGAATAGTTGCGGGAATTTAGCTAAAATGCCACAAGTACAAAACGCCCGTAGAAAATCCGTTGGATTTTCGGTGGCTGGAACGGACGAAAGCAATTATTTATAGCCGTTGTGCCTGTTGCACAAGTTAAGGAATTTTCGTAATTTCATGCCATGCAAGGAAAAAAGATATACCAAGAAAAACTCTTCAACTCTTTCAGCCTCAGTTCGCGTGTTCCTGAGAACAATTTCTACCGCCGTTTGAAGGGAGC
>CALCHN010000010.1 GCA_937901255.1 uncultured Flavobacteriales bacterium | reverse complement strand
GTTCTTAATCCACTTGGTGTACCATCTAGGATGAACTTAGGTCAGGTATATGAAACTGTTCTTGGATGGGCAGGTCAAAAATTAGGAAAGAAATTCGCTACACCAATTTTCGATGGTATTAGTGTTGAAGAAATCAACGAATACTGTATAGAGGCAGGCGTACCACAATATGGTAAAACTTACCTTTATGATGGTGGAACTGGAGAGCGTTTTGATCAGCCAGCAACAGTTGGAGTAATCTATATGTTGCGTTTAGGACACATGATTGACGATAAGATGCATGCTCGTTCTATTGGACCATACTCATTAATCACACAACAACCATTAGGTGGTAAAGCACAATTTGGTGGTCAGCGTTTTGGTGAGATGGAGGTTTGGGCAATAGAAGCTTATGGGGCTGCAAACATTCTTCAAGAATTGTTAACCATTAAATCTGATGATGTTAAAGGAAGAGCTAAAGCTTATGAAGCAATCGTTAAAGGAGACCCAATGCCAGAACCTGGTATTCCAGAATCGTTTAATGTATTATTACATGAGTTAAGAGGTTTAGCACTTAACATAACGTTAGATAATTAATTTATTTTGAACTAAAAAACAACTATATAACATGGCTTTTAAACGTGAACAAAACACTAACAGTAATTTCTCAAGAATTACTATCAGTTTGTCTTCTCCAGAACTTATCTTAGAAAGATCAAGTGGAGAAGTATTAAAACCAGAGACCATTAACTACAGAACCTATAAACCAGAAAGAGATGGATTATTTTGTGAAAGAATTTTTGGTCCTGTAAAAGACTATGAGTGTCATTGCGGAAAATATAAAAGAATTAGATATAAAGGAATTATTTGCGACAGATGTGGTGTTGAAGTTACTGAGAAAAAAGTAAGAAGAGAAAGAATGGGACACATTTCATTAGTAGTTCCTGTTGCTCATATCTGGTATTTTAAATCTTTACCAAACAAAATTGGCTACCTATTAGGTTTACCAACTAAAAAGTTGGATGCTATTATCTATTACGAAAGATATGTAGTAATTAACCCTGCAGGTATTAATGGTGTTGATGGGGAACCTATTCAATATCTAGATTTCTTAACAGAAGAAGAGTATTTTGATATTATTGATACTTTACCAAAAGAAAATCAATATTTAGATGATGCTGACCCAAATAAGTTTATAGCTAAAATGGGTGCTGAAGCTTTATATGAATTATTAAGAAGATTGGATTTAGATAGCTTATCTTACGATTTAAGACATAAAGCAAACAACGAAACTTCTCAACAAAGAAAAAATGAAGCCTTAAAAAGACTTCAAGTTGTAGAAGCTTTTAGAGCATCTAAAGAGAATATTGATAACAGACCAGAATGGATGATATTAAAGGTAGTTCCAGTTATTCCACCGGAATTACGACCTTTAGTACCGCTTGATGGTGGTAGATTTGCTACATCTGATTTAAATGATTTATACAGAAGAGTTATCATCAGAAATAATCGTTTAAAAAGATTAATGGAAATTAAAGCTCCAGATGTAATCTTAAGAAACGAAAAACGTATGCTTCAAGAATCTGTTGATGCATTGTTAGACAACTCTAGAAAATCTAGTGCTGTTAAAACAGATGCTAACAGAGCGTTAAAATCTTTATCAGACAGTTTAAAAGGTAAATCTGGTAGATTCCGTCAAAATTTACTTGGTAAACGTGTAGATTATTCAGCTCGTTCGGTAATTGTTGTTGGTCCAGATTTGAAACTACACGAATGTGGTATCCCTAAAGATATGGCCGCAGAGCTTTACAAACCATTTATCATTAGAAAACTAATTGAAAGAGGTATTGTAAAAACAGTAAAATCAGCTAAAAAAATAGTTGATAAAAAAGAGCCTGTAGTTTGGGATATTTTAGAAAATATATTAAAAGGACATCCTGTATTACTTAACCGTGCTCCTACGTTGCACCGTTTAGGTATTCAGGCTTTCCAACCAAAATTAATTGAAGGTAAAGCTATTCGTTTGCACCCATTAGTTTGTACTGCATTTAATGCGGATTTTGATGGTGACCAAATGGCGGTTCACTTACCATTAGGTAATGCTGCAATTTTAGAAGCTCAGTTATTAATGTTGTCATCACACAATATTCTTAACCCTGCAAACGGTACTCCAGTAACACTTCCTTCTCAGGATATGGTTCTTGGGTTATATTACATAACTAAAGAAAGAAAATCTACTAAAGAACACCCTGTGGTGGGAGAAGGAAAAATGTTTTACTCTCCAGAAGAAGTAATTATTGCTCTTAATGAAGGCAAACTTAATGTTCATGCCAATATTAAAGTAAAAACTACTGATATTGAAAACGGAGAAACAGTTCTAAAAACTATTGAAACTACTGCAGGTAGAGTTATTTTTAACGAACTTGTTCCAGAAGAAGTAGGTTTTGTTAATGAATTGTTGACTAAAAAATCGTTAAGAGATATTATTGGTAAAGTATTAAAACATGCAGGACCAACTAAAACGGTTAAATTCTTAGATGACATTAAAGATTTAGGTTATGATATGGCTTTTAGAGGCGGATTATCATTTAACTTAGATGACATTATCATCCCTAAAGAAAAAGAAGAATTTGTAGCTAAAGCTAATGCTGAAGTAGAGGAGGTAATGAATAACTATAACATGGGTTTCATTACTAACAACGAGCGTTACAACCAAATTATTGATATCTGGACACACACTAACACTAAACTTACTAATGTGTTAATGGATACCCTTAAAAATGATAACCAAGGATTTAACTCTATTTATATGATGTTTGATTCTGGTGCAAGGGGTTCTAAAGAGCAAATTCGTCAGTTATCAGGTATGAGAGGATTGATGGCAAAACCACAAAAATCTGGTTCATCATCTGGTCAGGAGATTATTGAAAACCCAATTTTGGCAAACTTTAAAGAAGGATTGTCAGTATTAGAGTACTTTATCTCTACTCACGGTGCTCGTAAAGGTCTTGCCGATACAGCATTAAAAACTGCCGATGCGGGTTATTTAACAAGAAGATTGGTTGATGTTTCTCAAGATGTTGTTATTACATCTGAAGATTGTGGAAC
>CALCHN010000009.1 GCA_937901255.1 uncultured Flavobacteriales bacterium | reverse complement strand
CCCCATGTTTTTATCACAAACGAGCAGAATATCGGGAAAAATGCCATGTAATGGCTTCGTGAGCAGTATTTCAACGCTTAACAGTTTATATAACTGAATATCAAGGAGTAATATATAAGACTTTGTTCAACGTTTTGGCGCTTGGCAAAGAAGCGGATTTCGAAGCACAAATGGTCCTTTTGCACTAAAGTTCAACCGAACAACTGAACTTGAATTTAGCACTAAACCCTCCATTTTGCCAAACTACTGCTTGCAGCTGGTGTTTTGTCATCCTAACCCAATTGATTGAAAAACAAATCAATCGCTGTTTGTTCTATTAATTATTCTTCTGAGTATTCCCAAGTCATTCATTTTTACTTGTTATGAAGCAGTTTATTTGGATTGATAATCGGCAATACAAAATTTTGTAAAGCTGTTCCCTGCAATCTGGTTAAAAGAATTCCTCTTGAAGTAGAGTAAGTTATTGATGAAAGTGCATTACCTAAAGCGGGATTCAAATCGAGTAAATTATTTTTGTCGGGTTTAGCCAATTCCTCCAAATTTTCAACACGGTATATAAAAACCAAATGAAAACTACCTGTCGATTCTTTGGGATTTTCGCCCTTGCTTTCAGTTTTAATTTCAATCGTATAATCAGCTTTAACTAATTTTTCTTCTATATTAAATGCCAATTGGAGCGTATTTTCCAATTGATGCCCGTCCACTTTATCAATGATAAAATCTTCGGGTGTGTCCACTTGTCCTTTAATGAATTTGAATTCAATAATGGAAAGTTTTTCTGGAGCAAAAAGTTGATTATCCGACATTGCTTGATTCTGTATGAGGTGTGGCATATTTCCAATCTTCCACCTTTTCTTTTCTTGGTATTACGTTTTTATATACCGTAAATGTATAAGTGGTTTTTTCGTAATGAGAATGAAATTCCGTAATAGGTTTTCTTACAGGAACTTCAAGTAAGATTTCACCCAACTCAGCTTCTAACTTTGCGATAGAACGCAAAGTGAAATTATGATCACCACTAAGCCACTTGTGAATTTCGGAAGGTCTTTTTTCCAGTTTTTCGGCAAGTGATTTTTGGGTATATCCTTTTTCACGCAAAATTTGATTGATTCTCAAAACCAAATCAGCATATTTATCTACGAATATTTCAACCTCTTTAGGCGTTTTATTCAATATTCTTTGTAATACTTTGCTTCTCATTGTATTTTTCTTTATAAATACATTTCTTCACTATCGTCAAAGTTTCTGAACTCTCTTTCGTTGGGCGTGATGTATATTTCTTTTTGTTGTATTGCTTCTAAAATTCTTTTTGCAAATTGATTGGCTTCGTGAAAAGCCATACTAGTTTTTCCTCCTTGAGCATTTTCAGCGGTTTTTTCGCCACCGCTAAATAATACCACCAAACTGTCTGAAATGCGTAAGCAGTATAATCTGAGTGGAAAATTGCCATAGTTGATTGTGATTTCACCCACTTTGTGTTTGCCTGATGGTGGAAGTGCTTGGGCTGTGTTTTCAAAACGAAAGAAATCTTCCAATGCTCCAACATCATTGCCGATTTTCTTGGTAAGAAAAACTGCCAATTCCTGAATAGGGCGTTCAAAGTTTGTAGCGCTTTCATATTTATCGAAAAATTTATCGGTTTCACTCCATTCTACTTCTTCCCACCTTACGGTATAAAAAGTGCAACGGCTGCCTTGGTCATCGAATTTTTCTAGTGCAAATATATTCACTTATAACTGAATTATACTAATTTTGTTTCACTTTTAAGTGAGTTTAACCTTTTTACTGTTTTAAAGACTTTATTTAAATACCTGTTTATCATAATTTACACTTCTATTTGTAAGTTCAGTCAGTTTACTGTTAGCTCTAAGGTGTTCTGCGGCTCTCCATAGTTCGGTCGTCCTTTACACTTGCTGCTAACGTTTTGGCAGCTTGCCGCAGTGGCCATTGTTATCTATAATTTTCAATCAAAGCATAAACTTTCAATTTATTGAAAAAACTTCAATCTAAGCGATTATCTGGCCATTGAGGCAAACTGTTTGTTGCCTGCTGGCTATTTTTGCTGGTTAAATAGGTCAGATTGTGGATTTGTCTGTTGGGCCTTTATTAATCTTGCCCTTTGTGGTGAGGGTTTCTCGACAATTACAATGCTTGGCATTATGTCTAGTATCCTTTTTAATTCTTTATATCCATTTCCTAATGTTTCACCGGTTTTTTCTTTTATTTCATTTTTTAGTTCTTGCAAATCTATTTCATCATTTTTAGCAAAACAATTTAAAATAATTTCTATTTTTTTATCGGAATTTGAAAAAATTCCCTTTGTTTCTTCTATAGGCGTAATCAGTTCTTTCTCTTCGTTTATAGTACTTTGATATTCTTTAATTGACGGAGTGGTTATTTTTTCTTTTGAGAATGGTAAAGGAAAACATTCGTAATAAAGTTCTCTAAATTTCAAGCTTCCAAAAAACAATCCATTTAAAAAAAGTGCTATTGAAGCTTCTTTTTTTGCGTGTTTCAAAATATGATTAACTTGGCTTTGAAAATTAGACTCTAAAAGATTTGCAGTATTGCGTATTAAGTATCTGAATTTGAGATAAAATGCAATTATGAGTAAATTATTAACTTTTGACTTTTCAGGCAACAAGCATAAATCTGAATTTAATTTCCTAAGCCATTCCGAATTTTCTATCTCCTTTATTAAAGGACCGAAAACTCCTTGAGAGTTGTTTTTTTGTAAAAAAATGGATAAACTTAAAACCTCCTCGATTAATTCATATTTATCTATATCTTGTGTTTTTAAATCTTCTTTAAATTTCAAATCAATGTCTGAAATATTAAAATGTGTCTTTGCAATACTTCCAACGTCAAAAAGAAATCCACTATCATCGTTTGGATAAGGTCTTGAGCGTTCATAAGAAATAAGGCTTTCAATTAAAGAATCACTTTTTAATTCATTATTATATTTATGCAATCCATTGATAAATGGTAGTTCATAGTTTTGGTAATCTTTGGTTATATTAAATATGGATAATATCATTTGACCGCCCGTCACAGCAAAATATCTATCTCTCTGCTTAAATATTTTATTAGCAATTGACGCATTTATAGAGTCTGCTATTTTAAAATCAGGGAATTTGTTAGCTAAAATTTGTTTCGCTTTTTCATTAAAAGGTATTATGGAATGTATTGAATTAATTGGAATGGCATAAACATCAGAATTTTCACTCATTTTTAAGTTCTCAGTTTTGATGCTAACAAAAAACTTATCACTATCCTCCTCAAAAAAGCCGATTTTGTTAAATAATATTGTGTCCGGGATCTGGTCAATAGAATCGGAATCAATTATTGCATCCTTGGAAATATTCTTCTGATTAAAACGATACCAAGAATTGAAATCAAAAATATCAGTTGCTAATAATTTCATAATTTAATTTTTTAAAACACAAATGTTGGTGGCTCTTCTTCGTTGCCTTCCACTGGCTGTTCCATTCTCTTTATTTCTTCAGATGCATCGAGTGTATGAAAATCATTTTCATTTATTTGCTTTAGAAAGTGATGTTTGGTGCCACTATATGATAAAAATAGCTGCTCTCTACTTCTTGTTACCGCAACAAAAAATAATGTTTTTGCTCTTTCACTATCTTTCCAAATTTCTAATTCTGCACTTAAAAAGGGAATAAAGACAGCTTTAAAATCTAAGCCTTTTGCACTGTGATATGTCATAACAGTTACCAAGTCTTCATTATTTGCTTTTTCAAAAGACCCGGCTCCATTACCTAAATATTGAAATTTCAATCCGTTTTCTTTTAAATGTGAATTAATACTTCGGTATTGACTTCTTCTTTCATTACTGCTACTAATGGAAGTGTTTAGATTTTCCGACAAAAGGGGTTTCCCTTCAAATCCTAATAATTGCTGGAAGAAATGGAATATCTCAAAATGTTGAGGAATTAAAATGGCTGGAGCGTAATGATTTTTAGCGTATTCCTTGGCACTTAAAATAAGCCATTTTAATTCATCTTCCTTGTTTTGTGCCTTTATCAAACGAGGAGGTAAGTTTACTATTCTTCCCATTGATGCACCGTTAAATCCATTTTGATCGTAACAGAAGAATTGGGCGATTTTCCTGATACTTCTGCTTATTCTGTGGATTATACCAAGAGTAAATGATTTACCATTAAGAATTGCGTTAATTTGCTCTGTTTCACAAACATCATCAAAGATAGACTGGTTTGTGTCACCTGCTACAATAACTCTTTTACCTTTCGAATGGATATCTCTAACGATATATTCCGGCAAATCTTGGACTTCATCAACTAAAATCAAATCCCAAGTATCTGTCATTTTGTAGAACTGATGATAAGTTACTATTGGAATATTGTTATACTCCTCAGGTATTCCCGAGCGTATCATATCTATTAAAGCGTGAGTATACAGGACAATAATTACTTTTGATTTAGGATTGTGTTCCTTTTCTTTTAAAAGTAAATGAATGAGAAGTACCGATTTGCCACTGCCTGCGTAACCTTTGAGCCAATAATTTCTATCACGTTCTTTCTCTGAGTTTTCTAAAAACTCTAATTGTTCATTATCTAATTGAGGATATGGGATAAACCAAGACATATTATTCTGTTATTTCAGGTAAATAATTTTTGTTATCGGATGCGAGGTTCTCTGAACTATACCATTTGATTTCATTTGAATTATTGAATTGAGATTTTGCAATTTCAACCTTTTCTGCAACCTCTAATCTTCCAATTTGTCGTGCAGAACGAATCAATCTGGAGTAATCATTCTTATTTAATCGGTTTGTTTTAAATTGACCGTACCAATAGTTAAAACCTTCTTCAATTATTTTTTTTGCTTTTTCTTCATCTCGAGTTAATAGGTATTCACCATATACAAGCTTTGCAGCATTTAAACCTTGTGAAACAGCAGTTTCCATTAGACTCTCATAATCGTTTATTTTACCTTGCTGTTCCTTAACAAGGGCAAGATTATAGGCGTTCGTTGCATTTGGATTGTTTTTATAGGCTTTCTCTGCCCATTCATCAGATAGTTTCTTGCGACCTGCTTGGTCGTAATGATAGCAAATAGACGTTTCAAAATGGTTGTTTGGTGAAAGCCTTTGAATTGTTTCAAAAGTTTCAGCCGCTTTTAAATGGTTTTCTGTTTTAACGTAAAAATCAGCAAGGCTTTTTAATTGTTCAACCGAAGGAAGTCCGTTGTTTTGACTTGCATTTATATTTATTGCTTTTATCAATCTTTTTTCGACTATTTCTTGAGTAGATAAGGATGAATTTGCGAATGGTTTTAATGGTTCGACATTGATTTCAATATCTCTGATAAATGCTGAAAGGTATATTAATTTATCTGACGTTATTTCACACTCTAACCTTATTTTATCAGATTTGTTAAATCCCTTTTCGGATTTTATTTTGGCTATCGTCAAAATCTTGTTTTTGTTAGAAACACAAATAGGAATTTCGATTTGGAGTTGGTTATCTTTTTGAGGATGTAAATCGTCAATAATAACTTTTGGACAAGGGATTTCTGTACCTTCTCTAATTAAAGTCCTTATACTCTCATTTTCTAAAATAATTATAATAGGCTCACTTACGATTGGCTTTATCATATCAACGCCCATTCCATTGTGTAAAAACGAATTAAAGGCTGTTCCTGTGGCTACGTGAGCTTGTAAATCTCTTGGAATTTCTATTTCAGATTGGTTAAAACCATTCCGTAAAGAGTTCTGAATGTATGGATTATAAGAACTTCCACCAATAAGCAAAACAAGATTAATAAGATCCTTTTCTATATTAGCTTTTGATAAGGCAGAATTTACAACTGTATAAATACTTTTTAGACTTTCTGTGTCATTTTGGATGTCATAACTTGAATCTTCACTAATAAATTCATCCATAATTCTGCTGAACTCATTAAATGAAAGCGATGGGTTCTTATAAGTTAGATTATATTGTGGCAGAAGCAAATTAAATGTCTGCTCTACTTTTAATGATTCTGGACTCTTTGCTAATTCTGGAAGTGAATAGCCGACCATATTTCTCAAAACAGATTTACAAGCTTGAATCTTTAAATATTCCGCTACAGGTTGCAGTTTTGGTAAAATAATTTTGTTGTATTCTGGAGTTCTTATTTCTAGTTCTGTAAGATTGTTTTGTTTTAAAAGCTGTTTAAATAGTACATTTTTTACAATTTGCTTGTCGATGTCATCACCACCTAGTTGTTCAAATTTTGAGATCGCAATATTCTTCGAATAAAGTCTATCTGCCTTTCTTCCAATTTCTAAAATAGTTATATCACAGGTTCCTGCACCAAAGTCAAATACTAAAATGTGCAGAGGGCTGTCTAATGGAATATTATAATTTTTAAGATTGTTGGAGTTTGCTTGAATCAAATAGCTTAGAAAAGCTGCGTTTGGCTCGTCTATAAATAAACTATCTTGAAAAGAAATACCTGCATAGCTTAAAGCTTCCTTTAAGTCTTTCCTCTGATTGGCTTCAAAAGAGGCTGGAATACTAATGGAAAAATAGGAAGCTGTAGGCAAATTGTTTTCTGAAATAAAATCGTCAATTTCTCCTTTTAGATATTTAAAAAACAGCTTAGTTGCATCAAGGGCATTTTCGATTGTTGCTATTTTGTGACCTTTGGGAAGTTCAGTTGAGAAATATTCCGGACCACTATCCAAACCCAATTTCATTTTAAAAGAATACCAAAGATTTCTTCCGTAAGTTAGTTTGCTTTTTAAAATTTTGGCGGTTTGTCCGATAAATAGTTTATTCTGATACCAAGCAATACAAGAGGGAATAAGATGGTTTTCAGTATAACTTCCGTCTAAATTCAGCTGTCTTACAGGAATAATATCTGTTTTAATTGGGGTTAAGTCATCTCCAAAAACAGTATAGCTTACAACAGTTGTTGAAGTGCCAAAGTCAATTCCAATGAAAGTGCTGTTTTTTAATTTGTCTTGAACGATTTCAGTATTTGAAACCGTCGGCAAAAGATTTTGAAATGTTAGTTCATTGTTTGGCATTCCTATAATTTATATTTATTCGTTTTTTGTTATTTTCTTTCTTTGTGCTTGCAGGCAACTTATTTATATACGCAACTCTCTATCCTCACTTGCGTATATTTCTTCCTTATTCGACCCTATTTTTAGTGTATTTATCAGATTATACAATAAAAAAATAGGTTTTTAGTAGCTAGCTAACCCTTACTAACGTCTAGAACTAAGTCCTAACAACACTAGGAACAAGAAAGTATTCAGTTAAAAATTATCCAAAACCCACATCTAATCCTCACACACCCCTCCAAAATACCCCTTTCCGGCCTATTTTCCTAAAAAGCATCCCATAATTTGATTAAAACATGCAAAATATTGGTAAAAATGCCATGGAATGGCTATAAGAGTGGTATTTCAGGCTTTAAGGCCTGAAATTTCGGCAAATAAGAATGTACATAAAAT
>CALCHN010000008.1 GCA_937901255.1 uncultured Flavobacteriales bacterium | reverse complement strand
GAAGTAAAGCAAGAACTTAGACAAGCTAATGCGTTAAAGATTAATTATTCAACAAAGAAAACAGACAAGATACTTAACTAATATAATTGAGAACTTAAGGTATAAAGCTCAGTTTACAATTTGTAATCTGAGCTTTTTTTATGGATACAGCTTAAAGTATATTGTTTAAAAAGTTTAACTCACCCCCAAGTTATCTTACGATAACTTTTCCCCCTCTCTTTAAAGAGAGGGGGTTAGGGGGAGAGTAAAAAAAATACTTTTTATTCTTGTTGATAGGTAATGTCAAATTGTAATCGCGAGTAAATTACAAACGGAGCTTTTTTTATGGATACAGCTTAAAGTATATTGTTTAAAAAGTTTAACTCACCCCCAAGTTATCTTACGATAACTTTTCCCCCTCTCTTTAAAGAGAGGGGGTTAGGGGGAGAGTAAAAAACTCACTTAATTTCCTTGTTTTTATGTAAGGTGTCAACGGTAAGCAGGAGTAATTTATAAACTATGTTTTTTTAATGTTCGGTTAAAGTTGGACTCAGGTTTTAAACAACTTCATTTAGAATAATGTATTTTTGTTGATTATGCAAAACTTTTATCTATATCAACAAGTAGATACTTCTCAATTAAAAAAACAAGAGAAGAAAGACAGCGTTGTGTCGCCACAAACCGATACTTTTCCAATTGACTTAATGGAAGAAATTGATGAAGTAACTATAAAAGAAGTTGTAAAACCCAAAAAACCAAGATATACTAATATTAAACAACAACCTCAAACTAGCACACTTAATGAAGATGCAGATTTTATTGCCGACACTGCAAACTTTGGGTTGAAAGTAAAAAAACTTTATTCCTTACCTATTAGAGACGTTGAAGTTAAACAAGAACTAAAAGATTCTTCATCCACTACTCAACAAGAAATCGTTTTTACACCTGAATACCGAACAGAATATGTGCATACTTGGCAAACCATTATTTTGCTTTTTTGTTTCTTATTGCTAGGGTTTGCAAAAGCTTTTAATAGCTCTCGAGTTAAGCTTATTGTAAAATCTATCTTCTCCTCTAGTGGTGTGCATGAGGCTATTAGAAGTGATAAAATGTTTTTTAATCAAGCTAATATATTACTGCATATTGTAGCCTTTTTTAGCCTTTCATTATTCTTTTATGACTTCCTTTTGTATAAAGATATTTTTTACAGAGATACCTCATTCTTTTTTATGAAAGTAGTTACAGTAGTGGTTGCTCTGTACACTATAAAGCAAATTGTAGGACTACTTATAAATGCTATTTTCGACTTTCAAATATTAAGAACAGCTTATGTTTATTTAACATCAATTCATACCATACTTATTGGTGTAATTTTACTTCCATTAATGACATTGAACTATTATTCTTATCTGCAAGAGGTAGAAAATTATAAAATGTTGATGGCAACTTTAGTTCTTTTTGTGTTCATTATTAATCTGTTAAGATTGTATTTTGTAGGGAGACAAAAAAATATTTCTATATTCCATATAATTTTGTACCTTTGCACCCTCGAAATTTTACCGTTAATCGTTGTTATTAGGTACTTTATCTTTTAAAATCGATTATTTAACTAAAAAAATGAGTTTATGTTGAAAGTGAAAAGTGTTTTAGTTTCTCAACCAAAACCTGAAAGCGATAAATCACCCTATTTTGATCTTGCCACAACCTGTAAAGTAAAAATTGACTTTAGGCCGTTTATCCATGTTGAAGGAGTCTCAACAAAAGATTTTAGAAGTCAGCGAATTAATTTTGCTGATTTTAACGCAGTAATTTTTACCAGTAGAAATGCAGTAGATTATTTCTTTAAAACTGCTGAAGAAATAAGATATAATGTGCCAGAATCATTAAAATATTTCTGTATTTCTGAAGCTATTGCTTTCTATCTTCAAAAGTATATTATTTACAGAAAAAGAAAAGTGTTTACTGGAAAACAAACTTTTCAGGATTTAATTCCTGTATTGAAAAAACACAAAGATTGTAAATTTTTGTTGCCTTGTTCAGATATTGTTAGCCCAAACATAAAAGAAAGCTTAGATAAAGAAGGTTTTAAATATGAATGTGTTGTTTTATATAGAACAGTATGTAGCGATTTAAGCGATTTAAGCGATGTAAATTATGATGTATTGGCTTTCTTTAGCCCATCAGGAATAAAATCCTTATTTCAGAATTTCCCTGATTTTAAACAAAACGATACAAGAATAGCAGTTTTTGGTTCAACAACATCTAAAGCAGCAGAAGAAGCTGGTCTTAGAATAGATATTTGTGCTCCACAGCCCGAAGCTCCATCAATGACTAAAGCATTGGAGTTGTACATAAAAGATGCTAATAAAAACGGAAAAAAGTAGTTTTTATAAGATATGTTGAAAAGAGCCGAATAATTTATTCGGCTCTTTTTCTTTGTTATCAAGAAGTATATACAAACAATTTTGTAATTTCATATGTTTATTTTTATTGTTTTTTAAATATGATATGTAACTTCCAGAATAATTATTTTCTTGCACGAGAATTTTTTTGTTATGGTCGTTTCATACCTATAATTGATTTAGCGTGAATTTATATTCTAAAAAACATAGATGGAAATTGTTATTAGTAGGAATTGCAACTTTAATTGTGTTGTCTTCTTTGTGGTACACCAATATTTTAGTTAGGCAAATTGCTCAAGAAGAACGAGAAAAAGTAAGACTTTGGGCAGGAGCTATTCAAAATAAAGCTACCTTGGTGCAGCTTACCGGAGAACTGTTTGATAAAATTTCTAAAGAAGAAAGAAACAGAATTGAAATTTGGGCTGAAGCTACCAAACGAATTATTACTTCTACCAATCAGGATGCTACTAATTTTTACCTTCAAATTATTGGTAAAAATGAAACCATTCCGGTTATTGTAACAGATGAAGAAAATAAAATCATTAACTATAGAAATATAAAATTAGCCGCAGGAATTGATACAACGAGTTATTTAAATGCTCAGCTCGATTCCATGAAAAACACCAATGAACCTATAGATTTAAAAATCCATGTTACCAGAAATATTACCTGGAACCACAAATTATATTATCAAGATTCTGAAATTTTTACCGAATTAAAAATTGTTTTAGATGATTTGATAAAATCTTTTATTTCCGAAATTGTAGTAAACTCTGCTGCTGTTCCTGTAGTTTTTACCGACAGCACGCAAACCAATGTTATTGAATATGGTAATTTAGACAAAGATAAAATTAAGGATTCTACCTATTTAGCCAATACTATAGCAGAAATGCGAAGTCAAAATAACCCCATTGCAATTTCCATCAATAACAACGAAACACAATACATTTTTTATAAAGATAGTGAACTTTTAACGCAACTTAAATATTATCCTTTCTTTCAATTTGGTGTAATTGGCTTGTTCATATTAATTGCTTATTATTTGTTTAGCACTTCCAGAAAAAGTGAACAAAATCAGGTTTGGGTTGGGTTGGCAAAAGAAACAGCTCACCAATTAGGTACACCACTTTCTTCATTAATGGCGTGGGTAGAGTATTTAAAACTAAAAAATGTTGACCAAGCTACTATTGATGAGCTTTCTAAAGATGTAAACAGACTGGAAATTATTACCGAGCGTTTTTCTAAAATTGGTTCTATACCTAAATTAACTGACGAAAATGTTGGTGAAGTTTTAAGAAGTACCGCAGCCTATTTACAACCGAGAATTTCAAAAAATGTTACCATTAATTTTAATTTTTCTAAAGAAGAGAAGGTAACAGCTCCATTAAACACTTCATTGTTTAGTTGGGTAATAGAAAATTTAATTAAAAATGCAGTGGATGCTATGCAAGGTGGTGGAACTATCGATATTTTTATGATAGACCAAAAGCAATTTGTTTATATAGATATTAGTGATACAGGACACGGCATTCCTAAGTCTAAACAAAAAACCATTTTCGAACCCGGTTTTACCACTAAAAAAAGAGGTTGGGGATTAGGGTTATCGTTAACCAAACGTATTATTGAAAATTACCACAACGGTAAAATTTTCGTAAAACAATCTAACGAAAAAGGTACTGTTTTCAGAATTGTTTTAAAAAAGTATTAGTTAAATAATTAACCACATAGCTTAATAGTTAATCATAAATTCATAAAAAATTAAAGAAGTAGCACAAAGTGTTTTCATGGAATGAAAACAAGCTATGAATGGCTATGCACATTCTTTTAATTCTATGTAGCTATGTGGTAAAAATAGTTTTATGTAAGTTAATTAAAACAATGGCAGGTATTTACATCCATATTCCTTTCTGTAAACAAAAATGCAGTTATTGTGATTTTCATTTTTCCACCAATTTTAAATATAAATCGGAATTATTAGCTGCATTACAAAAAGAGATTATTTTACAAAAAGACCATTTTAAAACAGAGACCATAAATACCATTTATTTTGGAGGTGGAACGCCTTCGGTGTTAACAGAAAAAGAATTAAATTTATTGTTAGATGCTGTTTATAGGAATTACCAAGTAAATGAAAAAGTAGAGCTGACAATGGAATGTAATCCCGATGACATTACTTCCAAAAAGATTAACGAGTATAAAAAAAATGGTGTAAATAGGTTGAGCATTGGTATTCAATCTTTTTTTAATGATGACTTACAGTTTTTTAATCGTGCCCACAATGCTAACGAAGCAGAACAAAGTATTTTAAAAACACAAGATGCTGGAATTGATAACATTACGATAGATTTAATTTATAATAGTCCGCTACTAACCTTAAAAAAATGGGAGCAAAACTTAGATAAATTTATAAACTTAAAAGTACCACATCTTTCTGCTTATACTTTAACTGTAGAACCAAAAACAGCATTACATCATTTGGTAAAAACCAAGCAAACCACTTTGCCAACCGATGAACTAGCTATTGAGCAATTTAAATTATTAAAAGAAAAAACCAAACAAGCTGGATTAATACATTATGAAGTATCTAACTTTGGTAAAGAAGGTTATTTTTCGCAACATAACAGTAATTATTGGAAAGGCGAAAATTATTTAGGAATTGGTCCATCAGCACATTCGTTTATGAATAATAATAGCTCTCAAAAAAGAAGTTGGAATGTTGCTAATAACACACAATACATTAAAGCCATCAACCAAGGCACACCTTATTTTGAAGAAGAATTTATAGATGAAACCACTGCTTTTAATGAATATATATTAACCCGATTACGAACCATTTGGGGCTTGGATTTAGCGTACATGAAAAACACGTTTAACCCTGTTTTGCTACATCATTTTGAAAAAGAGTTAGAAGCTTATAAAAATTCTGAATTGATAACGATTTCAAAAAATACAGTAACTTTAACCACTAAAGGTATTTTTGTGGTTGATAAAATTACAGCAGACTTATTTTATGTATAATTGCCACGAATGCAAAATGAAAAAAATAGCCACAAATGCACGAATAGGGGTTTAATTTTATAGTAAAATGACAGATATAATTTATAAGGAAGAAAGTTTTGAAATTATTGGTATTTGTATGGATGTACACAACCAACTAGGTGCAGGATTTTTAGAAATTGTTTACAAAGATGCTTTAGAGTATGAGTTTCAAAAAATGGATATTCCTTATGAGCGTGAAAAAAAGTATGAAGTAGTTTACAAAGACACCATATTACCACACAAGTTTTACGCTGATTTCGTTGTATATGATAAAATTATTCTTGAAGTAAAAGGTGTTGCCGCAATAACAGGCGATTTCAAAGCTCAATGTATTAATTACTTAAAGGTATCTGAAAACAGATTAGCTTTATTAGTTAACTTTGGTGAATTAAGATTAAAACATCAAAGGGTAGTTTTATAATGATTTAAATATTCATGTATTCGTGGCATTTTAAAAATAAACTTAAATTCGTGCATTCGTGGCAATCCATCTTATGATAACAACCATCACTCATCAAAATAAAACTTACAAAATAGATTTATCTCAACCTATTGATATTTCTTTACCTTTAAGCAACACTCCTGAAAATGTTACTGCTTGGTATGTTTCAAAACCGGAATTTACTCCTGTTATGGAAAATGGTTTTATTGGCGATGTTAATTTAGGAGGAAATGTAAATTGTAGAAATATTTTTTTTAATCCGCACGGACATGGAACGCATACAGAGTGTGTTGGACACATAAGTAAAGAGCCTTATACTATTAATCAATGTTTAAAACAATTTTTCTTTTTTGCAGATTTGATAACTGTTGAACCTGAAAAAATTGGTGATGATGCTGTAATTACTTTAGCCCAAATAAAACAACTTTGGCAGCCAAAAGGTAGTGAGGCAATAATTATTAGGACACTTCCTAATGGTAATGATAAAAAATCTTTACAATACTCTAATACTAACCCTGCTTATATAGAAGCTGAGGTAGCTGCTTATTTAACACAAAATGGCATTAATCATTTATTAATAGACACACCTTCTGTGGATAGAGAAAGTGATGACGGAAAATTGGCAGCTCATCACATTTTTTGGGAATATCCAAGTAATACTCAAACCCACAGAACCATATCAGAGTTGGTTTTTATAGATAATACTATTCCCGATGGAACTTACTTTCTAAATATTCAAATAGCTTCTTTTGAAAATGATGCTTCTCCGAGTAAACCAGTTCTTTATAAAATCATGAAGTAGCTCGAAAGTAAATTTTAACTTTTTGTTAAAATAAGCTTGGATTTTTTTCGATATTTTTAACCCTCACAAAAATAACCTATATGAAGCTAGACGAAATAGATTTGAAGATTTTAAAAAAACTTCAGGAGAACGCAAAAATAACTAACTTACAACTCTCTAAAGAAATATCTTTATCGCCTGCCCCTACTTTAGAGCGAGTTAAAAAATTAGAGGCGAAAGGATTTATTAAAAGCTACCATGCATTAGCAAGCGAAGAAAAGCTTCAATTAGGGTTGAGTGTATTTATGCAAATTTCATTAATCAGACAAAGAGATAATGCCATCAACAATTTTATTGAAAAAATTAATAAAATTGATGAAGTAATGGAATGTTACAACGTTACCGGACAGGCAGATTACCTGTTAAAAATCTTAGTAAAAGATATTGCCGCTTTTGATGCACTGGTAAAAGATAAATTATCGCCCATAGAAGAAATTAGAAACATGCATTCCATGGTAGTAATTTCTAAAGATAAATATTCAACTGTTCTACCATTTCAGTATTTAGATAAATAAAACCATTTACTTAACTGTTTTTCAAAGGTTTTAAGTTGTCGAACACAAGGGGTTAAAAATATTTTTTAATTACTTTTAAGAAAGGTAAAATGATTAAAATTTGGAAAAGCTAAATTTAATTTCATTTCTTTGCAAGTCAAAATTTAAAATCACTATAAATGAATAAGTGATTTAAACCTTCTAGTATGACAAAAAATTTAGTTATCGTTGAGTCACCTGCCAAAGCAAAAACTATTGAAAAATTTTTGGGAAAAGATTTTACAGTAAAATCCAGTTTTGGACACATTAGAGATTTACCAGGCAAAAACATATCCATAGATATAGAAAATAACTTTGAACCTAATTATGTTGTTCCTAGCGATAAGAAGAAAATAGTTGCAGAATTAAAAAAATTAGCAAAGGAGGCAGATGTTGTTTGGCTAGCTTCCGATGAGGATCGTGAGGGAGAAGCCATTTCTTGGCATTTGTTAGAAGCCTTAGGCTTAGATGAAAAAAAGACCAAACGTATTGTTTTTCATGAGATTACTAAATCGGCAATTACTAAAGCCATAGAAAATCCTAGAAAAATAAATACTCACTTAGTAGATGCTCAACAAGCAAGAAGAGTGTTGGATAGATTAGTAGGTTATGAGTTATCACCTGTTTTGTGGAAAAAAGTTAGACCATCATTATCTGCTGGTAGAGTACAATCTGTTGCAGTAAGGTTAATTGTTGAAAGAGAAAGAGAAATTGATAACTTTACTTATGAATCTGCTTTTAGAGTAATTGCTTTATTTGAAACTAATGATAAAGCAACAATAAAAGCTGAACTTCCGCACAGATTTAAAACACAAAAAGAAGCAGAGAAGTTTTTAGAAACTTGTAATAATGCTGTTTTTACGGTTGAGGATTTAGAAACAAAACCTTCAAAAAGATCTCCGGCAGCTCCTTTTACAACATCAACATTACAACAAGAAGCTAGTAGGAAATTAGGTTTTTCGGTAGCTCAAACCATGTCGGTAGCTCAAAAATTATACGAATCTGGAAACATAACGTATATGAGAACGGATTCGGTAAACTTATCAAACGAAGCAATTGGAGCTGCAAAGAAAGAAATTATAGCTAGTTATGGTGAGGAGTTTTCTCAAGTAAGAAAATTTAGCACCAAATCTAAAGGAGCTCAAGAAGCTCACGAGGCAATCCGACCAACTTATATGAATAAGCATTCGGTTTCTGGTGATGCTGCTCAAGCAAGATTGTATGATTTAATTTGGAAAAGAACCATTGCCTCTCAAATGAGTGATGCCAAACTTGAAAAAACTACTATTACTATAGGTATAAATACTTCAAAAGAAAAATTTGTAGCTAAGGGTGAAGTATTATTGTTCGAAGGTTTCTTAAAAGTTTATTTAGAATCTAGTGATGATGACCACCAGGAAGATGAAAAAGAAGGCATTTTACCACAAGTAAAGAAAGGAGAAGGGTTGAACCTAAACGAACTTACTGCTACAGAAAAATATAACAATCATCCGCCAAGATATACTGAAGCTAGTTTGGTTAAAAAATTAGAAGAATTGGGTATCGGAAGACCTTCTACTTATGCTCCAACCATTTCAACTATCCAAAAAAGAGGATATATTGTTAGAGAAGACAGAGATGGGAGTCAGAGAAACTATGTGTTGTTGACCCTTAAATCAGGGAAAATTTCTGAAAAACAACTTAAAGAAAATTTTGGCTTTGAGAAGAAAAAAATGTTTCCAACAGATATAGGTATTGTTGTTACAGATTTCTTGGTTGAAAATTTCGGAAAAGTGTTAGATTATAATTTTACTGCAAGAGTTGAAGAACAGTTTGATGAAATTGCTGAAGGATTGAAAGAATGGAGTAAAATGATTGCTGAATTTTACAAACCTTTTCACCATCAAATTACCGACACGCTTGAAAATGCCGAAAGAGCTAGTGGTGAAAGGTTGTTAGGTACAGATCCAAAAACAAAAAAACCAGTTATTGCTCGTATTGGCAGATTCGGACCAATGATTCAGATAGGAAGTACAGAAGATGAAGAAAAACCTCAGTTTGCAAGTTTACTTCCTGAACAAAATATTTCTAATATAACCTTAGAACAAGCACTAACATTATTTCAGTTTCCAAAAACCTTAGGAAATCATGAAGGCAAAGAAGTGGTGGTGTCTCAAGGTAAGTTTGGTCCTTATGTAAAATTTGATGAAAAATTTATTTCTTTACCCAAAGGAGAAGAAATTACTGCTGTTAATCTAAATAGAGCCATTGAATTAATTAAGGAAAAACAACAAGCTGATGCTCCTATTGCTGAATATCAGGGAAAACCAGTTCAGAAAGGAGTAGGAAGATTTGGACCGTTTATTAAATGGGACAACATGTTTATCAATGTAAATAAGAAGTATAATTTTGATAACTTGTCTCAAAGTGATATCAAAGAATTAATTGAGGATAAGCTGCAAAAAGAAAAAGATAAATTTATTCATAATTGGGAAGACAAAGGCATTTCAGTTCAGAAAGCACGTTGGGGAAGATTTAATATTGTGAAAGGAAAAACAAAAATTGAATTGCCAAAAGATACCAATGTAGAAAAAATGACGTTGGAAGATGTTGAAAAAATAATTGAAAAACAAAAGCCAGCAAAAAAGGCAAAAAAAACCAAAAAGAAAAAATAGGATTTTTACACTCATCATTTAATCAACACAAAACACTATATGGATTTTTTTGATTACTTTCAACCAATAGATTTATCTAAAGAAGTTTTTAACTTCAATTATAAAAGTAATCACTTTGCTAACAACCTATTTTATTATAGTGAAGAAAACCAAGATTTAGCTGATGTTGCCATAGCAATAATTGGAATAGAAGAAGAAAGAAATGCATCCAATAATGAAGGTTGTGGTAAAGCTCCTGATTTTGTAAGGAAATTTTTATACCGACTTTCATTTAATGGAAAGAAAAAAGTAGCAGATTTCGGGAATCTAAAAAATGGAGCTACAGTTGAAGATACTTATTTTGCACTAAGCAATATTCTTGAAGAGTTAATCAAAAAAAATATTTTACCTATTATTATAGGAGGTAGTCAGGATTTAACCTATGCTAATTTTTTAGCCTACAAAAATTTAGAGCAATCCGTTAACCTAGTTGCTGTAGATGCTAAGTTAAATCTAGATGATGCTAACCATGCAATTAATGCCGATAACTATTTGGCAAAAATTATTCTTCACCAACCTAATTACTTATTTAACTTTAGTAATATTGGTTATCAAAGTTATTTTGTATCTACCGAAGAAATTGATTTAATTTCTAAATTGTATTTTGATGCTTACCGTTTAGGAGAAATCCAAAACAATATGGAAGATGTTGAACCTATAGTTAGAAATGCAGATATTGTTAGTTTTGATGTGTCCTCAATACGACAGGCAGAAGCCCCGGGAAATAAAAATGCATCTCCAAACGGTTTTTATGGAGAACAAGCTTGTCAAATTGCACGCTATGCTGGCATTAGCGATAAACTTACCTCTGTTGGGTTTTATGAATTTAATCCTGATATGGATTTTAATAACCAAACTGCTCACAGTGTTGCACAAATGATTTGGTATTTTATAGATGGCGTAAACCACAGAAAAAATGATTTTCCTATTGGTAGCCGAAAAGATTATACTAAATATGTAGTTTCAATGTTAGAAGGAGGAAATGATTTAATTTTTTACAAAAGCGATAAAAGTGATCGTTGGTGGATAGATGTTCCTTATCCTACTCATGAAAAAATTAAAAACGAAAGACATTTGTTAGTACCATGCTCTTATAAAGATTATCAAATTGCTTGTAACAATGAGCTGCCCGATGTTTGGATAAGAACTTTTCAGAAATTAATTTAAGTATTCAGTCAGGCAATTAACAAGTTTTCCACGAGTTCTCAACAAGAAATTAACAAAATAAAGTTAAAAAAGTTTTTGCATGTTATTTTTTTTTATTTATCTTAGCCGACTAATTGAGAAAAATTATATTTATAATTGTAAAAAAATATCCTAAATACTATGAAAAAAATATTACTTTCTGCGTCTTTTTTGTTCTTAGGGACTTTCTCTTTAATGGCTCAGCAAGATGCTCAGTTTACGCAAAATATGTTTAACAAACTTAGTGTAAACCCTGGTTCTGCTGGTCATAATGGTGGTATATGCGGAACATTATTTACCCGTCAGCAATGGACTGGTTTTGATGGAAATCCTCAAACGCACATGTTGAGTGCAGATGCTCGTATTAGTAAACATGGTGTTGGACTTACCGTTTTTCAAGATCAATTAGGTATAGAAAAATCTTTAGTGGCTAAATTAGCTTATGCTTACCATTTAACCTTAGGTCCTGGTGAGTTGGGTATTGGTATTGAAGCCGGTATGTTAAGTAAATCTTTTCAAGATAATTTTATAGCTATTGATGATCCTTCATTAGATCCATCAATCCCTAATTCAGGAACTTCTGCAGCTACTTTTGATTTTGGTGCAGGTCTATATTATTCTATTGCTAACAAAATGTATGTAGGTATTTCTACCTTACATATTCCACAAACTTCTGTAGAAGATGTAGCTGATCAAGGTGGAGTTGGAGCATTAAATTTTCAACAATCAAGACATTATTATATAATGGCTGGTTATGATTGGGATATTAATAACGACAAAAAATGGGTGTTAAAGCCGTCTATACTTGCTAAAACAGATGCAGCTTCTACACAATTAGATGTAAACGTTTTAATGGAATACAATAAGATGCTATGGGGAGGCGTTACATATAGAGTGGAAGATGCAATCGGAATCTTATTAGGTGTTGATATAGGAGAAGCTATTAACGAACCTAGCTTGTCTGGATTAAAAGTTGGTGTTGCTTATGATTTAACAACATCTGCATTAGCTGACCACAGTAGTGGAAGTTTTGAAATTATGTTAAGATATTGTACAAGTATATATAAACAACCAAAAAGAGAAGTTTATAGATCTGTAAGATTTTTATAATTAATTGTAACATTTATTAGAATAACCCGTTTAAGCCAACTCGTTTTAATTTTAATAAGATAAGAATTAAGATTAAAACGTGATAAAATAGTTGACTGATAAAGTCAACAATAAAAAAAGAAAGAAGGAGGTAACAATGAAAAAAATACTAATAATATTAGCATTAGTCATACTTTATTCATGTAATAAACAGAATGGAGAATTAATTGGCGTTCAAGGAAGACAAGAATGGTATCAGCCAGATCCATTTGGAATGCTTTTCATCCCTATGGGAAGTTATAATATGGGTCCATCAGATCAAGATGTTCCTTATGCATTAACAGCTCAAACTAGAACAGTTTCTGTACAAGCTTTTTATATCGATCAAACAGAGATATCAAACAACGAATATCGTCAGTTTGTTTATCATGTTAGAGATTCTATTGCTCGAAAAATATTAGGAGAAGAAATAGATGAAGAATATTATCTATTACTTATGAATGAGTGGGAAGAAGAGTATGATGTGCCTATTATTAACTGGTATGCTAAGTTGAAGTATGGTGATCATAAACAACCTGAAATTAGAGAAGCGTTAGAGCCAATGTATTACAGTATGGGAGAAAGGTACATGGGAAGAAGACAGTTTGATACCAGAAAATTTAATTATACGTATTATTGGATAGACTACAGGAGAGCTGCAAAAAGGTCAAGTAGAGATGCTTTAAATGGCCAAGAAGGAGCTAGACATGCCTTTTCTATGGATAGATCTCAGTTTATTATGAGAGATGTAATTAATGTTTACCCTGATACGTTGGCATGGATTCATGATTTTACTTACTCATTTAATGAACCAATGACTCAAAATTATTTTTGGCACCCTGCTTATGATGATTATCCGGTTGTTGGTGTTTCTTGGAAACAAGCTACTGCATTTAGTATATGGAGAACTCGTTTGCTACAAGCTTATTTAGCAGACATTGGAGGAACAACTACAAATGATTTTCGTTTGCCAACTGAGTCTGAGTGGGAGTACGCTGCTCGTGGAGGTTTAGACTTAAGTCCATATCCTTGGGGAGGCCCTTACATAAGAAATGCTAGAGGTTGTTTCTTAGGAAACTTTAAACCTATGAGAGGTAACTATATTGATGATGGCGGTTTCCATACCGTAAAAATCAATTCGTATAATCCGAACGATTATGGTTTATATTGTATGGCAGGTAATGTTGCAGAATGGACAAGCAATGCTTTTGATGAGTCTGCTTACAATTTTGCTCATGATTTAAACCCTGATTATATGTATGATGCTAAAGATGATGAACCAGAAGTGTTGAAAAGAAAAGTAATTAGAGGTGGTTCTTGGAAAGATATAGGATACTACCTACAAACAGGAACAAGAACTTATGAGTATCAAGATACAGCTAAGTCATATATCGGATTTAGATGTGTAATGACTTACTTAGGCAGATCAAAAGATGATGATTTGTAAGCATTAAATTTTATAAACGTAAAACCTATCTAAATTATATATTAACTTTTAAAAATTAAAATTATGGGATTTATTGAATTTTTATTTGAAACCAAAAAAGGTAAAACCATCATGGGGATTCTCTATGGTGCAGGTGCGGCAGTTGTAATTGTTGGAGCACTATTTAAAATTATGCACTGGCCTGGTGCAGGTCCAATGCTTGTAATCGGGTTGAGTACTGAGGCATTGATATTCCTCGTGTCGGCATTTGAGCCACAACACTTACCATTAGATTGGACCTTAGCTTACCCAGAATTAGCTGGAATGGATGATGAAGAAGGTCACGGTCATGGAGGTAAAAATAAAGGTTCTGTTACCGAACAATTAGATAACATGTTAGAAGAAGCTAAAATTGGTCCAGAATTAATTGAAAGCTTAGGACAAGGTTTAAGAAGTTTAAGCACAAATGCTAATAAATTATCAGAGATTTCTGATGCATCTGTTGCTACTAACGAATATGCAGATAGTTTAAAAAATGCATCTGTTAAAGTAACTGCTTTAGCAGGAACTTATGAAGAAGCTTCTCAAGCATTAACAGGACTTTCTAGTGCAGCTGAATCTGGAACTTCTACAGGCGATAACCTTAAGAAAATGGCATCTACTTTAGAAGCATTAAATGCATCTTACGAGTCTCAATTACAAGGTTCTCAACAACAAGCAGAAACAATGCAAGCGATGTACTCTGGTATTACTGCATTAATGACTAACTTGTCTGATTCTGTAGAAGATACTAAACGTTATAAAGACAATATTGCTGAGTTATCTACTAACTTATCAGCTCTTAATAACATCTATGGTAACATGCTTACTGCAATGAAATCGTAACTAATTATTTTTTGTTTAACTTAATTTAAAATTATAAAATTATGAGTGGAGGAGATTTACCACCAAGGCAGAAGATGATTGGTATGATGTACCTAGTATTAACTGCTTTGTTAGCGATGAACGTTTCTAAAGATATTTTAGATGCCTTTATTGTAGTGAATGGAGGTATTGAAAATTCAACCAAATCATTTTCTGAAAAAACAGGCATTTATTATAGTGCCTTTTCAAGTGCAGCAGCCGAAAGTGATATTGCCAAAGAATACCAAGAAAAGGCATTTAAGGTTAAAAATATGTCAGAAGAGTTATATACTCACATTGCTGAATTGAAAAAACAATTGATTAAGCAAACTGATGGCTTACCAGATGGTGCACCAGATAGTTTGTTTCATATCAGTAAAGTACAAAGTAAAGACAACTATGATGTGCCTACTTTGGTTATGGGTCTAGCAGATCCTGCAAAACCGAAAGATGGTGAATGGTCTGCTGTTGATTTAAAAAACAAAATCAATACATTTAAAGATGAAATATTAGCGTTGTTTAATGAAAACAAAGAAGCTCAAGAGATGATGAAACAGTCTCTTTCTGTTTTAGAAACACCAGACCCTGCAAAAGGATCAGGTGATGACAAAAACTGGGAATCTGCTAATTTTTATCATGTACCTTTAGCTGCTGTAATTACTATTTTATCAAAAATACAGTCTGATGTTAGAAGTGCAGAAGCTGAGGCGGTAGCTAAACTTTACGAAAACATTGATGCAGGTTCTGTATCATTTAGTAAAGTAGATGGTTTTGCTTTTGCTAAAAAAGCCTATGTAATGGATGGAGATTCTTTTGCTGCTGAGATTTTTACAGCAGCATACAATGATTTAGAAAATCCAGACATTTTTATTGGAAAATACGATAGTGCTTTAGTGGCTCAAGGAGTGGTTGATGAAGATAAAATTATGCAAGGAACTAAAGGTGAAACTTGGGAAGATTTTAAGAATGGAGGTTGGTTTCAACTTAAAGAAGTTGAAGCTGGTAAAGGTTACTTGAAAATAAAAGAGGGTGTTGGTGTACATGAATGGAAAGGAATAATTAAGGTTAAAACTAAAAAAGGACCAAAAATTTATCCTTTCGATCATACTTTTGAAGTAGGGAGACCATCTACAACCGTTGCTGCAGAAAAAATGAATGTGTTTTATATTGGTGTGGACAATCCGGTTTCTGTATCGGCTCCAATGCCTAATTTTACAGCTTCAGGACCAGGGTTGAGTAAAACTTCAAAAGGCTATGTAATGCGTCCTCCAAAAAGTGCGAAAACAGTTACTATAACCGTAACAGGTGAGGATGAAAGTGGAAACAAAGTGAATTTAGGAAAATCTGAGTTTAGAGTAAAAAGAATTCCAGATCCTGTATCTTCAATTGTTGGAAGAACTGGTTCATTTGCTATTAAAAAGGCAGCTTTAAATGCAGCAAGTACTGTTCAAGCTCAAATGGATAACTTTGATTTTGAAGTTAATGTGAATGTATCTTCATTTAAATTTTCTACAGTAAAATCAGGAATGATTACAGAAGAGAAAGTAAATGGATTTAGACTAAACGGGACTTGTAAAAATATGATAAGTGGAGCAACTAGAAATCAGAAATTTTATATTGAAGATATAAAATGTAATATGCCTGATGGTTCAACAAGAACATTAGCTCCAATTATTATAACTGTAATATAATTTTACTATTAGACGAATAAACCACAAAGAAGGAGGTATATTATGAAAGCAATCAAAATTGGTACATTATTGTTGGTAGGAGTATTATTAACTACTGGTATGAACTTGTCTGCACAAGATTTAAAAGTGTTAGATAAACCATGGGTTAAAGAAAATACACCAACCAGACGTGTTGTTCCTTACACACATGTAAGAGAACAAGATGTAATGTGGCACAGAAGAATATGGAGAGAAATTGATTTAAGAGAAAAAATTAATCATCCTTTGTATTATCCTACATCAAAAATTGATGATAGAAAATCGCTTTTTGATGTAATTAAAGATGCTGTTCTTGATGGTGAGTTATCAGCTTATGATCCAAGTGATGATGAGTTTAAAATTAAATTAACTCCTTCAGAAGCTATGGCTAAAATGGGAGATACCATTTCAGTTCTTGTTGAAGACCCTGAAACTTTTGAATTAGTTGAAACTAACACTTATCAAGAAGTTTCTAGTGTTGATGTTATTAAATATCATGTTAAGGAAGATTGGTTTTTTGATAGAGAGCGTTCGATAATGGATGTTAGAATAATGGGGATTGCTCCAATTGTAAGTGTGTTGGATGAAAATGGTGAATTTAAAGGGCTAAAAACCATTTTTTGGATTTATTTCCCTGAAGCTCGTTATGTTTTTGCTAATTATGATGTGTTTAACAGACAAAATGATGCAGAACGTAGAACTTATGAAGATATCTTTTGGAAAAGAATGTTCAACAGTTACATCATTAAACGTTCTAATGTTTATGATAGGTTGTTAATCGATTATAAATTAGGAATTGACAGACTGTTAGAAGCAGAGCAAATAAAAGAAGAAATCTTTAATATGGAACATGATGTATGGCATTTCTAAAATGCACATCATATAGGTAATAAAAAAGCTGCTAAAATATTTTAGCAGCTTTTTTTGTGTTTCTATTTTCCTCGTTATTGTAATGTTGAATGTAAAATTAATACCCAAGTTGAGCTCTTACTTTTTTAAGAACAGGAGTAGCAACATTTCTTGCTTTATCGGCACCTAATTTCAAAGCACTTTCTAATTCGGCAGTATGATTCATGTAATGATTAAAAGTGATTCTTTCTTTTTCAAATCTATTGCATATTAACTCGTAAAGAGCTTGTTTAGCATGTCCGTAACCATAATTACCACTTTCATAGTTTTTTCTCATTTCATTTACTTGACTGTCATTTCCAATAAAACTATACAGTTTAAAAACTACGCAAGTTTCAGTGTCTTTTGGTTCTTCTAAAGGAGTGCTATCTGTTTGTATAGCCATTATTTGCTTTCTTAACGCTTTATCATCTAAAAAGATATTAATTAAGTTTCCTTTAGATTTACTCATTTTTTCACCATCTGTCCCTGGAATTAACATGGTATCCTTTTGAACAATAGGTTCTGGTAAAACCAATGTTTCTCCCATCAGGTGGTTAAATCTGCTAGCAACATCACGTGTAATTTCTAAATGTTGTAATTGGTCTTTTCCTACAGGAACAAAGTTAGCTTCATAAAGTAAAATGTCGGCAGCCATTAACATAGGATAGGTAAATAATCCAGCATTAACATCTTCTAAACGGCCAGCTTTATCTTTAAAAGAATGTGCCAAGGTTAATCGTTGGAAGGGAAAGAAACAGCTTAAATACCAAGATAATTCGGCAACCTCTGGCACATCTGACTGACGATAAAAAACCGTAGTTTCCGGGTTTAATCCACATGCTAACCAAGCAGCAGCAGTTCTGTAAGTATTATCTTTTAATGTTTCTTTGTTTTTTATTTGGGTTAACGAATGTAAATTCGCAATAAACAAAAAAGCTTCGTTTTTAGGGTCGTTAGCCATTTCTATTGCCGGAAGTATCGCTCCCAATAAATTTCCTAAGTGTGGAGTTCCTGTGCTTTGTACTCCTGTTAATATTCTTGCCATGCAGCAAAAATAATTTTTTTGAATTTAATCTACACTTAAATAGATTAATAAATCATAACAATATCTTTAATCAAAAGATTTTCCCGAGGCTTTGACTCGGGAATTCCGCTTTACCTCTCCTTTGGAGAGGTCGAAACTACAATAAGTAGTTTCGGGTGAGGCATAATAAAGAATTTCGGTTTTTAAGTTTCAGATTAAAATGAAACCGTGAAATACGTTGTTGGTTCTAACTGAGAGAAAATTGGTTTCAACAAATTCTTTATTACTTTTGTACACTTATGAGAAAAGTAAAAGAAATACTGGGAGGAATATGGAAACTACACGTAATTGTGTGCTTTATTGTATTTTTATTGCTCTTCTATCCGTTTTATAGTAACTACCTTAGAAAAGGAAAAGAACGAAAGTTTAAAAAAGCGTTTAAGTTATTATATTTTCACACTAAAATATTATTAATTCTTTCGGGAATAAAAGTTAAACTTTATAACGGACATAATATAGATATAAACCAAACCTACGTTATAGCACCTAATCATACGTCTTTTTTAGATATTGTAATTCTTTATCAAACATTTAAAAATTATTTTGTTTTTATGGGTAAAGAAGAATTGGCTAAAGTTCCAATCTTCAATATATTTTTTAAAAATATGAATATTACCGTAAATAGAAAAAGTAGAATTTCTGGTAAAAGAGCAATGGATAGATGTGAAGAGGAGCTTAAAAAAGGAAATAGTGTGGTAGTTTTTCCTGAAGGAACAATTCCTAAAAACACGCCTCAATTGGGTAGTTTTAAAAGTGGAGCTTTTAAGCTAGCTATTGAAAATCAAATACCCATTATTCCTATAACTTTTTTGGATAATTATAAAAGATTAGAGATGAAAGGACTTTTTTCAGGAAAAGCAGGTCCAGGAATAGCTAGAGCAGTTATACATGAACCAATTCCTACAATTGGCTTAACTGAAAAAGATTTAATACCTTTACAAGATAAAGTTTATGCAATAATTAATAAAGAGTTGGAAAAACATGGCCGTAGATAAATTAACTGTTAAAAAAATAGCTACTTTGGCAAAACTGGAGTTTAATGAAGAACAAACAGTTTCTATTCAGCAAGATTTGAGTAGAATGTTAGATTTTGTAAATAAACTGAATGAAGTTGATACGGAAAATGTAGAGCCATTGGTGTATATGCTGAACGAACGTCCTACATTAAGGAAAGACGAGCCATTGCAAGAAATATCTCAACAGGAAGCTTTAAAAAATGCTCCTGATAAAGATACCGACTTCTTTAAAGTGCCAAAAGTTATTAAACGATAAATATTGTTTGAATTTATTCTGCCAATTGTATTTTTTTTAGCCTTTTGCTATATCATTTATAAGCATCCATTTTTTCATTTTTTATTTCTTAAGAAAACCTTTTTACCTTTAATTTTTACTGTTAAAGTAGCTGTAGCTTTAGTTTTTTTTCTGTTATATACTTTTTACTATCAAGACAGATCTACAGCTGATATTTTTAAGTTTTTTGATGATAGTGTAGTTTTGTTTCAACTTTTCCATGAAAGCCCTGCGGATTTTTTTAGATTGATATTTGGTGGTGAAACTTCATTAATACAAGAAGTTTATATCAATAAACTAAATTTTTGGATTAACTCTAATCCTAATGAATTATATAATGATAGTAGGTTAATGATTAAACTGAATGCACTTTTGCATTTTGTATCATTTGGTTATTATGGGGTTCATTTAGTAGTATTTACTTTTTTATCCTTTGTAGGTTTTACTTTTTTGTACAAAGCTTTTGAGCGATTTTTCGAGCATAAAAAGTTATTGCTTTTAGTGGTATTTTTTGTCCCGTCAGTATTGTTTTGGTCAACAGGAGTGAGTAAAGAAAGCTTTTTGTTTTTCGGATTAGGCTTGTTTTTATATACTTATTTTAACCTCATTCATAAAATTCGTTCTATCAAACATATATTTCTTTTACTTATTTCTGGATTAATAATGTTGAGCATCAAGCCGTATATATTTTTACTTATCACACCAGCATTACTTATTTATTTTGTGGTAGAAAAATACCAATGGAAGCGTGTTTTGTTAAGCTACTTTTTAGGTTACTTATTTATTGTTTTAATTGAGATTTCTGTTGGAGAATTATTTCCAAAATATAAGCTTATAAATCAAATTGCCACTAAACAAAACAATTTTATCAATATGGCTCAAGGTGGAGTGTATATGAATGATGACAAAGGAGAAATTCGAGTTCCGTATGAAGATAAAGCGTCAATTATTTTTATTAATGATACACTTTGCAAACTTCCCAAAAACACACCAATAGAAATTAGAGAGAAAGGCAGTAATAAATTTGTACCTATTACTTATAATGATGATACAAAGGTTTTTAATATAACATTTAATCAGCCTGCATCAGGAAGTTTAATTCATACCAATAAATTAGATGGAAATATTGTTTCATTTGCTTTGCACGTGCCAAAGGCGTTGTATTACGCCATGTTTAAACCTTTTTTGTTTTCGTCAAAAAACCCTTTACTTTTAGTAAGTGGAATTGAAAACTTTTTTATTTTATTAATGCTAATAGTGGCTATTTTGTTTCGTAAAAAGCAGTTTAATTCCAATTTAGTAGCTTTTGGAATTACATCTGCTTTGTTAATTTTGGTTTTTGTAGGAATAACCACTCCGGTTATGGGGGCAATTGTAAGGTATAAAATTCCTGCGTTAGTGTTTTTAATGATTAGTGTTTTAGCTTTGGTGGATTTAGAACAAATTAAGCGTAGAGAATGGCTAAAACCTAACCCCTAACATGCAAACATCATCAATTTGCTCTTGGTCTTTTTTCCAATTTTTAAAAAGTTGATGAATCTTATTTTTTTGTTTATCCATAGAGGTAGATTGAATTTCGATTAACCAATTTTTAAATCCTCTCCATTTTAGTTTTTTGCCTTTTTCTCCCCCAAATTGATCTGGTAATCCATCAGAACACAAATAAACAGTTTCTCCATCTTTTAATTTAAAGGTATGGTTTTCAAAAACATGTTTGGTTTCATATAAGGAGTAACCTATAGATGCTTTAGTGCCTTTAATTTCCTGTAATTCGTTATTAATTATCTTAAAAAGCGAATGATTAGCCCCCGAAAAATTTAATGTGTTATCTTCACTATTCCAACAACATAAACCCATATCAAAACCATCTCTAATGTTTTCATCTGATTTTTTAAATAAGCGTATTAATAACTCATCTAATTGAGTTAAAATTTCTGATGGTTGAGTGATTTGTTTTTCTAATACTACTTTGTTCAGTAAATTAAACGCAATAAGGCTAACAAATGCTCCAGGAACTCCATGTCCGGTACAATCTATAACAGCAAAAAAAGTTTTAGAACCTATTTTTTCTGTCCAATAAAAATCGCCTGAAACAATATCTTTTGGTTGATAAAACACAAAACTGTTGTTAAGTAAAGATTTAACCTTGTTTTCGCTGGGAATAATGGCTAATTGAATTCTTTTTGCATAGTGAATACTATCTGTAATGGCTACGTTTTTATATTCAATTTCATTTCGTTGTTGCTCAATTTTATTAAAGGCTTTTGTAAGTTGCGTGTTTTTTCTTTTTGTTTCTTCGGTTTCTGAAGTTATGGCTTTTAATTGAAAATTAAATTCAATTTTTTTAAGCTGTTGAGCGTTATTATCCGTTAAAAGTTGCTCTTTATATTGGTTGTGAATATTCAGAAGTTCGTATGCTTTGTTAAAATCATTCAATTTTGCATAAGCAATAGAAAGTTCTTTGTATATAGGAATTTCATCTTCAATAGATCTTTTTTCTTTAGCAACTTTTAATGCATCATTTAATATTTCAATAGCTTTTGTAGTGTTGCTTTGTATGTTATGTATAGCTCCAATCATGGTACTGGAGGCAATAATTATTTGCCAATAATTACTTTCTTTACCCAATTCCAACCCTTGATTTAAATAAATTAAAGCATTAGGATAATCTTTTTTAAAAAAATTAACCTCTCCAATATTGTGATGTACAATGGCTTTAATTCGAGTAGAGATATCAGGAAAACTTAAACAAATATTAAAATAATGTAGAGCATTTTCATAATCACCAATAACGGTGTAAGTATCACCAATATTATTGTAGGTACTGAGCTGTCCGTTTTTATCGTTTACTTTTTTTCTAAGTTCTAAGCACCTTAAATTACATTCCAATCGTTTTTGGTAATCTTTTAAAAAATTATAAACGCCACCTAAAATGTTTAAACAATCTGCTTCTCCTTTATAATCATTAATGGACTGATAAAGTTCTTGAGCATGCAAAACAGCTTTTAGCGTTTCAATATAATTTGAAGCTTGAGAATAACAAAGAGCGATTTGTTTGGAACAATCTGCTAACGCTTTTGTGTCGAAAATTTCTGTTGCAATTTTTTCTGCCTCACGTGCTTTAAGAATAGCTTTGGGCAAATTGTCTTCCATCAATTCCGAAGAAGACTGTAACAATAATTCTATATTTTCAAGTGTTGGAGACATTTTAAATAGCTATTGGCGTCAAAGATAACTTAAAATAATATATTTCTATAAAATACCTAAGCTTTGTTTAAACCAATAAAGTTTGTCTTTTTTCGTTAAATTCGTAGCAAAATTTTTAAACCATGAACATACGATTAATTATAGTTTTATTATTGTTGAACACTTCTGTTTTTGCACAGTTGCACACTTATAAATGGACCAATGGCAACAAAAAAGCCGAAGGGGTTGTTAAAGATGGTCTTGAGCAAGGAAAGTGGACTTTTTGGAGTAAAGATGGTGTAATTCTGCAAGAAGTTACTTATAAAGATGGTGAATTTCATGGTGAATATATCAACTACAATAAAGAAGGTAAAAAAGTAGAACAAGGAAATTTTGTTCGCTCAATGAAAGAAGGAGAATGTAAAGTTTGGTACGAAAACGGTCAGCTCGAATTGGTTGGATATAACAAAATTGGTTACAGAGATAGTTTATGGACGTTCTATTATCCATCGGGAAATAAAAAAGAAGAAGGACATTTTAAAAGAGATGAAAGAATTGGCGAATGGACTTCTTGGTACGACAATAAACAAATAAAAAGTAAAATGTTGTTTGATAATGGTGTTGCTAAAATGATAAGTTTTTGGAGTAATGATGGAAAAGGCTTAGTAGTAAATGGTAACGGGCAATTTATAGAATATCATGAAAATAAGAATCCTCAAATTTCAGGGAAATATAAAGACAGTTTAAAAACTGGTTTATGGATAGAGTATGCTAATAATGGAGTTAAAATTTTAGAAGGTTCTTATAAGAATAACCTTAGACATGGTAAATGGACAAGTTTTAGACCCGATGAATCTATTTTTTCAGAAGGAAATTATAAAGATGGGGTTTTTGATGGAACTTGGAAGTTTTGGTATGCTAACGGACAATTATTAAAACAAGTTAATTATGTTGCTGGAAAAGAAAATGGTACTTATAAGGAGTGGTTCGAAAATGGAAAATTAAGTGCAGAAGGGAATTATAAAGATGGAAAAAAAGATGGAAAGTGGACCTATTTATTAGAGAATGGAAATACTGATTTTATAGGACATTTTAAAGAGGATTTAAGACATGGGTTGTGGACTTTTTATGACTCTAAAGCCAATAAAAGTTATGAAGGAAATTACGAAAATGACAAGAAAAATGGAGAATGGACGTATTGGTATCCAAATGGTATGGTATGGAAACAAGGAAGCTATAAAGATAATTTAAAACATGGGTTGTGGAGTTTTTATACGGAAGAAAGCCAATTAGTAATGCAAGGTAAATTTGAAAATGGTAAAGAAGAAGGTTTGTGGGAATCTTGGTACGATTCGGGCGAACAAAAAGATAAAGGGTATTACACAAAAGGATTAATGAATGGTAAGTGGGAAGGTTGGTTTTTAAATGGAAATAAAGATTATGCGGGAGAATATAAAAACGGATTGAAAGACGGTATTTGGGAGCATTGGCACGAAAACGGACAGCAAGAATTGTTAGAGACTTACATGATTGTTCCTAAAGATAAAAAGAAGTATTATAAAGACAGAAATAATAAGTTTATGGAAGTGAATGATCAATATATGCTTTCTGTTAAAGAAGGAGCTTATTTTGAGTGGTACGATAACGGCAAACCAAAAACGGATGGGTTTTTTGTAAATAATGAACAAGATGGAAAATGGACATATTATTACGAGAATGGCAATAAAATGTACGAGCAAACAATGATAGGAGGAAGACAAGAAGGTAAAGTAACCTCTTGGTACGAAATAGGAACCTTAGAAAGTGAAAAGAACTATAAAAACGGACAAGCAGAAGGAAAATGGGTATTTTATGAAAAACAACAAGGAAAAGTAAAAAGAGTAATGTATTTTAAAGAAGGTAAGAAAGTGAAAGAAGAATAAATTTAAGCCCAACTGCAAGGACAGCTTTTACAGAACTTGCCTTTTTTCTTAAACTTTTCGCAACAAGTAGATTTCTTTTTCTTTTTTCTCAAATCAAAAATCTCTTGAGACTTTTGTTCAAAAATAGATTTAGATGATGTTGTTGCTTTCATATGAAGATACTTATTGTTTTAAATCAGTCATATGGAATAAGTCAAATTATCTTTATAGTTGGATACGTACTTTTGCACATGACTTATTTCATAAAGCAAAAGTACTATTTAGAATCATTATAAACAATACCTTAAAAAAGGTATAATTTTGAGGTGAGTTAAATTAATAAAATATACGAATGTATTAGCCTTTTGCGTTGGATATCCTCCCCTTTCGGGGGAGTTAGAGGGGGCTAATTAAATTAAAAAATTATGAAAATATACACAAAGACAGGCGATAGAGGGGAGACCTCACTTTTTGGAGGAGAAAGAGTTCCTAAATATCATTATAGAATTGAAGCTTACGGAACGGTTGATGAATTAAATTCAACTATTGGATTAATAAGAGACCAAGCTATTGATGAGGCTACTTTTAACATTTTATTGGAAGTGCAAGATAGGTTATTTACCTTGGGTTCTAATTTAGCTACAGACCCAAGTAATAAAAAAGTAAAAACGCCTCAACTCAATAAATCAGATATTGAATTACTGGAAAAAGAAATTGATAAAATGAATGAAATCTTGCCCGAAATGCGTTCTTTCGTCTTGCCAGGTGGGCATCCAACGGTTTCTTATTGTCACATTGCCAGATGTGTTTGCAGGAGAGCTGAAAGGTTAGTTGTATTTTTATCGGAAAAAGAACCAATAAATGAAGATATTATCATTTATCTTAACCGATTATCAGACTATTTATTTGTGTTAAGTAGAAAATTTACACAAGATTTTAAGGCTAACGAAATACCTTGGAAACCTCGTTATTAAAGATTTGGAAGCTGTTTTTGTGAGTCGATAATTAGACTAAAAAATAGTTGATAAAATTTTTCTTGCTTATGTAAACAAAAAATCTACTTTTGCGTAACGATTAAAAAAGCATTAAAACCAAAATTAAACATAACTAAAACTTAGAAATTATGTATTGGACACTAGAATTAGCATCGCATTTAGAAGATGCACCATGGCCTGCAGATAAAGATGAATTAATTGATTATGCCATCAGAACAGGTGCCCCTTTGGAAGTAATAGAAAATCTTCAAGAGTTAGAAGGAGATGAAGAAATTTATGATAGCATTGATGATGTTTGGCCAGATTATCCTACCAAAGAAGATTTCTTCTTTAATGAGGATGAATATTGATTTGAAAAAAAATAGGACAAAACAAAGAAGGCTGCAATTTATTGCAGCCTTCTTTGTTGGAGTTAATATTAAAAAATAAGTACATTTATCCTATTAAAAATAGTGGTTAAGAAGTGGAAAATATAAAAACATCATCAAGTAGTCCCATAGGCTTTTTCGATTCCGGATTAGGAGGGTTGACTATACTGTCGGAAGTATATCAAATGCTACCTAATGAACAGTTGATTTATTTGGCGGACAGTAAAAATGCTCCTTACGGTAAAAAATCTAAAGAAGAAATTATTGCCCTAAGCATTAAAAATACAGAAAAACTGATTGATTTAGAATGTAAAATGATTGTAGTAGCTTGCAATACAGCCACAACAAATGCTATTAAATATTTAAGAGAAAATTACAGTATTCCTTTTATAGGAATAGAACCAGCAATAAAACCAGCTGCTTTAAATTCTAAATCAGATAAAGTGGGAGTGTTAGCAACCAAAGGAACCTTAAGTAGTGAATTGTTTATGCTTACTGCTAAAAAGTTTGAAAATACACAGTTTATAGAAGTAGAAGGTGCAGGTTTAGTTGAAATAGTAGAAAGTGGCGAACTAGAAAAAGCATTGCCTTTATTAGAGCAATATTTAGGTGAAATGTTGATAAAAGGTGTTGATACTGTGGTGCTGGGTTGTACTCATTACCCAATGTTAATTCCTATTATTAAAAGAATTTTACCTCCGCACATTGCTTTAATTGATTCGGGGGAGGCAGTTGCAAGACAAACCAAACACGTTTTAGAAATAAATAATATGTTGAGGTATGCAGCCAATAAAAAAGAGCATGTTATCTATTCTAATGGAAATAATACAGCGGTATTAACGGCTTTTTTAAAACAACTAAAAATTGAAAATTGCTTGGTAAAACAAGAGGATTTTTAACCTACCTTCCAATTAGCTCTTTGTAGATAGCCTCATATTGAGGAAGAATTTTTTCAATATCAAACTGTTTTGCTTGTTGGTAAGCATTTTGTTTAAATTGTTCTAAAACAGCATCGTCAGAAAGAATTTTTAAAGCATTTACTGCCATATCATCAATATCTCCTACATTACTTAAATAACCCGAAAAACCATGTTTGTTTACTTCCGGAATACCACCAGTGTTAGAGGAGATTACAGGAACTTTTGCTGCCATAGCTTCTAAAGCTGCTAATCCAAAACTTTCGGATTCTGATGTAAGCAAAAACAAATCTGAAGCAGATAAAATACGCTCGGTATCTTTTAGTTTACCTAAAAAATGAACTTTATCACAAACGCCTTGGTTACGGCAAAATTCTTCCAATTGATACCTTTCTGGTCCATCACCAACCAATAATAGCTTTGATGGAATTTTTTCATTTACCTTAATAAAAACTTTAAACACATCCTGAACTCTTTTTACTTTGCGGAAGTTAGAGACATGGATTAATATTTTTTCGCCATTCGGAGCAAAACTTTTTTTAATGTTACATGAATCACTTAGGTTTTCATAATCTGAAAAGCAAATAAAATTAGGGATTACTTTAATTTCTCTTTTAATGTTAAAGTGGTTTAAAGTATCTTGTTTTAAACTTTCAGAAACCGCAGTAACAATATTGGATTCATTAATAGCAAAAGTAATTACAGGGGCAAATGATTTATCTTTACCAACAAGGGTAATGTCTGTTCCATGTAAAGTAGTAATAAAAGGTATCTTTATCCCTTCCGACTGTAAAATGTGTTGAGCCATATAAGCTGCAGAAGCATGTGGAATAGCATAGTGGACATGAAGTATATCTAATTTTTCAAATTTGATAACATCAACTAATTTGCTTGTCAATACGAGTTCATAAGGCTGGTAATCGAATAAAGGGTAATTGGTAACTTTTACTTCGTGGTAAAAAATATTTTCTGAGAAAAGATCTAATTTAAATGGTTGTTGATAAGATATAAAATGAACTTTATTTCCTTTTGCCGCAAGTGCCTTTCCTAACTCTGTGGCTACAACACCACTTCCTCCAAAGGTTGGATAACAAACTATTCCGATTTTCATATGTGTGTATTAATGGCTTAATTAATTGAGGGATAAAATTAAGCCAATTGTATGAGGCAAAAAAGGTAAAATAAGTTAAATTACTTTAAAACCATCTCAGAGCTATGCTCTGAGAGTTTCCGCTTAACCTCTCTTTTGGAGAGGTCGTAACTACTTTTTTAGGTAGATACGGGTGAGGTAGAATAAAAAACTTTGATTTTTTATTCTTCTTTGGCGTAAATAAGTGTAGAACAATTGGACTCGTTAAAAATTTCGTTTGCCAACCTTCTTATATCTTCAGCAGAAACTTTTCTGTATGCTTCAATATCTGTATTTACTTTGTTAGCATCACCTAAAAGTTCATTAATAGCAAGGTTCATGGCTTTATTTAAAACACTAGTTTCAGAAAAAGCTTGCATAGATTCCACTTTGTTTTTTACTTTTTCTAATTCCTTAGGAGTTACAGCTAGTTTTTTTATTTTTTCGAGTTCTTTAATAATTCCATTTTCTGCATCATTAAAAGATACATTTTCAGAAATATGTCCGCTAATAATAAGAAGTCCGTCATCAAAACTTCCCAAAACGTACGCATTAATATTGCTAAAAAGTTTTTGTTCTTTAATAAGAGAAATATAAAGTTTAGAAGAGTTTCCTAAAGATAGAATATCTGTAAGTAAGTCGGTTGCATAAAAATCGGGATGCGTTTTACTACACATTTTATAAGCTTTATAAATAGCATTTGCAGGTACTTTTCTTTTCACTTCTAATCTTCTTGCTTCTTTTTGCGAAGGCTCTTTAGGTAAGTTTCTGTTGTTATTATTTCCTGACGGTATGCCTCCAAACCATTTTTCGGTAAGTTGTTTTATTTCATCTAACTCAATATTTCCGGCAACGGATAAAATAGCATTATTTGGAGTGTAATAAGTATTAAAAAAGTCTTTTACCTCCTGCATGGTAGCATTTTCTATGTGGCTAATTTCTTTTCCAATAGTAGCCCATTTGTAAGGGTGAACTTGATAAGCTAAAGGTCTGAGTAAAAGCCAAACATCGCCATAAGGCTGGTTTAAATAGTTTTGCTTAAACTCTTCAATTACTACCTGACGTTGAACTTCAAGACTTTTTTCAGTAAAAGCTAGGCTTAACATTCGGTCTGATTCTAACCAAAAAGCAGTTTCTAAATTTTCCTTAGGAAGGGTAATATAATAATTAGTAATATCATTGGAAGTAAAAGCATTGTTTTCTCCTCCCACTTTTTGTAGAGGTTCATCAAAGTTTGGAATGTTTACAGAACCGCCAAACATTAAATGTTCAAATAAATGAGCAAAACCGGTGTGGTTTTCATCTTCATCTCTTGCTCCTACATTGTACAAAACATTAAAAGCTACAATAGGTGTTGAAATATCTTGGTGGACAATAACTTTTAAACCATTACTTAAAGTAAATTTTTCGAATTGAATCATATTGTTTTTTAAAATTGAAATTTAGGTGAATTGATTGCTTCTATTGCTTGGTGGTATTCTTTAATGATGGTTTCGATAATTTCTTTTACAGGTTTAATGTCATCAATTAATCCAGCAACCTGACCAATTTCTAATTCACCTTCCTCTAAATCGCCCTCAAACATACCTTTTTTTGCTCGTCCTCTTCCTAATAAATTTTTTAATTCTTCAGATGAAGCACCATTATGAATAGCTACCTGAACATCATTGAAGAATTTGTTTTTTAATAATCTAACAGGAGTAATTTCTTTAAGTGTTAATAAAGTATCACCTTCTTTGGCTTTTACAATTTCATTTTTAAAATTAATATGAGAAGAAGCTTCCTCAGACGCAGCAAACCTACTTCCCATTTGAACGCCATCAGCACCAAGATTTAAAGCTGCAAGCATTGCGTTTCCAGTAGCAATACCTCCAGCAGCAATAATTGGAATGTGCAGTTCTTTCTTCACCATAGGAATTAAACAAAGCGTAGTTGTTTCATCCCTTCCATTATGTCCACCAGCTTCAAATCCTTCAGCAACAATTGCGTCAACTCCAGCTTCTTGTGCTTTTAATGCAAACTTAACACCGGGTACAACGTGTACTACTGTTATTCCATGTTCCTGAAGAAAAGAGGTGTAGGTTTTAGGATTCCCTGCTGAGGTAAAAACAATTTTAACTTCTTCTTCAAGAATAATTTTAATCATTTCATCCATTTGTGGGTACAACATTGGTAAATTCACACCAAATGGTTTTGTTGTAGCATTTTTGCATTTTTTTATATGTTCATGAAAAACTTCCGGATACATAGATCCCGCTCCAATTAATCCTAAGCCACCAGCATTACTAACTGCTGAAGCAAGTTTCCAGCCGCTGTTCCAAATCATACCACCTTGTATTATAGGGTATTGAATATTAAAAAGTTTGCAAATTTTATTCATTGTATTGTAATGTATTTGTACATTTGCGAAATTACTAAATGAATTGCTTGAACAAAAAATAACTTTTATTTAAACTATTAAAGTATTACATTTGTTCTTTTTTTGTAGATTTGCTTTTATGCTTAGAAAATTACTTTTCGTTATAATCATACTTTCAAGTAGCTTGAGTTATGGTCAGTACCTTACTGATTATGGCTTTTCTGTTGGAGCTTCAAACTATTTGGGAGACATTGGTGGTGGAGAAGGCACTAGAAGAGATTTTGTAATGGATATGAAGTTTAATGCAACAAGATGGAACCTTGGAGGATTTTATCGCTACAGAATTTCACCTAAGTTTGGTATTAAAGGTACATTAAACTACATCCGTCTTTCAGGAGATGATGCAAATACAACCTACCCATACAGAAGAGGTAGAAACTTAAACTTTAAAAACGATATGTTTGAGTTAGCTGCTATTGGTGAATTATATATTTATAAAGTAAACGATGTAGGAGGTACGGGTAGATATACTTCCGACTTTAATTTGTATTTATTTGCTGGTGCTGGGCTTTTTTACAGTAACCCTAAAGGGCAAGACGCTAATGGGGAGTGGATAGCACTTCAGCCATTACAAACAGAAGGTGTAGAATATGGTAAGTTTAATTTTACCATACCTACAGGAGTGGGATTTTATTATACCATAAATAGAAAGTATAGACTTGGGATGGAAATAGGGTGGAGAACAACTTTTACTGATTATATTGATGATGTAAGTACAGAATATATAGCACATACCGATCCTACAGCGGCAGCTATGGCAAATAAAACTAATCAAGGAGTTATTAATCAAATTGCTATTGATAATCCCGATGCAGAAAAATTACCAAAAGTAACAACTTACCAACCTGGAAGAAAGAGAGGAGATTCTTCTCATAATGACAGCTACTTAACAGCAACAGTTAATTTTAGTTGGGCAATTAGAAGTAAAAGTAAATATTATAGATCTAGACACGGTTGGGTGCTTGGTAAAAAAGGACCAAAACGAAGAAAGTCGAGAGCTAAATTCTAAATTTGAAAAAATAACTAAGAGCGTAATTTTTGTACGCTCTTTTTTTATAGCATGTTTTATAATAGCTATTTTTGTTTTTCAGAAAAATTATTTTAATGAAATCATATAATTTAACACATCTTGAAGAACTCGAGGCAGAAGCAATTTATGTTTTGCGAGAAGTAGCCTCTCAATTTGAAAAGCCAGCATTGCTATTTTCTGGAGGAAAAGATTCTATAGTTGTAGCCCACATGGCTCGTAAAGCTTTTTGGCCTGCCAAAATTCCATTTCCATTAGTACATATAGATACAGGGCATAATTTTCCTGAAACTATTGAGTTTAGAGATGAGTTTGTTAGCAAAATAGGAGCTAATTTAATTGTCGGTTCTGTACAGCAATCTATCAATGAAGGTAAAGTTGTTGAAGAAAAAGGCTTTAATGCAAGTAGAAATGCTTTACAAACCGTTACTTTACTTGAAACTATAGAACAACATAAATTTGATTGTGCAATAGGTGGAGCAAGAAGAGATGAAGAAAAAGCTAGAGCAAAAGAGCGTTTTTTCTCTCACAGAGATGAATTTGGGCAATGGGATCCTAAAAATCAGAGGCCAGAACTTTGGAATATTTTTAATGGCAGAAAAAATATGGGAGAACATTTTAGAGTTTTCCCTATTAGTAACTGGACAGAAATGGATGTATGGCAATATATCTTGAAAGAAAACATTGAAATTCCATCGATTTATTTAGCTCACCAAAGAGAAGTGTTTATTCGTGAAGGTGTAATAATGAGCACCTCTAGCTTTATCCAACAACGAGATAATGAAGTTACCACTAATATGCAAGTTAGATTTAGAACTATTGGTGATGCTACATGTACAGGTGCGGTAGAATCTAGTGCAGATTCCATAGAAAAAATAATTGAAGAAGTTGCTGCAGCAAGAACAACAGAAAGAGGTACAAGGTCTGATGATAAACGTTCTGAAGCAGCTATGGAAGATAGAAAAAAACAAGGATATTTTTAAAGATTAAGAAACTATTAGATGGAAAATTCAACTATAAATATAAACAATGAAACATCATCATATTTAGACATGGAACTTTTGCGTTTTTCAACAGCAGGAAGTGTTGATGATGGAAAAAGTACTTTAATAGGAAGATTATTATATGATTCAAAATCCATTTTTGCAGATCAATATGATGCTATTGAAGAAACGAGTAGAAGAAAGGGTGATGAAAATGTGAATTTAGCACTTTTAACTGATGGACTAAGAGCAGAGAGAGAACAAGGAATAACCATTGATGTTGCATATAGATATTTTGCTACACCAAAACGTAAATTTATTATAGCAGATACTCCCGGACATATTCAATATACAAGAAATATGGTTACAGGAGCTTCTACATCCAATTTGTCAATTATTCTTGTAGATGCTCGTCAAGGAGTAGTGGAGCAAACTTGTCGCCACACATTTATTTCTTCATTATTAGGAATTCCTCATGTTGTATTTTGTATCAATAAAATGGATTTAGTAGATTACTCAGAGGAGGTTTTTGAAAAGATTAAAAAAGATTTAGAAGCATTTTCTTCCAAGCTAGAGGTAAGAGATATTCATTTTGTACCTATAAGTGCATTAAAAGGAGATAATGTGGTAAATAAATCTGAAAATATGCCTTGGTATCAAGGATCAACATTAATGTATTTATTAGAAAATATCCATATAGGTAGCGATTACAATCATGTTGATTGCAGATTTCCTGTTCAGTATGTTGTTAGGCCACAGTCGGACGAATTTCATGATTTTAGAGGATATTCAGGAAGAATTTCAGGAGGAATCTTTAAAAAAGGAGATGAGGTTGTGGTGTTGCCATCAGGTTTTTCTTCAAAAATAAAATCTATACATATTTACAATAATGAAATAGAAGAAGCTTTTTCGCCTATGTCTGTGACCATGACTTTAGAAGATGATATTGACATAAGTAGAGGGGATATGATTGTGAGGGAAAACAACCAACCCAATGTTAGCCAGGATTTAGATTTGATGGTATGTTGGTTAAATGATAAACCAATGATTAATGGAGGTAAATATGCCGTTAAACATACCACTAATGATGCACGTTGTATTATTAAAGAGGTTAAGTATAAGGTCAATATTAATACGCTTCATAGAATAGAAGATGATAAAGTTATTAACACTAATGATATAGCTAGGATTACAATACGAACTACTCGTCCGTTATTGTTTGATAAGTACAGTAGAAATAGGATTACAGGGAGTTTAATATTGATTAATGAGGCAACAAACGAGACAGTTGGAGCTGCAATGATAGTATAATTATTAACAACTTAGTATCGTAGTTGTTGAAAAGTTGGCATGATATCATACCAACTTTTTTGTTTATTAGCGTAAAATTTACCCAAACTTAATGTGTTAATCTTTGTTAAACTCTATTAACTTAGTATCTTTATAGCTCAATTGTAAAATAATATAGATTAAAAGATATTGTAAGGCAACCTAATGTAAAGATACCCGTCTAAATTTTAGGCTGACTGTAAAAAACTAACTACTAAAACTTATTATATTATGAAGAAACTTTTATCCACTTTAATTTTCGGAATGTGTTTTTTCTCATTTACTAACATACAAGCTCACTCAGTACAAGTGGGGTATTGTTACAATTGTAATGGTGATTTACGTATATGGGTAGAACATTGGCATAGTACGGAACCGATAGGTTCGACTACAATGACATTAAATGTTACGGTAAACAATGTAACAACTACACAAACAGGTTCTCCAAGCACAGGTATTCAGAATACAGCAGTGGGAAACTTGCCAGGGTGTACTACTCCAATAACAATTTTTGGTAGTTGTCCGGGTCAGGCAAACACCTACATTGATTGGGTGTCTTATGATTTCCCTGGTATGCCAACCAATACTCCAATTACGATAGAAATAGTGTCTGGAAATACAGTATTTACTCAGGATGGCTGTGGGATGTACCCAGCCTCTACAGGATTGATAATTATTCCACCGCCACCCACCTATCCGGATATTACAGAGTGTGGAGGAAATGGCAATACAGTTGGTCCTTTTAACTTTCCTGCAGGAAATACATGGACAAATAGTAATCCTGCTATTGGTATTCCCGCAAGTGGATCTGGTAATATTCCGGCATTCACACCAACAAATAGTGCTACACCTCAAACTGCAACTATAACAATGACCAATACATGTGGTACTTCTTCTTTTAACATAACAATAAACCCTTCACCTACACCTATTTTCTCAGCACCTGGTATTGGAGGAGCTTCTGTATGTCCTGGACAACCAGTTACATTTACTGATGCTTCTACTCCAGTTCCAGGTAGTAACATTACAAGTTGGGAATGGGATTTTGGAGACGGATCACCTCCTGTTAATACCCAAAACCCAACACATACATTTCCTTTAAACCCTTTGAGTTATAATGTTACTTTAACTGTTACGGATGTTAATGGTTGTTCCTCTGAACTGACTCAAACTATCAATTTTGGTGGGCCTACTGCAGATTTTAATACCGGAAATGTCTGTGATGGTTTTCCAGTTGGTTTTACGGATGCCTCAACTCCACCAGCAACTTTAACCAATTGGAATTGGGATTTTAATAATGATGGAGTTGTTGATAATACACAACAAAATCCTTCATATACTTATCCAGGGCCTGGTTCTTATCAGGTAGAGTTAATGGTAGAAGCAACGGGTGGTTGTAGGGATTCTATTGTTAAAACAGTAGTCATCAACCCCAACCCTACTGCTAATTTTAGTGCAAATAACGAATGTTTAGGAACGGCTGTCACGTTTAATGATATGTCTTTAATAACAACTGGAAATATAACAAGCTGGGCTTGGGATTTTGGAGATAATTCTCCTGTCAATAACACCCAAAACCCAAGTTATACTTATGCTACTTCAGGCGTGTACAATGTTACATTAACAGTTACTTCTGATAGTGGTTGTACAGATGATATTACAATTCCTGTAGAGGTTTATAGTAATCCTGTCGCAGCATTTTCTGCTGATACCGCTTGTGCAGGCTTTAATACTAGCTTTTCAGATTTAAGCGCAGCAGGAAGTGGAGGTAATATTACTAATTGGGCTTGGGATTTTGATAATGATAACAACCCTGATGATGTTAATCAACATCCAACTTATATTTTCCCTGGCCCGGGTACATATCCTGTAAATCTTTCTATAACTGATGTTACTGGTTGTGTACATGATACTACAATAAATATTAGTGTGTCTCCTCAACCAACAGCCGACTTTACATTTACCAATGAATGTTATAATGTGGCATCTACATTTACAGATTTGTCTCTACCAAACGGAGGTACTATTGCCAATTGGTATTGGGATTTTGACAATGATGGAGTAGTTGATAACACCAATCAAAACCCTACACATATTTATCCTGCACCTGGCAGTTATACTGTTGAGTTACTTATTGAAACAGCATTAGGTTGTGTTGATTCTATTACTAAAACAGTTACAGTTCACCCGAATCCTGTGGCTCATTTTGGACCTTCAGAAGTATGTTTAAATACTCCAACTCAATTTACGGACTCTTCAACTGTATTAACAGGGAATATTGTAAGTTGGCAATGGGATTTTGGTGATAATGTAGGAACAAGTACTCAACAAAATCCAATTTACACCTATGCGAATGCAGGTTATTATAATGCGACTCTTACAGTTACCACAGATAGTGGATGTACGCATACAGGAACAGTTACTGTTACTGTTTACCCAAACCCAACAGCTACATTTACAACAGCAGATGTTTGTCAGAATTTAGCAGCCCAATTTACAGATCAATCTGTAGGAAAT
>CALCHN010000007.1 GCA_937901255.1 uncultured Flavobacteriales bacterium | reverse complement strand
AAAGAACGCTTAAATGGTTTGGAGTTATTAAACCTACTGACTTAAACGGGTTTTAAGAATTTATTTACAATTATAAACTTAAATATAACATAAATTTAATATGAGAAATTCAAAAATATCAATTGCTATATTGGCCACTGTCCTTTTTACAGCTTCTCAAATGTATGGAGGTAATAAAGATAGAGCTGGTGAGGCTGGTGCTTCTCAATTGTTAATTAATCCTTGGACAAAAAGTGTTGGATTTGGTGGAGCAAATACAGCGTCAGCAATAGGTTTGGAAGCAATGAGTTTAAATATTGCTGGGTTGGCTTTCACAAATAAAACAGAATTATTATTCACTTATAAAAATTATTTATCAGGCAGTGATATTAATATTAATTCTTTTGGGTTTTCTCAAAGAATAAGTGAAACGGGGGTTATTGGTGTTGGCGTAATGTCAATGAATTTTGGTGATATTGAAGTTACTACTGTTGATAATCCTGAAGGAGGAATAGGTACATTTTCCCCAAGTTATTTAAATCTAGATTTTGGATATGCTCAATCATTTTCAAACAGTATTTCAGGGGGATTGTCGGTTAAAGTAATTAGTGAATCTATATCTAATGTTTCTAACAGAGGGTTTGCTTTTGATGCAGGTATTAGATATAAAACAGGTGAAAATGATAGAATGAAGTTTGGAATAGCTTTAAAAAATGTTGGACCAACAATGAGAGCTTCTGGAGACGGATTGTCGTTCACAGCAGAAGATAATTCAAGTGGAACGACTATTTCAGTTTCTAAAAATCACAGAGTCGCAGATTTCCAATTACCATCATTATTAAATATCGGATTATCGTATGATTTCTACATAGCACCTTCTGTTGATTCTGTTTCTAAAGAAATATCTTCTATGCATAGAGTAACTGTTGCAGGTAATTTTACTGCAAATTCTTTTACCAATGATCAATATAAACTTGGTTTAGAATATGCATTTAGAGAAATGTTTATGGTAAGAGCTGGATATACATTAGAGCAAGACACTTGGTTTGATAGTGAAAAAAGAATTAATGCTTTTACCGGCCCTGCTTTTGGTGCATCAATAGTTGCTCCATTAGGTAAAGGAGGTTCTACATTTAGTTTTGATTATGCTTATCAAACTACAGAAAATTTTGATGGCACCCACAGCATTGGAGTAAGATTAAACATGTAAATATTTAACAAAATATAAAACAAAATTAAAGAGAGCTCAATTTTGAGTTCTCTTTTCGCATTATAAAACCTTATGTCACAGATTAATTATTATACAAAAGAAGGCTTAGAAAAGCTAAACCAAGAGTTGAATCAGCTAAAGTCTATAGAACGACCTAAAATTTCTGCTCAAATTGCTGAAGCACGAGATAAAGGTGATTTATCTGAAAATGCAGAATATGATGCAGCTAAAGAAGCTCAAGGCTTATTAGAATTAAAAATTACCAAGTTAGAGAATATTATAGCTAATGCAAGAATTGTGGATGAATCTCAATTAGATACCTCTAAAGCGCTAATTTTATCTAAAGTTAAAATTAAAAATGTAGCTAATGGAGCTATTATGGAATATACTTTAGTTTCAGAAAAAGAAGCAGATTTAAAAGCTAAAAAAATATCTGTAAACTCACCAATAGGAGAAGGTTTGCTAGGTAAAAAAGTGGGTGATGTTGTAGATATTAAAGTCCCTACAGGAGTAGTTAAATTTGAAATAATTGAAATTTCAAGGTAATGAGTACAATTTTTACCAAAATAATTAACGGAGAAATTCCATGTTATAAAATTGCTGAAAATGAAAACTTTTTAGCTTTTTTAGATATATTTCCTTTAGCAAAAGGACATACTTTGGTAATTCCAAAAAAAGAAATTGATTATATTTTTGATATTGATAGTCCAACCTATCAAGAATTATGGAGCTTTGCCCAAACTACTGCTAAAATGATTGAAAAAGCCATTCCTTGTAAAAGAATTGGGGTGGCAGTTATTGGGTTGGAAGTTCCACATGCTCATATTCATTTAGTTCCCATAAATAATGTGGGAGACATTAATTTTTCTAAAGAAAAACTTTCTCTTTCATCTGAAGAGATGAAAGCAATTTGTGAAAAAATTACTGGAGCATAGTTTGTTTTATTTCCAAGATTATTTTCAACAAGCCCAACTTTTTAGTTTATTCTTAATAACTTTGCACTTCATTTTCAAACAGCGTTAAAGATAATGAGTGATCCCATCAAACATGAGTGTGGAATAGCATTGGTAAGACTATTAAAACCACTAGAATTTTATATTGAAAAATATGGAACATCAATGTATGCATTAAATAAAATGTATTTATTGATGGAAAAACAACACAATAGAGGTCAGGATGGAGCCGGATTGGTTAATATAAAATTTGATGTTGAACCCGGTGACAGATATATTAGTAGGTACCGTTCTAATGATAGTCAGCCCATAAAACATATATTTGATAAAGTTAACAATAAATTCAGAAAAGCTTATCAAAAACATCCAGATAAATTAAAAGATGTACAATGGTTAAAGAAAAACGTTCCCTTTACAGGCGAGGTTTTTTTAGGCCACTTAAGATACGGCACTTATGGAGGTAATTCTATTGAAAACTGTCACCCATTTTTAAGACAAAATAACTGGATGACCAAAAACTTGGTTGTTGCAGGAAACTTTAATCTTACCAATGTAGATGAACTTTTTGATATTTTGGTTGATATCGGTCAACATCCAAAAGAAAAGTCAGATACCGTTACTGTAATGGAAAAAATAGGACATTTTTTAGATGTAGAAAACCAAGAAATATTCGACAGATATAAAGCTCAAGGCTATTCTAGAAAAGAAATTTCATCATTAATTGCAAAAGAGTTAGATATTCAAAAAATTCTTAAAAATTCTGCTGTTGATTGGGATGGAGGTTATGCTATGGCAGGATTAGTAGGTCATGGAGATGCTTTTGTGTTAAGAGATCCTTCAGGAATTAGACCAGTATTTTATTATCATGATGATGAAGTGGTGGTAATTACTTCCGAAAGACCTGCAATTCAAACAGCTTTTAATGTTAAGGTAGAAGACATCAAAGAAATTAAACCTGGACATGCTTTAATTGTTAAAAAAAGTGGTAGTATTCAGGAGAAACTTGTTAGAGAACCTTTAGAAAAAACAGCCTGTTCGTTTGAACGAATTTATTTTTCTAGAGGAAGTGATATAGATATTTATAAGGAAAGAAAACAATTAGGAAGAAACATCTGTACTCAAGTATTAAAAAGTATAGATAATGACATGAAAAACTCTGTATTTTCTTTTATTCCTAATACTGCCGAAGTTTCTTTTTATGGAATGATGAAAGGTATGCAAGATGAGTTGAACAAAGTTAAACAACAAAAAATTCTTGCTTTAGGAAATAATATTACTGATGAAAAACTGAATGAAATTCTTGCTTTAAGAAATAGAATAGAAAAAATTGCTATTAAAGATGCGAAATTAAGAACATTTATCACACAGGATGATGATAGAAATGATTTAGTAACGCACGTTTACGACATAACATATGGCTCTGTAAAACCAACCGATAACTTGGTTATTATTGATGATTCTATTGTAAGAGGAACCACTTTAAAGCAAAGTATTTTAAGAATTTTAGATAGGTTAAACCCAAAAAAAATAGTAGTTGTTTCTTCTGCTCCGCAAATTAGATATCCAGATTGTTATGGTATTGATATGGCTAAGTTAGGCGATTTCATTGCGTTTCAAGCGGCAATAGCTTTGTTACAAGATACTAATCAACAACATGTTTTGGAGGAAGTTTATAAAAAATGTATAGCACAACAAGATTTACCAAAAGAGCATATAAAAAATTATGTAAAAGAGATTTATGCTCCATTTACTGCAGAACAAATTTCTAAGAAAATTACTCAGTTGCTAACTCCAGAAGATATGAATGCTGAAGTTGATATTGTTTTTCAAACCATTGAAGGCTTACATGATGCTTGTCCGAACCATACAGGCGATTGGTATTTTACAGGTAATTATCCTACTCCTGGAGGAAATAAAGTGGTAAATAAAGCACTTATTAATTATTTTGAAAATAAAAACGAAAGAGCATATTAATATTGTCAAAAGGTATAGTTATTTTTATACCGTTTTTATATTCAATACTAAATTGTAGCCATGAAGGAATTAATTGAAGATTTTACCAAACATATAGCACATTCAATTGCATTAAATGAGAATACGACATTAACTGCGTCTAACAAAGTTTTTAATAATGTATTGATTTGTGGCTTAGGTGGTTCTGGAATTGGCGCAACCATTATTGCACAAGTAGTAGCTGATAATGCTAAATTGCCTATTTTGGTAAATAAAGACTATAAAATCCCTCAATTTGTTGATGAAAATACCTTAGTAATTGCGTGTTCTTATTCTGGAAATACCGAAGAAACGCTGGAAATGCTTACTCAAGCGGAGCAAAAAAATGCAACGATAGCTTGTGTAACTTCTGGAGGTAAATTAGCAGCGTTGGCTATTGAAAAAGGGTTTAATCATTTTTTAATTCCTGCAGGTCATCCACCTAGAGCAGCATTTGGATTAGCTTTTCCTCCGTTATTTAAATTATTGAATCATTATGGAGTTATTAGTTCCGACTATTCAACAGAATTTAAAAATGCCATTAAGTTGATAGATGAAAATGAATCTCAGCTATTAATAGAAGCAGGAGCAATTACTGAAAAACTATATAAAAAAATACCAGTTATTTATGCAGAATCTTCTTATGAAGGTGTAGCAGTACGTTTTCGTCAGCAAATCAATGAGAACTCTAAAATGCTTTGTTGGCATCATGTAATTCCAGAAATGAACCACAATGAATTAGTAGGGTGGGCAAATAAAAATGAAGAATTAGCAGTAGTAATTTTTAGAAATGAAGATGATTATTACAGAAATCAAAAAAGGATTGAAGTAAATAAAACTGTTTTTCAAAAATATACCTCTACCATTGTTGAAATTCATTCTAAAGGCAATTCAAAATTAGAAAGAGCTTTATATTTAATTCATATAGGAGATTGGGTTTCTTATTTGTTGGCAGAAAAAAATGGGGTAGATGTGGTTGAAGTAGATGTTATCACTCATCTTAAAAACGAATTGTCTAAAATTTAATACATCATGACAGATTTTAATCCTAACGATGTTGGTGTTGCCAACGGAAATATTTTTGGCTTACCATATTCACAAGAAGATAGTGAAATTGTTATTATTCCTGTAGCTACAGATATAACCTGTTCTTTCAATAAAGGAACTGCAAAAGCTCCTAAACGAATTGTTGAAGCATCCTTACAAGTAGATTTATTTGATATCAATTTAGATAAAGCTTGGGAGAACAAGATTTTTATGTTGCCAGTAAATAAAAAAGAAGCTAAACAACATAAAAAAGTAGGGAAGATAGCTTCCGAATTAATTAATAAATTAGAAGAAGGAGAAACGTTTACAGCTGAAGATAAGGAAATATTAGCATCAGTAAATGCATATTGTAGTGAGGTAAATAATCATGTAAAACAAACTGCTTTAGCCAATCTTAATCAAGGGAAATTAGTTGCCGTTTTAGGTGGAGACCACAATTCTCCCTTAGGGTTAATACAAGCATTGACTGAAAAACATGAAGATTTTGGAATTCTACAAATAGATGCTCATGCCGATTTACGTGTAGCTTACGAAGGGTTTGAATTTTCGCATGCATCTATTGCTCATAATGCATTACAATTAAAGCAAGTGTCAAAACTGGTTCAAGTAGGAATAAGAGATGTTTGTCAGGATGAAGTAGATTATATTAAAAAATCTAAAGGTAGAATTACTACTTTTTTCGATTGGGATATAAAAGCTCAACAATTTGGCGGTAAAACATGGGAAACTATTTGCGATGAAATCATTAAAGAATTACCACAAAAAGTTTATCTTACTTACGATATAGATGCGTTAGACCCAAAACTTTGTCCGAATACTGGTACGCCTGTTCCTGGAGGATTCGATTATGAGCAAATAAATTATCTAATCAACAAATTAGTAGAGAGCAAAAAGCAAATTATTGGTTTCGATTTAAATGAAGTGGGTAATAGTGACTGGGATGCCAATGTTGGTGCAAGAGTGTTGTTTAAATTATGCAACTTCCTGAAAAAATCTACTTTGTAGGTTTTAGAAAGTAATTTTAGTAGTTTAGTGCTTTGGTTTTAAGCTACTAAACTATGTTTGCTGATTTTTTCAATTTAATATTTCCAAAATTATGTGCTGCATGTGGCAATACATTGCTAAAGCAAGAACACATTATTTGTATTTCTTGTCAGCTTAATTTGCCTAAAACAAATTTTCATTTACATCAAGATAATGATGTTTGTAGAATATTCTGGGGAAGAATTCAAATAGAAATGGCAGCCGCTTTTTATAAGTTTAGTAAAAAGAGTAAGGTACAACATTTATTACATCAGTTAAAATATAAAGGCAACAAAGAGGTTGGCGAGTTGGTTGGCGAACTCTATGGTTATGAACTAAAAAAAGCTCCTTTATATGAGGGAATTGATGTTATTATACCAGTTCCTTTACATCCTAAAAAAAAGAAAATAAGAGGCTACAACCAAAGTGAGTGGATTGCTAAAGGACTCTCTAAAACTATGGAGGTTGAACTTGATACCACTTCGGTTTATAGAAAAGTACACACGCAAACACAAACCAAAAAAGCTCGTTACGACCGTTGGGAAAATGTAAATTCCATTTTCGGAATAAATAATCCCGAAAAACTTAGAAATAAAAAGGTTTTAATTGTTGATGATGTAATAACAACTGGAGCTACTTTAGAGGCTTGTGCAACCGATTTAAAAGCACTAGGGTGTAAAATTTATGTAGCGGTTTTAGCTGCTGCTTAGGTAATCAAAAATTATGATTATACCCTATACTAAACTCTAAAAAATCGGCAATACCCATATTGGTATTGACATAAACACCTAAAAACAAATTGCTTTTTGGAAGCGTATTGGTGTTTTTAGCATAGAAATTTAATCCCTTACGAGTAGATAAAACTTGTCTCAGAGTAGAAATTACGCCTTTTGAAGGATGGTGGTAATTAAAATAGGGTTTATATAAGTTAAATTCCAATTCTAAATCTAAGCCTACATGTCCCATAAGGAATTCATTATTTACAAATACAATAAAGTTGGAAGCCTGTAATGTAGGGTCGCCATTTAATTTTTCACCTTTGTTGGCAGATAAATCGTTGTAATAATGCTGATAAAAACGATAGGTAAAACCTACACTCACTTTTGAATGATGGTTAATGGTATAACCACAACCTAACGAAGCAGAGTGAACAGGTTGGTTAATACCTTGCACAGGCCCTTCATTTTCACTTTGCTCGTGGTAGCCTAACCCATATCGGAATTTGACAAAAGACTTTTTAGAACGATTGTAATCATTGTTAACTACAGGTTTTTCTTTTTTAGCGTTTTCATAAAACTGCCCTGAAATTCCTATCAATAAGGAATTCATTCCTTTGTTGGGTAAATTCACATGACTGTTAGATTGATGCGCCAAGCCGACTCCAAGTTTTAAGGAGAATTTATCTTTCGAAAGAATTTCTCTGTTCAACGCAATTCTAAAATCCCAAGTAAAAGGAGCACTAACAATAATGTTTTCAGGATTATTAACAGGATGATAAGTCTTATTGAAATAAGACATTCCCAAGCCTAATTTTAGGTGATAATTGTGTTTAGATGTATTAAAAACGCTAAAATCTATAAACCTTCCTAAACTTATTTGATGTCCGAAAATTTGGTTATTGCCAAAATGCGAAAAATTTAAGCTAAACCCGACTTCTGGAAAATTGTAATACCTTTCCCATTTGGAGGTATCTGTTCTGTGGTTTCCTACAGAAAAAGACACCGTATTTTGCATGGTGTTTTTTGGAAAATTGTCGAAAAAATTGGGAATAATTTTTCCGGCAGCATATTCACCTTCAAAAAAGAGATTTTTTTGATCTTCTTTTTCTTGTGAATAAATTGAAGAGACAAATCCAAAAAGAAAAAGAGATATTATTCTAATTTTCCGTGGCATTGTTTGTATTTTTTTCCACTTCCACACGGACACAAATCATTTCTACCTACTTTTTTCTCTACTCTTACGGGTTGAGCTTTTGGTTTTTCTTGCTGCTGATTTGGTTGTGCTGGATTACCTGCATTATCTGGTCGGCTAGTTTCCAATTTATCTAAATCCGATTTTGGTGCCGGAGTAGCTTCTTTTGCTTTAATTTCTCCATCTTTTGGTTTAGGTAATCCGCATTTCATTAAGAAACTACCAATTTCCTTATTCATTTTTAGCAAAATAGATTGGAACAATTTAAAAGCTTCAAATTTGTAAATCAATAAGGGGTCTTTTTGCTCATGAACCGCATTCTGAACCGATTGTTTCAAGTCATCCATTTCTCTTAAATGCTCTTTCCAGTTATCATCAATAATGGCAAGAATTACACCTTTTTCAATTGACTTAACCAACTCTTTTCCATTGCTTTCATAAGCTTTTTGAAGTGGTGTAGGAACATTTAAGCTTTTTATTCCATCAGTAATCGGAACTAAAATATTCTCATACGTTGCACCTTGGTTTTCATAAACGTCTTTAATTACTGGAAATGCAGTTTCTGCTAAGGCTTCAGATTTTCTTAAATAGTGATTGTAAGCTAACTCATGAATATCTTCAGTAAGTTCTTCTGCTTTAGTTTCTAAGAAGGTTTTCTCATCTACAGGACTCTCAATAGATAAATATCTGATTAAGTCTAATTGGAAATTTTCAAAATCTCTCATTTCCTGATTTTCTTCCACCAAAGCTTCAGCAATATCATAAATCATATTAGAAATTTCAACACCTAATCTTTCGCCAAATAAGGCTTTTCTTCTTTTCGTATAAATTACCTCACGCTGAGCGTTCATAATATCATCATACTCCAACAATCTTTTTCTAATACCAAAATTGTTTTCTTCTACTTTTTTCTGAGCACGTTCAATAGATTTACTTACCATAGAGTGCTGAATTACTTCACCCTCTTCAATACCCATTCTATCCATTAGTTTAATGATTCGTTCAGAATTGAACAAACGCATTAAATTATCTTCCAATGAAACAAAAAACTGAGAAGAACCCGGATCTCCTTGTCGTCCTGCTCTACCTCTAAGCTGTCTGTCCACCCTTCTAGAATCATGTCTTTCTGTACCAACAATAGCTAACCCACCAGCTTCTTTAACACCTTCGCCCAATTTAATATCCGTACCTCTACCAGCCATGTTGGTAGCTATAGTTACCGCTCCAGGCTTACCTGCTTCTGCTACAATTTCTGCTTCACGCTGATGTAATTTCGCATTTAATACATTGTGTTTAATGCCTTTCATTTTAAGCATTCTACCTAACAATTCAGAAATTTCTACAGAAGTTGTTCCCACCAAAACCGGTCTTTTTGCTTCCACCAACGCCACTATTTCATCAATAATGGCATTGTATTTTTCTCTGGTAGTTTTATAAACTAAATCTTCTTTGTCTTTTCTTTGTATAGGTCTGTTGGTTGGAATTACAACAACATCTAACTTATAAATATCCCACAACTCTTGAGATTCAGTTTCGGCAGTACCCGTCATACCCGAAAGTTTGTGGTACATCCTAAAATAATTTTGAAGCGTAACCGTAGCATAGGTTTGAGTTGCGGCTTCAATTTTTACATTTTCTTTTGCCTCTATCGCTTGGTGAAGACCGTCAGAATAACGTCTTCCATCCATAATACGACCTGTTTGCTCATCAACAATTTTTACTTTGTTGTCCATTACCACATATTCCACATCATTTTCGAACATGGCATACGCTTTTAATAATTGGTTGATGGTATGAATTCTTTCAGCTTTTATAGAGTAATCTTGAATTACTTTATCTTTTTCGGCAAGTTTTTCTTTTTCGCTACTAACCGATTTTTCTAGTTTAGCTACTTCAGAACCAATGTCTGGTAAAATAAAGAAGTTAGGGTCATCACCTGTTCCGGTAATTAAATCAATCCCTTTATCGGTAAGTTCTACAGAGTTAGATTTTTCATCAATAATAAAAAACAATTCAGCATCAGCTTTATGCATTTCCTTGTTTTGGTCTTGCATGTAAAAATTTTCTGTTTTTTGTAAGATAGCTTTTATCCCATGCTCACTTAAAAACTTAATTAAGGCTTTATTTTTTGGCAAACCTCTGTGAGCTCTTAGTAACGCTAAACCACCTTCTTCTAAGGCTTCTTTACTTAATTTTTCATTATTGATAGCAGGAGCAAGTAATTTTTTGGCTTGAGTTAAAGCAGTATTTACAAATGCTTTTTGTGCCGCCATCAACTTTTCTACTCTAGGTTTTAATTCATAAAACTCATGTTTGTCACCTTTTGGTGTTGGACCAGAAATAATTAATGGAGTTCTTGCATCATCAATTAATACAGAATCCACCTCATCCACAATAGCATAATGGTGTTTTCTCTGTACCAAATCTTCTGGAGAACGAGCCATATTGTCTCTAAGGTAATCAAAACCAAACTCATTGTTTGTTCCATAAGTAACATCTGCCAAATAGGCTTTTCTTCTTTCAGGCGAGTTAGGTTGGTGCTTGTCAATACAATCAACTGTTAACCCATGAAACTCAAACAAAGGAGCCATCCACTCACTATCTCTTTTTGCCAAATAATCGTTTACAGTTACTAGGTGAACGCCTCTTCCTGCCAATGCATTGAGGTAAACAGGTAATGTCCCTACCAAGGTTTTTCCCTCACCTGTCATCATTTCAGCAATTTTTCCCTGATGCAATACAGAACCACCAATTAACTGAACATCATAATGCACCATATCCCAAACAATTTCGGAACCGGCAGCTAACCACGAGTTGTAGTAAGTAGCTTTTTCTCCATTAATTTCCACATTATCTTTAATGGCAGCAATATCTCTGTCCATCTGTGAGGCAGTAACTTCTATTTTTTCGTTTTGAGAAAATCTTCTGGCAGTTTCTTTCATTACTGCAAAAGCTTCAGGTTGAATTTCTAACAGAGCTTCTTCAATTTGAGTAAGCACTTGCTTGTCTAATTCATCAATTTCAGCATAAATTTTTTCTTTTTCGCTAATGCTTAGTGATGCATCCGTCTCAATTTTTTGCTTTAATTCTTCTATTTGATTTTCCAGCGTACTGGTTTTCTCTTTAATTTTTTCTTTGAAATAAGTTGTTTTTGCTCTTAATTCATCATTGGTTAATGAACTTAGCTGAGGGTAAACAGCTGCAACTTTATCTATAATTGGAGATAATTCTTTTATATCTCTATCTTTTTTACTTCCTAAAAATGTTTTTAGTACTTTACCTAATAATCCTTCTGCTGACATTATATAATTTTATTTTTCAGTTGGTTGTCAAAATGATTACCAAAACAATAATTTCTTTGGTTTTCTGTCATATTGACTTAGTTGAACCGACAAATTTAGCTAATTAAAGTTTAATTGATGATTTTTAAGTTGATTTAATAACACATGTTTTTTGACTTTTGCTGCTGTTAAAAAAAGCTAACATTTTTGTTTATAGTGCCTGTAAGAAAATTCTTTTTTTTGAGACTTTGATAAGAAAACGTCAAAGACAAGACTTGAGAAACTTTTAATTGTCAGTAGTTTACTTTTGTAAATGACTGCAATTAACAATGAGCGTAACGCAGTATTTGGCGTTTTCTTGCAAAGACAATCTAAGGTTTGAGTGATGGCTTTTTTAGTTTTTACTTACATTTGTCAAAATATTTTCAATAGAAGAGCAAAATACATGAGTCGCCCAAAGAAAAAGAAGTTTCAAAAGTTGAAGCATAAATACCGTTTGGTAATTCTGAACGATGATACTTTTGAAGAAAAAATTTCGCTTCGTCTATCCAGACTTAATGTATTTTCTATTGTTGGTGTTTCCATTATTTTTTTAATTACTGCCGTTACCTTACTAATTGCTTTTACTCCACTTAGAGAATTTATTCCGGGTTATGCCAATGTAAATGTTAGGAAAACAGGACTTCAAAATGCACTTAAAGTAGATTCTATGGAAGTGGTGCTGGCAGAAAAGCAATTGTATATTGATAACATTAAAAACATTATTCAGGGAAATCCCATAGATTTTAATCAGGAAACTCATATCGATTCCAGTTTAGATTATAAGAGCATAACCAATCTTAGAAGTCAGGAAGATTCTATTTTAAGAACCATGGTAGAAACCGAGGAAAAATATAACCTTTTTGCTTCGGCAAATAAAAATCCTTCTACCATAAGCAGCTTTATTTTTTATAGTCCACTAAAAGGTACCATTACCAATTCGTTTAACATGAAATCTACCAATAAACATTTGGGAACTGATATTGTGGCACCTAAAAATGAACCTATAAAAGCTACTTTAGAAGGAACAGTAATTTTTGCCGAATGGACGCACGAATCGGGGTACGTTATTCAGCTACAACACGAAAACAATTTGATTTCGGTTTACAAACACAATTCTATGTTGCACAAAAAAGTTGGTGACAGGGTAAGTGCAGGAGAAATTATTGCCATTATCGGAAATACCGGAGAATTTTCGTCAGGGCCTCATTTGCATTTTGAGTTGTGGTACAATGGTATTCCGCTAAACCCTGAGGAGTATATTTCTTTTTAAGTTAAGATTAACCGCAAAGCACATAAAATCTCTCGCAAATCCCGAAATATGTTTTTATTTGAAAAACTAATATTTCGAGGATGCTCGAAAAAAAATAAAGAATTGAAAATTCTTGTTTCTTCGGCAGACGCAAAGACGCAGTTGGAGTTGAAAGTTAGTTTGTTAAAGGTTTAAAGTAAGCTCCAACGGAGCGATATTTAAAAGCATTGAGTGAAGCTCAATGCAAATTTGTTATTAACTGAAAAGGACAAATCAGCAAAACACATTTCTATTTCAAGCATTTGCTTGGAATAATTGATGTAGATTTCTTTTTAAAAATCATATTTCATGGTAACTACTTTTTTGCTCTTTCTATCAATGAAAAGGCTAATAGGAGTATTCTCATTCTCTCTTATCATTATTCCTGCGATGTGTGCTAAAGGTCTATTGTCTGTTTCTCCTTCGAAAAATGAGTATCCTTGAAATTGAGTATTGTCAACTCTTCCGTATGCAGAGTCGTAAGGAACACAATATGCTTTCAGCTGCTCCGAAGTGAGATTTGAAGCAATATTCTTATCAAACTGAGATATAAGCCCTTCATAATCTTGTGCTTTAATTTTATCAGTTATTGATTGTAATAATGGTGTCAAGCTTTCTATTTCTTTCAAATCCCTTGCTGAATATGAATATTCATGTGATTGCCCATTTGACAAATTGATTTTAACTTTTACATAAGTGTAATTATCTTGCTCGTCATTTAGGTTTGAATAAAACAGATAAGCAATGTTTGAAGCAGGTAGTTCAAGCATATTTGAATAACTTTCAACCAGCTCACTTTGACTCATCTCTAGTTCAAAGTATGTGTCGGTTTCACCATTTTTAGCTTCAAAGCCTTTATGTCTGTTGCAAATTCCACCGTAAAAATCCAAAACACTTTGAACCGCTTGAACTTCAGTTTCTGTTACTCCAACATTATTACAGGCAGTCAATACTCCAATTAGAAGAATTCCAATTATTTTCCTCATTGTGTCATTTTTTTGAATGTGCTACAATAATTAACTAAACTGAGTACCATCATTTTTAAAAGCACTAATTCCAGTAATATCCATACCTGTAATTAACAAGTGAATATCGTGTGTGCCTTCATAAGTAATTACCGACTCTAAGTTAGCCATGTGACGCATAATAGAATACTCGCTAGTAATACCCATTGCTCCGTGTATTTGGCGTGCTTCTCTGGCAATTTTAAGTGCCATATCCACATTGTTTCGTTTTGCCATAGAAATTTGTGCTGAAGTAGCTTTTCCTTCATTTCGTAACACTCCTAAACGCCAAGTTAATAATTGTGCTTTGGTAATTTCTGTAAGCATTTCAGCTAATTTCTTTTGTGTCAACTGAAAAGAAGCAATCGGCACTCCAAATTGTTCACGCTCTTTAGAATAGCGAAGTGCTGAATCATAACAATCCATTGCTGCACCAATAGCTCCCCAAGCAATACCATAACGAGCTGAATCTAAACAACCAAGCGGTGCTCCTAATCCAGATTTGTTAGGTAATAAATTTTCTTTAGGGACTTTTACATTATCAAAAACTAACTCTCCGGTAATAGATGCTCTCAACGACCATTTATCATGTGTTTCGGGAGTAGTAAAGCCTTCCATTCCTCTTTCTACCAATAAACCGTGAATTCTGCCTTCTTCATTTTTTGCCCAAACTACTGCTACATCAGCAATAGGAGCATTGGTAATCCACATTTTAGCTCCATTTAATAAATAATGGTCGCCCATGTCTTTAAAATTGGTTACCATTCCACCCGGATTTGAACCATGGTCAGGCTCAGTTAAACCGAAACATCCCATAAACTCACCGGTAGCTAATTTTGGTAAAAATCGCATTTTTTGTTCTTCGTTACCGTATTTCCAAATAGGATACATTACCAACGAACTTTGCACAGATGAAGTAGAACGAACACCTGAATCGCATCTTTCTAATTCTTGCATAATTAATCCGTAAGCAATTTGGTCTAAGCCGGGGCCACCATATTCTTCTGGAATATAAGGTCCAAAACCACCAACTTCTGCTAATCCGGGAATAATTTGCTTTGGAAATTCTGCTTTTTGAGCGTAATCTTCAATAATTGGAGAAACATCTTTTTTAATCCATGCTCTTACTGTATCTCTAATCAGTTTGTGTTCTTCTGTTAAAAGCTCATCTAAATTATAATAATCGGGAGCTTGAAATCTATCGTCTGCCATTTTTAGTTTAATTAAAATTGAAGCCCAAAAATAATTAAACTAAAAAGAATTATTATGTTAAAAATTATAATTGTTTTAGATAACAGTTTTTAATAATTGAATTGAGAATAAAACTGTATAAATCATGAATTATATTAATCGAAACGGTTTTATAATAAACAATTTAAGATAAACATTATAAATTAAGCAACTATTTTTTATGATTTTACTATGGTTAATGTCGATTAGGCTATATTATTTGTTTAATCAGTATTAACTTTGCCCAAAGTTTTCTTTTAAATGACAAAAGACCCTTACGAAGCACTCCGATATAAAGAATTTAATTTATTCTTATTCTTACGTTTTGCCTTAGTTTTTGCATGGACCATGCAGTTTGTGGTAATTGAATGGCAAGTCTATTCTTTAACTAAAGACCCTTTAGCATTAGGTATTATCGGACTTATGGAAATTATTCCTGCCGTATCTTTTGCTCTTTTTGCCGGACATATTGTCGATCAAAAAGAAAAACGAAAACTGTTGATGTTCTGCATCTCTGGTTTTATGCTGATTAGTTTTGGTTTGTTTGTAATCACTTTACCAAAAGTAATTGAAAGTTATTCTACTCAACACATTGTTTGGGCAACTTACGGATTGGTATTTTTTGGGGGAATTGTACGTTCATTTATTAGTCCAACCATATTTTCTATGTTTTCTTTGCTTATTCCTAAAAAAGCTTATGCTAATGCAGCTACTTGGAGCAGTTCTGTGTGGCAAATAGCATCAGTTTTAGGTCCAGCATTGGCAGGCTTTGCTATTGTTTGGTTTGGGGTTCATGGTTCCATGTTTATTATTTTCGGTTTTGCAGTTTTATCCTTATTGTTTTTATATTTTATAAAACCAAAACCCATATTAAATCCCAACATCGGGGAACCTATTTTTAAGAGTTTGAAGGAAGGATTAAAGTTTGTTTTTAATACCAAAGTAATCTTGGGGGCGATTACTTTAGATATGGTTGCCGTACTTTTTGGAGGGGCAATAGCCTTGTTACCTATTTTTGCTCAAGATATTTTACATGTAGGTTCGCAAGGTTTTGGAGTACTGAGAGCTTCTCCGGCAATTGGATCTTTTATTACCCTTATTGCAGTAGCTTATTTTCCGTTAAATAAAAATGCGGGATTAAAATTATTGGGAGCTATTGCAGGATTCGGGTTGTGCATCATTCTTTTTGGCTTATCAAGTTGGTTTTGGCTATCGGTAGTTGCCTTGTTTTTTAGTGGTGTTTTCGATGGCGTTTCTGTGGTAATTAGACAAACCATCTTACAGTTAAAAACGCCCGATAATATGCGAGGCAGAGTTTCATCCGTAAATTCCATTTTTGTAGGATCATCTAACGAACTTGGAGCTTTTGAAAGTGGTGTTGCCGCTAAACTAATGGGGACGGTTGCTTCTGTAGTTTTTGGTGGTAGCATGACGTTGTTAGTCGTACTTTTTACAAGTATTAAGTTTCCAAAACTTCGTAAACTCGATTTAGAAAAAGATTTGGTGGAGATGGATAATTAATGTGAGTGGCTTACAAAAAGAAAAACAAAATAACCACATAGACACATAGATTTACAAAGATAAAAGAGTAAAGTATAGTAACACAAAGGACTTTAATCCGCCTAAGGCGGATTAAGCTATCTGACACTTAAAACAACTTGTTTATGTAATAAAAACTATGTTCCTATGTGGTTATAAATGATTAAAAGTGGTTAACCCAATCCGTTAATCATTCAATTTCAACACCGCCAAGAAAGCAGTTGGTGGAATTTCAACATTACCAATTTGCTTCATTTTTTTCTTTCCTTCTTTTTGTTTTTCCAACAGTTTACGCTTACGAGAAATATCACCACCATAACATTTTGCAGTAACATCTTTTCTTAAGGCAGAAAGCGATTCTCTAGCAATAATTTTAGCTCCAATGGCAGCTTGTATAGCAATATCAAATTGCTGACGTGGAATTAATTCTCTTAATTTCTTGCAAATTTTCTTGCCCAAATCATACGCATTGTCTTTGTGTACTAATGCTGATAAAGCATCCACTTGGTCGCCATTGAGCAATAAGTCCATTTTAACCAAATGAGATGGTCGGAAGCCTATAGGATGATAATCGAAAGAGGCATATCCTCTTGAAATGGACTTTAATCTATCATAAAAATCAAAAACAATCTCAGCCAAAGGCACGTTAAAATTTAGTTCTACTCTATCGGTAGTTAAATACACTTGATTGGTTAATTCGCCTCTTTTTTCAATACACAAAGTCATAATAGCACCAACATATTCCGATTTGGTAATTATAGAAGCTTTAATGTAAGGCTCTTCAATTCTATCTAGTTTACTTGGGTCGGGAAAATCGGATGGATTATTTACTATAACCGCTTTTTCTTTATCTTTAGTTAAATAAGCATTGTAAGATACGTTAGGAACAGTAGTAATCACATTCATATCAAACTCTCTGGCAAGTCTTTCCTGAATAATTTCCATGTGTAACATTCCTAGGAAACCGCAACGAAAGCCAAAGCCAAGTGCAGCAGAAGATTCTGGCTCAAAAGTTAAAGAAGCATCATTTAGCTGCAACTTTTCCATAGCATCTCGTAAATCTTCAAATTCATCAGTGTCAACAGGGTAAATTCCTGCGAAAACCATAGGTTTTACGTCTTCAAATCCTTGAATAGCGGGAGCCGGTCTGTCAACAGTAATAATGGTATCACCTACTTTTACCTCTTTAGCTACTTTAATTCCTGAGATTAAATAACCAACATCACCGGTTTTTATAACTTGTTTTGGTTGTTGTTTTAACTTAAGTGTACCTATTTCGTCAGCGTAATATTCTTTTCCGGTAGCGACAAATTTTACTTTATCTCCTTTTTTAATCTCACCATTTTTTACTTTAAAATAAGCGTAAATTCCTCTATAAGAGTCAAAAACAGAATCGAAAATCAATGCCTGAAAGGGAGCGTTAGGGTCGCCTTGTGGAGCAGGAACTCGTTTAATTACGGCTTCTAAAATTTCATCTACCCCCAAACCTGTTTTACCACTTGCAGCAATAATATCCTCTCTGTCGCAACCAATTAAATCAATAATTTGGTCTTTAACCTCTTCGGGCATGGCACTATCTAAGTCCATTTTATTCAAAATAGGAATAATTTCCAAATCGTGTTCTAATGCCAAATATAAGTTAGAAATGGTTTGAGCTTGAATTCCTTGAGTAGCATCAACAATAAGCAATGCTCCTTCGCAAGAAGCGATAGAACGAGAAACTTCGTAAGAAAAATCTACGTGACCGGGAGTATCAATAAGATTTAGCACATATTGTTCACCTTCAAAAGTATAATCCATTTGTATGGCGTGACTTTTTATGGTAATACCTCTTTCACGCTCCAAATCCATATCATCTAAGGTTTGCTCTTGCAATTCTCTGTCGGTAATGGTGTTGGTTTTGTGTAAAAGACGATCTGCCAAGGTGCTTTTTCCGTGGTCGATATGGGCGATAATACAAAAGTTTCTAATGTTCTTCATATACGAAATTGCTTACTTTAATTGATAAGGGTGCAAAATTAGTTTTTTTTAATTGTAAAATACACAGGGGGTGAGAATTTATATAAAAGTACCTTAAAGCCCCTCCCAGCCTCCCCAAAGGGGAGGGGTCCAACACACTAAGCCGATTTTGTTAATGGTTAATCCTAAGTATTGACACTACGGAATTACAAAGACAAGCCACGAAGTCACAACGGCAGAAAGAAGCACGAAGGAATCTTTGAGAAACTTTGTGGCAGAAATAACCTTATCATAAGCGAGGATAATTTCTAATCTCTAACTCCTAAACTTATAAACTAACTTAAAAAATACTACTTTTACACTTATGAACCCACTATACATAAAAGCATTACACATTATATTTGTAGTAACTTGGTTTGCCGGATTGTTCTACATTGTGCGTTTATTTATCTACCATGTAGAAGCAGAAGATAAAGAAGAAAATGCCAAAGCTATTTTGCAAGAACAATATAAAATTATGAGCAGACGCTTATGGTATGGCATTACTTGGCCATCAGCAATATTAACTGCTTTTTTTGCAGGTTGGTTGCTCTATACCAATTTTGGGTATTATTTATCGCAACCGTGGATGCATGTTAAACTTACTTTTGTAATGGCATTGTATGTTTACCATTTTATGTGCCATCGCTTGTATGTGCAACTGCAAAAAAATGAAATTAAATATTCCTCATTTAAGCTACGTATTTGGAATGAAGTAGCTACCATTTTTTTGTTTGCCATTGTGTTTCTGGTTACCCTCAAAGAAGCCATGAGTTGGGTTTGGGGAGTAGTAGGTATTGTTCTTTTTGGCGTATTACTGATGCTAGCCATCAGGGCTTACAAAAAAATGAGAGAGAAGTAGGTTGATTTTTGGATTAGAAATTTGAGATTAGAAATTAAAGGATTGCTTTTTCTGTTTATAAAAATTGAAAAACTCATTTTAAAGCGTAAGAATTATCCCTATTTTTGGAAATGAAATAGATTTCAAAAATAAACAACCCGAATGATAATTAAACCAGCCAAACCTTTTTTAAAGTGGGCGGGAGGAAAAACCCAGCTAATTAACGATATAGAAAAAGCGTTACCTAAAAATGAATTTAAGTTTTAATATAAATTTAGCGAAAGGATATACAAGTAATTCTCAAATTGCTAGAAGACTAACTGAGGATTGGGTTTTAAACCATTCTTATTGTCCAAGTTGCGGAGAAGTTCCATTAAATGAATTTGAGAATAATCGTCCAGTTGCGGATTTTTATTGTGAAACATGTAAAGAAGAATATGAATTAAAAAGTAAAAACGGGAAATTAACTAATACAATAACTGATGGTGCATATTCAACAATGATTGAACGCATAAATTCTGATAATAATCCCAATTTCTTTTTTCTAACTTATTCAAAACAATGGACAGTAAATGATTTTTTAATTATTCCAAAACATTTTTTTACTTCAGAAATTATTATCAAAAGACCACCCTTAGCAACAACAGCAAGAAGAGCGGGTTGGGTAGGCTGCAATATTGATATTTCTAAAGTAGCTAATTCAGGAAAAATATTTTTAGTAAAAAATGCTCAAATTATTGATTCAAAAATTGTAAATGAATCATTTAATAAAACTCTTTTTATAAGAGAGAAATCTAAAGAATCTAAGGGCTGGATTTTAGATATAATGAATTGCATTGATGCTATAAAAAAAGATTCTTTTTCGCTTGATGAAGTTTATGAATTTGAAAAATTATTGAAGCAAAAATACCCTAACAATAATTTTATTAAAGATAAAATTAGACAGCAATTACAAATATTGAGAGACAAAGGGATATTGGAATTTGTAGGAAGAGGAAAATACAAAAAACTATAAAAATGAAAAAATTCATTGTTCTTACACCTGAAGGAGAAACTATCGCTCCTAATACAAGTTTTGAGGTTAATAACTTACAAGTATTAGGTATTGTTGAAAATGTAGAGACTGAAAATGATGCAATTGTTAAATTGCTGAAAGAAAATGAATGGATTATTGATGCAGAATATAATGTTTCTGATTTTGTATTATATGAATTACTTTAACCTAATAAATTTTCCTTCTATCCCTGAGTTTTCTAAGTAATTACTATTTTCTTTCCCATAAGCTATAAACACACTTGGAGCTCCAGGTGTTCCAACTTGTTTGCCTTCTAAATTGTAAAATTTTATTCTTCCTTTTACAAATAATAATGCTGTTGCATCATCCCAAATATGGTTGAAAAAACATTTGGTTTCAGTTCTTGCAAAAATTAAAGCTATACCATTGCCATGAAGTTTTAATTTTTCTAACCACTTTTCCATTCCTCTTCCGTAAGGTGGGTTCATATATACTCGACCAAACCATTTCTTAGTTAATCCATTATCTTCAATATTATAGTTAATCTCAGCATGGAGAAACGGAGGATTTAATGGGGTGCAAGGGTCTAAATCAAATTTACCAAGTTTTTTAACTAAATATGGTGGCGTAAGCCATTCAACACTTGTTGTTTTGGATTTTTCATAAGTTACATTCATAAAGCATATTTTATGATGCAAATATTCGATCATTTTTCTTAAAAACAAAATATAATTAGATCATAATCAATTAATTACACACAATAAGTATCTTTTTAAGACGAACTTGTTGAAAGTCAAGAAGAAGAAAATTTTAGGTTATAAATAGATTTTATATCACCCCATCAACACTTTATTCTTATTAATCACCCCATATACTTTGCCATTTAATTTTTTATCGATAAATGGTGAGTTTTTAGATTTAGAAACAATATCGCTAATGGTAAGTTTGGTTTCGCTGTTGGGGCTAAATAAGGTAAGGTTGGCTGCTGTTTTTTCTTTTATTTCAGGAACGCTTAGGTGCAGCAATTGGCGTGGTGTAACGGTTATTTTTTCAATAAAATGGGCTAGAGGCAATTTGTTTTTAATGGAGGTATGAGCAACCGCAAAAGAAGTCTGTAAGTTAATGATGCCAAAAGCGGCATGGTCGAACTCACATTTTTTGTTTTCAATGTTTTCGGGAGTGTGGTCGGAGCAAATAATGTCTATCGTTCCTTCTTTCAGTCCTTTAATCAAGGCTTTTTGGTCGTCTTTGGTTCTTAGTGGAGGCAATACTTTGTAGTTGCTATCAAAAGTTTCCAATGCCGTTTCATCTAGCAGTAAGTGGTAAGAATTTACATCAGCAGTAACTTTTAGTCCTTTAGCTTTAGCTTGTTTTATCATTTCTACCGATTTTTTTGCAGAAATATTGGTTAAGTGAATGGCTGCATCGCAATATTCGGCTAAGTAAATGGCTCTTGCCACTTGCAGTTCTTCGGCTAAAGACGGAATGCCTTTCATTCCCAATCGGGTGCTAACCACTCCTTCGTTTATTTGACCTTTGTTAAAAATGTTTTTCTCGTTAGGAAATTCCATTATCAACCCGTTGAATGATTTGGTGTAGAGCATGGCTCGGGTAAGCAAACTTGGGTTTTCTATGCTTTTTTTATTGTCGGTAAAAACTACCGCACCGGCATTGTGCATGTCGTACATTTCGGCAATTTCTTTGCCTTCGGCTTTTTCAGACAAACATCCGGCAGGATAAACATTTACAATAGCATTGGCGGTTTTGTTAATTACATACTCAATTCCGGATTTGCTATCGATAGTAGGATAAGTATCGGGCATGGCAACAACACCTGTAAAACCACCTAAAGCAGCAGCTTTTAATCCGCTGGTAAAATCTTCTTTGTGTTCATTCCCTGGGTCGCAAAAGTTAGCTCTAAAATCAAACCAACCAATAGAAACGTGCAAATCAGGATAAGCAATTTCCTTGTAGTTCCCTGAATTTTTAATGGATTTAGCTATTTTAACGATAATACCTTTTTCAATAAGAATGTCCATTTTTTGTCCATTCAAATTTGAGTTATTGTCAACGATTACTGCCGATTTGATTAGTATGTCCATGTTGTAAGTTTAAAGTTTGAGGTTTGAAGTTTGAGGTTAATGCAGATTATTCAATAATTCTCACATTTACACATCTTCAAATTCTCACATTTTTATTTCCACAATTTTATCAAAGCAATTTCTGCTGCTAAGAAAATAAGTGCTAAAATAACGCAAATTTTCCAATATTTTTTCCCTGATTCAATTTCGTTTAGTGCCGACTTAAATGAAACTTCGTTGGCATTAATAATGTTGGCATTAAGACTGTATTGTGTGAGCTGCGTTTCTAATTCACTTTCGTTTAAACAAGCTAAATCAGATTCTTTTCTATCGTAATTAAAAGCAATGCCCATTTCTATGGTTTCGTTAGTAAGCAAATAATTGCCTGCGGTGGTAATTTCGTTGCCAAAGAAAATAGAAGTAGTATTTTGCTCGCTTTTAATTTTTGGAATAATCTCCATGTTGTCATTTTTTAGATGAAAAATATTATCTTTAATACTTGTGTTGATATTGATTACATTGTTTTCTCCAATAATAAAATAATTTGGATAAGTCGGTTGACTTAAAAAAGCAATGTTGTACATTACGGGAACAAAAAGTGCGTGATTGGCAAAGTTAGTAGCGGCTTTATTTAGGCTCGAAGCACAAAGATAAACATGTCCTTTATTGATTTTAAAATCGCTAAGAAAAGGTGTGCCGTTGTTAAGCGTTAACACATCACTTCTGAAAATAGTATTAAAATCTGCCAACGCATAATGGTTTTTAACCAAAGGAAGATTTAGTTTTTCAGCTTCTTTCTTTTCAAAAACATTATTAAAGATAGGGTGTTCGTAGTTAATATCTCTCACTTTTAATGAGGAGGTATCATTGGTTAAATAAGGATTTATCTGAAAAGCATTCGTCAGTAATTGATAGCTTTCTAAATTCATTTCTTCGGCAGGGAAAACCAATAAACTTCCGCCATTTTCTACAAAAGATTTTAGCGTTTGAACCAATCCGCTATTCAGTTCTTTAAGCTCATTCAGCACAATTAAATTAGCCGTTTTTATGAGTGAATAATCTAACTGACCAATGGCTCCTGACATAAAATTAAACAAGCTATCGGTTTGATAAAGAGCAGGAATAGCCTTGTTTTCAGCAACTTGTTTGTCGTGAATTTCTAAAACATTTATCTGATTAGCAATTTGATAGGAGAAATGAAAAGCATCATCGGTAACCACGGGATGGTCACGTAATTCAATTTTTCCTTGTTGTATGCCTTGTTGTTTGTTTTGATAATTAAAAGCAATGGTAGTTTTATCGTTAGCCTTAACAGAAACACTTGTAGGCGTAATTAATTGCTCATTGATAAATAGTTTTACAGGAATATTTTCTACATCTTTTTCGCCTTTATTTACTACAATGGCTTTTAATTCTTCTTGCTGATTAAAGAGGTGAGTAGGCGATTCGAACCAACAACTATCAATGTATAAATTATCTGTTTGATTGCCGGTTACAGGAATTAACAACCAGTTAATGGTACTGTCTTGCTCCAAGTCGTTAAAATCGCTAATGGTTTTTTGGAAATCGGAAAATAGGTAGAAATATTTATTGGCGATATCTGCATTATTAATGCCTTCTGTAGCTCTAGAGTAAATGGCAGAAAGGTTTTTAGTCTGAGGAACAATTTCTATTTGCTCAATTTTTTCTATGGCTTGCTCTTGCGAAAGCAAACGATATTCGCCCGAGGCAAAAGCGTTGGTATAAACCAAAAACTTATCGGAAGCATTGTAATTATTAACTACTTCGGTAGCATTAAGTTTAGCCTCATCAAGCAGAGAGCCTAAAGCTCCAGTACTTTCCATGCTAAAAGAATTATCTACATAAATGCCCACCACTTTGTTTTTAGGGGAAGTTATTCCGCTGTTAGATGGGATGTAAGGTTGAGCAAAAGCAAATACCAAAAAACTTATCGCTAAAATTCTGCTGATAAGAATTAACAGGTGTTTTAGCTTAGATTTTGATTGGGTTTCTTGTGTTACTTCTTTTAAAAACTGAACGTTGGAGAAGTAAATTTTTTTAAACTTTCGGAAATTAAATAGGTGAATGACAATAGGAATGGCTATTGCAAAAAGGGCATAAAGAAATTCCGGATAAACAAATTTCATTTAATGACAAAGATAGAAAAATAAATAGTTTAATTAGGTTAAAAGTTTATAGTTTAACCTCAAACTTCAAACGAGCTTACGAGTTCAACGAAGTTAACCCTTGAACTTGAAACCTACTTATACCATCCAGCATACATCACGTAGCTTTCGGCAATTCTTTTAATTTCTCCTTCGGAAAGTTCTTGGTTCATTTCTTTTACTTTTTTGGCAGGCACTCCGGCATAAATACAGTTGGCTTCCACATGTGTTCCTTGAGTAACAACAGCTCCGGCAGCAATAATGGTATTACTTTCTACCACCACACCATCCATAACAATAGCACCCATGCCTATTAGTACATTGTCTTTTACAGTACAACCATGCACCAAGGCATTATGTCCGATAGAAACATTGTTGCCAATATTGGTAGGATGTTTTTTGTAAGTACAATGGATTACAGCTCCATCTTGTACATTTACTCTGTTTCCCATGCGGATATAATGCACATCGCCTCTTATTACTGCATTGTACCAAACACTACATTCATTTCCCATTATTACATCTCCAATAATGGTTGCATTTTCTGCGAAAAAACAATTCTCTCCAAATTCAGGAGTGTTGTCGTTTAGTTTTTTTATTAAAGCCATAGTTACCGTTTATATATTAAAATATACCGTTTATAGGTTAGTTAATGCAAATCATTGTTTGTTTTAGCAAAAATACCTAAATTGCAAAATGATTCAATACAAAATTTGTTTTAATACGCAACTTTAAGGGTAATAAATGAGTCTAAGTGTTACATATTAATTTTTTTATATGAAAAAATTTTATAGTCTTTTAATTTTAGCAGTATTCGCGTTTAGTTCTACTTCACAAGCTGCCCCTATCACAATAGGAACAGGAACATCAACGAATACCAATACAAGTTACCCCGCCCCTTATGGTAACTGGTATTGGGGGGCAAAACATCAGTTTTTGATTTTAGCTTCGGAACTTACCGCTGCGGGAATGACTGCCGGAAACATTAATAGTTTAGCGTTTGATGTTGCTCAAGCTAATGGAACTCCATTACAGGGATTTACTATTGCTATGAAACTTACTACATCGATTACAATTGCAGGATTTGAAAATGGTTTATCAACCGTTTACGGTCCACAAGCTCATACTGATGTGGTAGGGTTAAACAACCATACTTTTGTAACGCCTTTTTATTGGGATGGAACTTCTAATTTGTTGGTAGAAACTTGTTTTAATAATACTGCTTTTACCAATAATGCTTCGGTATATAACTCTTCCACTACATTTGCAAGTTCTATATGGTACAGAGCAGATTTGGCAAATGTTTGTCCGGCAACCATTGTTACTTCTACTGCTAATCAGCGTCCCAACATTGTTTTCGATTGGACGGCAGCTAACATTCCTCCTTCAAGTAATTTTTCGGTAAATACAACTTATACTTGTTCAGGATTAGTTTCATTTACCGATTTATCCACTCAAAATCCTACTTCTTGGTTATGGAATTTTGGTGATGGCAATACGTCCACACAACAAAATCCAACTCATAATTATACTACTGGTGGTACTTATACGGTAACCTTAATTACTTGTAATGCTTTTGGTTGCGATACCTTAACTATGAATAATTTAATCACCGTAAATCTTTCAGGAAGCTCGCCTGTAGCAGCATCTTGTACACCTAATACATTAACTTATTGTTGTGGTTTTGGAATTACGCAAGTAGATTTTAATACCATAAGCAACTCATCTACAGATGGTACAGCAGGTTATAGCGATTTTACTTGTTATCAAACTACCGTTTTTGAAGGGTCTTCCTATACCTTGTCCATTGGAAGTTCAGCTCAATCTACTCAAAATTATGCTGCATGGATAGATTTTAATAATGATGGCGTTTTTAATAATACAACTGAACGAGTCTTTACAGCTACATCTCAAATGAATACTTCAGGATCAGTTACTATTCCATCCGGAGCGGTGTTAAACACTCCTTTAAGAATGAGAGTTTCTGCTGACTATGACTTTAGTGCAGCTCCAACGCCTTGTGCTAATTTAGACTTTGGTCAGGCAGAAGATTATACGGTTATAATCACACAAAACTTAAATGCTCCAATAGCTGCTTTTGCTTTTTCGCCTAATCCAAGTTGCAGTGGAACAGTTTGTTTTACAGACCAATCTCAAAACGTACCAACCTCTTGGGCGTGGGATTTTGGTGATGGTACTGGTACTTCTACACAACAAAACCCTTGTTATAATTTTACATCAGACGGTGTTTATGTGGTAACATTAATTGCAACCAATGCTAACGGAAGTGATACCATTGTGCAATCAGTAACTATAACAACAGCCAACCAAGTGTTGACAGCAAGTTGCACGCCTTCAACACTTTCTTATTGTTGTGGTTACGGAATTTTAGATGTGAGTTTTAATACTATTTCTAACTCTTCGGCCGATGGTTCAGAAGGATACAAGGATTTTTCTTGCTCTCAACAAACAACGGTAAACGAAGGATCCGTTTATTCGATAAATATTACTACAGGCTCGAGCAATGCTCAAGATACCAGAATTTGGATAGATTTTAATAACGATGGTGTTTTCAACAACACCAATGAATTAGTACTAACGATAAATAACGCGTTTAATCCATCAGGAAATATAATCATTCCTACTGGAGCGGTTTTGAATACACCTTTAAGAATGAGGATAACTTCTGATGTAGTGGGGAATGTTCAAAATGCGTGCGATGATGCTAATTTTGGTCAAACAGAAGATTATGGCGTAATTATTCAGCCGAACACATCACCACCTGTGGCTAATTTCACAGCTTCCACTACGGTAACTTGTACAGATACTATACAGTTCACAGATTTATCTACTAATGCTCCTACTTCGTGGTTGTGGTATTTTGGAGATGGCAATACTTCAACACTTCAAAATCCTTCACACTATTACACCAATCCTGGAACTTATACAGTTAGTTTAGTGGTTACTAATGCTTTTGGGCAAGATTCAGTAGCAAAGGTAAACTACATTACAGTAGAGTGCATTAACACTATGCCAATAATTGGTTCTATTATTCTTACCGATTGTAATGGTACGCTTTATGACAATGGAGGTCCAAGTATGTCTTACTCCAACAATACTAATGGAGTAGTAACGATACAGCCTGCTGGTGCAGCACAAATAACATTGAGTTTTGTGTCTTTTAATTTTGAAAATAATTTCGACTCATTAGTTATTTATGATGGACCAACAACTGCTAGTCCTGTGTTAGGAGGTTTTACTGGAACCAACTTGCCGGGAATTATTTCATCAACAGGAGGAAGCATCACCATTAGGCAAAAATCTGATTTTACGATTGTTCGTCCGGGGTTTGAATTGAATTGGTTTTGTTCTACAAGTAGCTCTAATAATATGCCTATAAGCGGAAATGTTACCTATACCGACTGTAATGGAACGTTGTATGATAATGGTGGACCATCGTTGGATTATTCAAATAATACTGATGGAACAGTAACCATACAACCAGTTGGAGCAACTCAAATTACACTAAACTTTGGCTTGTTTGATTTTGAATATGGTTTTGATTCATTGGTAGTATATGATGGGCCTACAACTGCTAGTCCTGTGTTAGCCGGATTAACAGGCAACACACTTCCTGCTCCAATAACATCAAGTGGAGGCAGTATCACTATCAGACAAAAATCAGATTTTGTTATAACTCGACCAGGTTTTCAATTAAATTGGACATGTACAACAGTTGGTATTGACGAGAATGAATTGAATTCAGCTATAAATGTTTATCCAAATCCAGTTTCAGAGCAATTAACTGTTGAGCTAACTAATTTTAACATGGAGATAAAAGAATTAGTACTGGTAAATATTATGGGACAGGTGATGGATAAAATACTGCCACAAGCTAATGTTTATATTTATGAGTTTAGTGTTGCTCATCAACCTAAAGGAATTTACTTTATGAATGTTATTTCAGACAAAGGAGTAATAACGAAAAAAATTATAGTTCAATGATACAAAGAATTTTAATCATATTTGTTGCCATTGTTATTAGTGGTAACTTGTTTGCCTCGCATTTGGTAGGAGGAAGTCTAGGTTATGAGTACATGGGGCAAGTAGGAGGAAATTACCGGTATAAAATTATCCTTACCGTGTATAATAATTGCGATAATAATTCTCAAATTCCCATTCCTGTTGCATCACATAATGTTTCTATCTATCAACAAGATATTGGAGGAAACCCAATGGGAGGAGGAAACAAATCACTTTACCAAACGATAAACGTGCCTATTGTAGATTCTAATTTGGTTCAGCCACCTGTTTCTAGTGGTTGTGCTGTTGGTCAGACGGTTTGTATTTATAAAGCTGTTTATGAAACCTTGGTAGATTTACCTCTAAATTTTAATGGCTATCATTTATATTTTGAAAATTTTGCTAGAAATGCTGCCATTACCAATTTGGCAAATCCCGGAGGTACAGCCATGGCTTTTCATGCTTACATTGCTCCTTCTTTGGTAAATAATAGTTCGCCTGTTTTTCAAGATGACCCAGTTCCTTTTTTATGTGTAAACGATACGGTTTCTATTTTGAATACAGCTATAGACCCTGATGGCGACCAATTAATTTTTTCATTTGTAACGCCTTTTCAAGGATCAGGGCCATCACCCAATCCTCTTCCATGGACAATTACACCTGTGAATTACAATGTTGGGTATTCTGTGGCACAACCTTTTGGTGCAGGTGGATATTCGTTCATAAACGGAGCTACCGGGTTAACACAATATATGTCCACAGGCTTAGGGAACTTTGTGGTGGCCGTTGAAATTAGAGAGTATAGAAATGGAAACTTAATTGGAGTGTCAAGAAGAGATTTACAGTTGTTAGTGATTACTTGTCCGCCTAATCCTGCTCCAAACTTATCTAATCAAGGCGGTAGTGGCGTTACACAATATACTATTAGTGAGTGTGATAATTTATCATTTCCAATTACTTTTACAGACCCAAATGGAGATAGCTTAACTTTAACTGCTTCGGGGCAAATTTTTGATCCTAATTTTATAAATCCACCTGCGACACTAAATTCGCCAGTAACTGGAGCAGCAACAGTAACCTCTAACTTTAGCTGGACTGCCCCTTGTGGTGCTGCTCAAACATTACCATATTTATTCACTGTTTCTGCAACAGATGATGGTTGTCCACCCAAAACTACCAATGAGGTGTATGAAATTACTGTAGAACCCCCAACACCTCCCGATACTATTATTGGACCTTTAACTGTTTGCCCGAATACAACAGCTTCTTATACTACTAGCCTCATTTCCGGATATACGTTTAATTGGGTGGTAACAGGAGGGACAATAGCCTCAGGGCAAGGAACGGACACTATAACGGTTAATTGGGGAAGTTCAGGGACAGGTACAATTACCCTAAACAGTTTAAATGGTTGTGGTTGTCCTTCAGAAACAATAAGTATAAACGTTAACATTTTACCTGCTCCATTTGCCGATGCAGGAAATGATACCACCATTTGTTTGGGAGATAGTGTTCAATTAGGAGGTAGTCCAACGGGACCGGGTGGTTCTACTATTACGTGGTCACCAACAACTGGCTTATCTAACCCAAATATAGCGAATCCTATAGCTTTTCCTTCTTCAACTACCACTTATATTGTAAGTGTTGATAATGGTATTTGTCCAACAACAGATACGGTAACAGTTTTTGTTGGTTCAGCATTGATTAATGCAGGAAATGATACAACTATGTGTATTGGTGATTCTGTTCAATTAAATGCAACAGGAGGCGTAAGTTATTCTTGGTCACCAACAACAGGGTTGTCTAATCCAAACATAGCTAATCCTATAGCGTTCCCTAACACCACCACTACTTATGTAGTTACTGTTACTGACTCACTAAGTTGCACAGGAGTTGATTCGGTTACGGTAACAGTTGTTACTCCACCTGTAATCACTATAACTAACGACACTACTATATGTGATGGAGATTGCTTGCAGTTAAATGCCACAGGAGGCACAACTTATTCATGGTCGCCAACAACAGGATTGTCCAATCCAAATATTGCTAACCCAACCGCTTGCCCAACAGTAAATACAACCTATGTAGTAACTGTTAGCAATGCAGCAAACTGTACGAATACAGATAGTGTAACCATAACGATTAATCCACTTCCAACCATAACAGCAAGTAATGATACTACTATATGTGATGGAGCTTGTGCACAATTAAATGCATCAGGAGGAACAAGTTATAGTTGGTCGCCAACAACAGGTTTATCTAATCCTAATATAGTTAATCCAACTGCTTGTCCAACAGTAACAACCACATACATAGTAACAGGAACAGATGCTAATAATTGTACAAATACAGATACCGTTATTGTAACAGTTAATCCGCTACCAACAGCTAATGCAGGTAATGACACAACTATTTGTATTGGAGATTCAGTTCAATTAAACGCAACAGGAGGAACAAGCTATACATGGACACCAGCAGGAAGTTTAACCAATCCAAATATAACTAATCCGATAGCCTTTCCAAATACTACCACTACTTATGTAGTAACCGTTACCGATGGTTTAGGATGTGTTGATACAGATACAGTAACTATAACAGTTGTTCCTCTTCCAACTGTTACTATCAGTAATGATACTACCATTTGTGATGGAGCTTGTGTGCAGTTAAATGCTACAGGTGGAACAAGTTATAGTTGGTCGCCAATAACAGACTTATCCAATCCAAATATTGCTAACCCAATTGCTTGTCCGACAGCCAATACTACTTATACAGTAATTGTTACTAATGCAAATAGTTGTACCGCAACTGATAGTGTAACCATAACGATTAATCCACTTCCAACCATAACAGCGAGCAATGATACTACTATATGTGATGGAGCTTGTGCATCATTAAACGCATCAGGAGGTATAAGTTACGTTTGGTCACCTTCAACAGGGTTATCAGATAGCACAATTGCTAATCCAACAGCTTGCGTTACTTCTCAAACAACGTATGTGGTTACAGGAACAGATGCTAATGGCTGTGTTAATTCAGATACGGTAACAATTAGTATAAACCCTCTACCTACAATTACTGCTAGTCCTGATGTTTGGGTATGTGTAGGAGATTCTGCTCAAATATTTGCTAATGGAGGAACGAGCTATACTTGGTCACCAACAGCAGGATTAAGCAATCCTAACATTTCTAATCCTATGGCTGCTCCTGCAAATACTACTTTATATGTAGTTACAGGAACAGATGCTAATGGTTGCTCTAATACAGACAGTGTGGTAGTTACAGCCAATGATACGGTGCCTATTAGTTTAGCAAACGATACTACTATTTGTGCCGGAGATTCTGTTCAGTTAGGAGGAAATCCAACTTCAGTTCCAGGTACATCATTTAGTTGGTCGCCTGCTGCGTCTTTAAATAATGCTACATTATCCAACCCAATAGCTTTTCCAACAGTTACAACTACTTATTATGTTACAGCTACTAACGATACTTGTTCTACAACAGATTCAATAACGGTTACGGTACATCCAATATCTAGCATTAGTGCAGGAAATGATTTGAGCATGTGTTTTGGAGATACTGTTCAATTGACTGCTAGTGGAGGAGCTAGCTATATATGGTCTCCGGGTAATTCACTTTCAGATTCTACTATTTTCAATCCATTGGCTTTCCCAACAGCAACAACTTCTTACATCGTTAATGCTTTAGACACAAATGGATGTAACAACAGTGATACTGTTTTAGTTACTGTAAATCCATTGCCAACCATAAATGCCGGAAATGATGTTGCTATTTGTGAAGGAGATACTGCTCAATTACAAGCTTCAGGAGCTTCGAGTTACCTATGGACACCAAGTACTGGTTTATCGGATACTACTATTGCTAATCCATTAGCTTTCCCAATAGTTACAACCACTTACATTGTAACAGGAACTGATACCAATAGCTGTTCAAATACAGATACAGTAGTAGTAAATGTAAATGCTTTACCAACCATAACAGCCTTTAGCGATACAGCAGTTTGTTCGGGAGTTTCAGTTCAGTTGAATGCTACGGGAGGAAGTGCTTATACATGGACACCTGCTGCATCTTTAAATAATGCAAACATTCCAAATCCTATTGCATCACCATTAACCACTACTACTTATTCAGTTACGGGTGTGGATACTAATGGTTGTACTAATGTTGATTCAGTAACCATTACCATAAACGCATTACCAACCATTAATGCTGGAGCAGATGTTGCCATTTGTATAGGAGATACTGCTCAATTACAAGCTACAGGTGGAAGTAGTTATTTATGGACACCAAGTGCTGGTTTGTCAGATACTACTATTGCTAATCCTTTAGCATTCCCAACTGTTACTACCACTTATATTGTGATGGGAACAGATACGAATACTTGTGAAGGTACAGATACTGTTGTGGTAACCGTAAATCCATTACCTACCATTAGTGCCGGATTAACAGATACGGTTTATATGTGTGCAGGAGATTCTGCTCAGCTAAATGCTACAGGAGGAACAAGTTATGTATGGACACCAACTACCAACATCACCAACAATACGATTGCTAATCCGTTTGTTTTTCCGCCAACTACTACCACTTATTATGTAACGGGCACAGATGCTAATTCATGTAGTAACTCCGATTCTGTGGTAGTAAGCGTATTTGCTATACCTAATTTAACAGATACAGTGCTTTGTATTGGAGATAGTATTCAATTAACAGCCTATGGTCCTCCGGGAGCAACTTACACATGGACGCCTCCAACAGACTTGTCAGACCCTAATATTGCTAATCCATATACTTCAACTACAGTAACCATTACCTATACAGTTACTGTTCAGGATACCAATGGATGTATTGACACAACGCAAATTACGGTTACTGCCGAAGATAAGCCAAATGCTGCTTTCACGGTAGAAACAATACCTGCTTGTGATGGAATTTTAGCCATTTTTGATAATACTAGCACAGGAGCAGATAGCTATTTATGGTTGTTTGGAGATGGTAGTCAGTCAAATGAAACACATCCAACTTATACATTTACTTACGGTTCTTCATTTACCACTATTTTAAATGCGTATAGTACTAATGGCTGTGTTGATACGGCTATGTTTAATATATCATCATTAAGTTTTGAAGAACAGTTTAACTTAACACCACCAAGCGTGTTAACACCAAACAGAGACGGACATAATGATGAATTTAAATTAGATTTACCCGAAGCGATAAGTGCATGTACTAACATAGAAATATTTAACCGTTGGGGAATGAAAGTGTTTGAATCTAAAGGTCAAAATATAGGTTGGGATGGAAGAACAACAGCTGGAGAAGAAGTTCCTGATGGTACCTATTTCTATATTGTAGATGTAAAAGGTATTGTTAAAAAAGGTTCTATTACCTTGATGAGGTAGTTTAAATTGTTAGAGAACCAAGAGAAAAAATAATTTTTGAAAGCACTATTTTTTTAGTGATATTTGCCACTGATACTCAAACAATTTAAAAACATGAACAAATTATTTTTACTTGTACTAAGCATTAGTCTTTTTAATTTCTCATTTGCACAGCAGCAAAGCTTACCAACTAACCCTCATCAAAATGCATTTGATGCTGCTTATCAGCAATATCCGCAAGTTCCAAAGGGAATGTTGGAAGCAGTATCGTTTACCATGACACGTTTTCGTCATATAGAAAATGAAACGAAAGGTTGTGCAGGATTGCCTTTGGTTTATGGTGTAATGGGACTAACATTAGACGGTGAAGGTTATTTTAAAAATAATTTGAATTATGTTGCTCAATTATCAGGAATAAGTGTGCAACAAATTCAAAATAATCCACAACAAAATATATTGGCTTTTGCAGCAGCTTATAATGCGTTATTACAGCAATTAAGCGGTAATAAAAGTAATATTGAAAATCATATTTCTATTTTAGCAACTTTAAGTGAATTGCCTTACAATGGGTTACAACAAGATTTTGCCTTAAACGCGCATTTATATTCGGTTTACAGTTTTTTAAACGACAAAGCAGCACAAGCTCAGTATGGTTTTCCTCAACATAAATTTAGTATGGAAAAGATTTTTGGGAAAGAAAACCTGAGAATTTTAAGTGCTAAGTATGTAAAAGTTACGGATGAAACGGTTACAAATGCTAGCGGAAATGCTTATCAAAATTCTAATATCGGCAACAAATCCCCTGATTATCCACCTGCACTTACTAACCTAACCTCTTGTAATTATAGTTCGAGAAATGGAGTGGCTGTTTCTGCAGTAACCATTCATACGATTCAAGGAAGCTATGCTGGAGCAATTTCTTGGGCAAATAATTGCTCTTCTAATGTTTCTTATCATTATGTGTTGCGTTCATCTGACGGACAAATTACACAAGTGGTGTTAGAAGCTAACAAAGCTTGGCATGTAGGTTCAGAAAACCCCTACACTATTGGTTTTGAGCATGAAGGTTGGGTAAATGATTCTACTTGGTACACGGCTGCCATGTATCAATCTTCTGCTGCTTTAGCTAAAGATATTACTCAAAGTGGTTATGGAATTAGTGCGTTGAGAACTGCTTATTTCCCTTGGTCAAGATTTACAAGATACAATGTTGCAGGAATTCCTGGGAGTTGTGTAAAAATTAAAGGACATCAACATTATCCTAATCAATCACATACCGACCCGGGACAAAATTGGGATTGGGATTATTACTACAAACACTTAAACAACACCACTACTGTTACTACTTATACTACTTCTTCCGGAACGGTTACCGACTTAGGCGGAGCAAGTGGAAATTACACCAATGATGAACGTACCTTGCAGTTAATTCAGCCGACAGGTACTAATCAAATTAACCTTACCATCAATCAGTTTGATGTGGAGAATACTTGGGATTACCTCTATATTTATAATGGAACCAGCGTGTTTTCCCAAAAAATAGGAGAATATACAGGAACTACTATTCCTTCAACTATTACTGTAAATGGAAGTGCGGTGTTAATAGAATTTCGTTCGGATTGTGCTACCACAGCTCCGGGATATAGCATCAGTTGGAATGCTGTTTCTCCAGATATAATCCCCCCCACCACCTCCGTTTCAGCTCCAACAGGCTGGGTAACCAGTAACTTTACCGCTAATTTTACCGATGCCGATAATACAGGCGGAAGTGGCATACAAAAAAGCTACTACCAAGTAATAGACTATGACGGCACCGAATGGAGAGCCAATGCCAACAACGGTTTCTTTGCCGATAACTTTGATACCAATATACACTCCGAGTGGAATCAAGTAGTAGGAACATGGAGCATCAACAACGGAGCATTGTTTCAATCCGATGAAAATGAAGGAAACACCAACATATCCGCATACCTGAATCAAAGTTTATCCAACAGGCATTTATATCACTTTAAAGCCAGCATAAACGGTACAGGAACCAACAAAAGAGCAGGTTTCCACTTTTTTGCAGATGATGATACCCTTACCAATAGAGGCAACTCTTACTTTGTTTGGTTTAGAGTAGATGATGCCAAACTACAAATCTATAAAGTAGTCAACGATG
>CALCHN010000006.1 GCA_937901255.1 uncultured Flavobacteriales bacterium | reverse complement strand
TTCAAATTCAGAGGAAAAAACGGAGCAGAGCTTATTGGTAAACTAGAAGAAGATCATGTGATTGATGTTGTTTTAATGGATATTCAGATGCCAGAAATGGACGGAATAAAAGCTACTGAATTAATAAAAAACCGTTATCCGCAAATAAAAATTATAATGCTTACTGTTTTTGATGATGATGAAAATATTTTTAACGCTATAAAAGCTGGAGCAGACGGCTATCTACTTAAAGAAATTACTCCAAACACCTTACATGATGGGATTTGTCAAGTGTTAGAAGGCGGAGCAGCAATGACACCATCTATTGCAGCAAAAGCATTAAATTTATTAAGGTTTCCAGAAAAAGTAACAGCAGACAAAATACAAGTAGAAGAAATATCGCTCACTAAAAGAGAAACAGAAATTTTAGAGCAGCTTTCTAAAGGATTGAATTACCAATTGATTGCAGAAAATTTATTTATTTCCCCTCCTACAGTTAGAAAACACATTGAAAACATCTATAAAAAACTGCAAGTACATAATAAGATGGAAGCGGTACAAAAAGCTATGAAAAACAATTTAATTTAGACAAAATACAGCAATATACGACAAATGACGTATTGAAAGAATTGGATTAATTCTACTTCTTTGCACTTATGAAAGAAGGTGATAATATCCCAAAACTTACTCCCAGAGAAAAAGAAGTGTTAGTTCATATTTCTGACGGAATGACACACAAACAAATAGCGGATAAACTCATTGTTAGTCCATCAACTATTCGTAAACACATGGAAAATAGCTACAAAAAACTTAAAGCTCATAATAAAATGGAAGCTGTGCAAAAAGCTATTAAAATGAATATTATTGAGAAGTGAAAAATAAATAACATTTTTAGTTCTATTCTAACTAACAGTTCTATTTTTGTAATAGAGAAATTCAAATGTATGAATTTTTAAGAGCTAATTATGTATAAATTCATCATCATTCTTCATGTAATAGCTGCAGCCATTTGGGTGGGAGGACACTTGTTTTTGGCAATAATATTATTGCCAAATATTCTCAAAAATAAAGATTTTAAAAGCTTATTAGATTTCGAAAGAAAATTTGAAAAAATTGGTATTCCTGCTTTATTAGTTCAAGTTATAACAGGTTTTTATCTGGCTTATCATCTTTTACCTGATGTTAAAAGTTGGTTTTTGTTTGAAGGGCATTTAGCCACACACATTGGAATTAAATTACTTTTGTTGTTGGCTACAATATTATTAGCACTTAATGCCAATTTTAGATTAATACCTAACATCGAAAAAGGAAACAACTTAAAAATAATGGCAGTACATATTATTTTAGTTACTTTATTCTCAATACTTTTTTTAATTGTAGGAATGAGTGTAAGGTTAGATGTTATCTAACACAATAACAAATATTTGAAAGCGTAAAAAATAGTTGCAATTATTTTTTTGCCAATACTAATATTTTCTTACATTTGCAGCCCTTAAAAAACGACTGAATTTTATGTCTGAAGCAAAAGTAAAATTATTTGCCGGTAGAGCATCAATGGAATTAGCCAACAAAATAGCTGATTCTTACGGTATTCCATTGGGTAATGTTATTATCAATACTTTTAGTGATGGTGAATTTCAACCATCATTTGAAGAATCGGTAAGAGGCTCAGATGTGTTTATAATTCAGTCAACTTTTCCACCTGCCGATAATTTAATGGAACTTTTAATGATGATAGATGCTGCTAAAAGAGCATCTGCCAGAAGAATAGTTGCTATTATTCCTTATTTCGGATTAGCTCGTCAGGACAGAAAAGACAAACCAAGAGTACCAATAGGAGCAAAATTAGTAGCTAACATGTTGGCTGCTGCAGGAGTTACTAGAATTATGACCATGGATTTACATGCAGATCAAATTCAAGGTTTCTTCGAAGTGCCAGTTGACCATCTTTTTGCATCTACTATATTTATACCATATATAAAAAGCTTGAATTTAGAAAACCTAACCATGGCATCTCCTGATATGGGAGGAACAAAAAGAGCCAATGCTTATGCTAAATTTTTACAAGCTGAGGTAGCCGTTTGTTATAAGCAAAGAAAAAAAGCCAATGTTATAGAAGATATGTTCTTAATTGGTGATGTTGAAGGAAAAGATGTAATTATAGTTGACGATATGGTAGATACAGCAGGAACATTAGTAAAGGCTGCTGCTATTATGAAGGAAAAAGGAGCACTAAGTGTTAGAGCTATTGCTACTCACCCAATTTTATCTGGCGAAGCTTACGAAAGAATTGAAAATTCTGAACTTACAGAATTAATTGTTACGGATTCAATTCCTTTATCTCAACAAAGTAGTAAAATAAAAGTTTTATCAGTAGCAGATTTATTTTCTCATATTATTAAAAAAGTATTTAATCACGAATCGATTAGTGAGTCATTCATTTACTAATCTAAAACCAATAAATAATGAAAACGATAGCAATAAGTGCAGTTAAAAGAACAGAAGTAGGTGCTTCAAACGCTAAACAAGTTAGAAAAGAAGGAAACATTCCATGTAACCTTTATGGTGGAGAAGGCAATGAAAATTTCCATGTAAATGAAATAGAATTCAATAAAATTATAAATTCTCCGAATGTTTACTTTGTAAATCTTGATATTGAAGGCAAAAAAGTAAAAGCTATTATTAAAGAAGTTCAGTTCCACCCAGTAACCGACCAAACGTTACATGTAGATTTCTTAGAGGTTTCAGAAGATACCCCTGTAAACGTAGTGTTACCAATTCAAACAACAGGAGTTTCTAAAGGGATTCTTGCAGGTGGTAAATTAAGAGTTGTTACCAGAAGATTAAAAGTAAGAGCTTTACCAAAAGATTTACCAGAATTTATTTCAGTAGATATTACTAAATTAAAAATCGGTCAATCAGTAAAAGTTGGTGAATTATCAGTTCCTGGATTAACTTTCTTAGATGCTGCTAATGCTGTTGTTGTTGCTGTTAAAACAAGTAGAGCTGCTGCTTCTGCTGCTTCTCAAGATGATGAAGAAGAAGAAACAGCTGAAGGTGCAACTACAGAAGCAACTGCTGAAGCAGAAGCAACTCCTGCTGAATAATAAATAGTATATAAATTATGAAGTATTTAATAGTAGGATTGGGCAACATTGGCTCTGAATACGAAAATACAAGACATAATATAGGTTTTAAAATAGTGGATGCCTTAGCTAAGGCATCCACTATTTTTTTTGAACCTAATAAATTAGGAGATACTGCAACTTTAAAATACAAAGGCAGAACATTTATTTTGTTAAAACCATCTACTTACATGAACCTAAGTGGAAAAGCAGTAAACTATTACCTCCAACAAGAAAAAATTAATCAAGAAAATTTATTGGTAATTACCGATGATATTGCTATCCCTTTTGGCACACTTAGGCTAAAAGGTAAGGGCAGTGATGGTGGCCATAATGGACTTAAAAATATTATTCAGGTATTAGGGAACCAAGATTTTGCTCGATTACGTTTTGGCGTAGGAAGTGATTTTGTGAAAGGTAAACAAATTAACCATGTTTTAGGAGAGTTTGCTCCAGAAGAACAAGCTCAACTTGGAGAGAGACTAGAAAAAACTACAGCACTTATTAAAGCATTTGGTACAATAGGCTTAGGCAGAACTATGAGTGAGTTTAATAATAAATAATGTTATCTATTTTAAGATTCCAAAGTTGTGTTGTAAAAAACTTTTTTTTGTAATTTATATTAAAAAAAAATCGTAATATTGTTATGCGTTTTTTCAGGTCAAAATTAAAAGAGTTCGTTTTTGTACCTGAAATGCAATGAAAAAGTTACCTAGAACTCAGCTTAAAATTTAAAATTAATAAAATGAAAACTACACGCTTAGTATTATTGTTGCTTATTTCTTATATGTTTCAAACAGTAGATTTAAAAGCACAGGAGGAAGGACATTTTAATTGCGGTTCTGATGAAAAGAGAATGGAATTAATAAATAAATATCCAGAAATCCTCAAAAAAGAGCAAGAATTAGAGAAATTCACGCAAGAGTATATAAAAAATAAAAAGACAAATAAGAGTGGAAATCAAACTTATGTAATACCTGTAGTTTTCCATGTTTTACACGAGTATGGTTCTGAAAATATTTCTGACAACCAAATATTTGATGCTATAAATATATTGAACAGAGATTATTCGAAAAGTAATGCAGATACAAGTTTGGTTATACCAGATTTTGATACATTAATAGGGAATCCAAATATTGAATTTAGGTTAGCTCAAATTGATGCATTTGGAAACTGTACTAATGGTATTGATAGAATTTATACTCACTTAACAAACAATGCAGACAATGACTCAAAAATAAACATCTGGGATAGAACTAAGTATCTAAATATATGGGTTGTAAAATCTATAGGCGATGTGCCTGGCACAGCTGGTTACGCTCAATTCCCAGGTTCGGTTGACAATCAGTTTGGTGTTTATATTGATGGTATTGTGGTACTTCACAATCATGTTGGAAGCATAGGGAGTGCTAACCCAAACAACTCAAGAACTTTAACGCATGAAGTTGGACATTGGATAAACTTAGCTCACCCTTGGGGTTTTAATAATGACCCAGGTGTTGTATGTGGTGATGATGGTGTTTTCGACACTCCAGATACTAAAGGTTCTAATAACTGTGTAAACCTATACAAAGCAGAATGTACATTTTATAATATTGCAAAGCCATATGCTTTTTCTGATGTAACTACAACAACTGGAACAACAGACCCAACTACTATTACTCCAGAAAATGGTCTTGATTTTGGAAGTTTTTCGGCTTCAGGAGTTTCAACAAATCCAGTTGATACTGGAAGGTTTTCATTTTCAAACTGGGATTTAGGAGCAACAGATCAAGATACAACTTATGCTAATTTAACAGGAAACATTAACACATCCAAATATTATGAATTTACTGTTACTCCGGAACTTGGCTATGTAATGACTTTGAAAAATATAAAGTTTAATATTCAAAGATCTACAACAGGAGTAAGAACTTTTGCTGTAAGATCAGATGCAGATAATTTTTCAAGTAACCTTACTGCAACAGTTATAAATTATGAAGATTCTAGTTTTATTGATACGAGTGTAGTTGTTAGGTCTAACAATGTTTTTTACATTCAATATGATACTACTAATGTATCAGACACTTGTGTAATAACTCTAACAGGAGCTAACTTCACAAAAACAAAATCTCCTCGTACATTTAGAATTTATGCATGGAATGCTGAAGATGCAAATGGTACTTTCTCTCTTGACAGCATTTTAGTAAACTCAACTTCAACTGTAGTTGAAAATATTCAAAATTATATGGATTATTCATATTGTAGCCATATGTTTACAAAAGGACAAGTTGATAGAATGCGTGCATCACTTAATAGTAGTGTTAGTGGTAGAAATAACCTTTGGTCTCAAGCAAACCTTGTTGCTACAGGAACAGACGTGCCAAACCCTTCAAATAACTGTACTCCTATTGCTGACTTCAGCTCAAACACTCAATTAGTTTGTCAAGGAGATAATATATTATTTCAAGATGAATCTTGGAATGGAACTATAAATTCATTAAATTGGACTTTTAACGGAGGAACACCTTCAACTTCTACTAACAGTTCTGTAAACGTTATATTTAACAATTTATACTGGCAAGAAGTATCTTTAACTGCAACTAATAATGCTGGTACAAATACAAAAACAGAAACACACTATGTTTTTGTTTCTCCATCATGGGCAGAATATACTGGTTTGTTTAATGAGAGTTTTGAAAATACTGCCACAAATCAGTCATGGTTTTCAATTACAAATGCTAATAATGCCTCTAAATGGCAAGTTGCTAATTCATCTGGTGCAACAGGAAGTAAGTCTATGTACTTAAATGCTCATAGCGAACCTGTTTACTTCCCTAATTACATTCCTAGTATTGGAAAAAAAGATAAAGATGGTTTAATAAGTCCTTCAATGAATTTATCTTCAGTATCTGGTGGTGTTCTTACATTTAAATATTCTGCTGCCACAAGAGCTAGTTCTTTAGAAGATATTACTGAAGAACTAAAAATTTATGGGTCTTTTAATTGTGGTGAAACATGGACACAAATAGCCCCTCCAATTAAAGGGTTAGATTTAGTAAATGCTGGTTCTTATAGCAACCCATACTTTCCTACATCTGCTAATCAATGGAAAACCGCATCAATTAATATACCAGCTATATTGATAAAAAACAATGTAAGGTTTAAATTCGAATATACAAGTGGAAAAATGAGTAATAATATCTTCTTAGATGATATTAATATTTCTGGAACTGTTGGAATTAGTGAAAGTGAAGCAGACAACTTTAACCTAAACGCATATCCAAACCCATTTAATGAGAGTACAACTGTTTCTTATACATTAAATAAATCGCAAAACATTACAATAAGAGTTTATGATTTACTAGGAAATGTTGTTCTAGATGTGTTAAATGATAATCAAGCTCAAGGTGATCACACTTTAGTTATTAATAGAGATAGCCTGCAATCAGGTATCTATTTATTAAAATTAACTGGTGATAACGGTTTAGAAGTTAACAAAAAAATGGTTATTCAATAAATTATTAAAGTATAAAGTTAGAAGCACGAGTATGAGTACTCGTGCTTTTTTTGTTTAAACCAAATATTAATATACATTCATTTTTCTAATTTAGAGCTAATAAAAGTATAAAAAATGCTTTTAAAAAAATTACTAAGCATATCATTACTACTTATTATTGCAATAGCAACACTATTTCCTTTTGCTTATCTCAAAATGGAACGCAAAGCCATTAAAAAAGCCATTAAACATAAAATTATTGCCGGAATAGAAAAAGAAGAATTAGTGTTGTTGGTTTTCGATAAAGATAAAGTTGATCAACAAGTAAAATGGAAGCACAGTAAAGAATTCCAATTCAAAGGTGAAATGTATGATATTGTTGAAAAAGAAATTATTGGTAACGAAATACGTTATTGGGTTTGGTGGGATAAAGAAGAAACAGCATTGAACCAAAAATTAGCCAATTTAGTACAACAAAATTTTGCTCAAAATCCTTATCAGAACAATAAAAATCAGGTGATTACTCAATTCATTAAAACACTTTATCTTTCAGAAAAATCTATTATACAATTGACTATTTTGAAAAATGAAATCAATCACTTTACACCTTATAAATCATTTATATCTTATTGGCAACAATCGCCAACAACTCCACCTCCTCAACATAGTTAAATAAAAAAAATAATTCACATTTTTATTAAATCAAGAACATTTACACAACTTTTTGTATTTAGTGTTCTTATATAGAAATTAACTATGAAACAAATCATTCTTATAGTATGGCTGTGTTGTATTTCTTTATTAAGTATTTCCCAAACCATTACTGTAAAAGATAAAAAAACTAACTTGCCGTTAGAAATGGTAAGCATTGTTAGTAATCAGCCCCGTGTAGCCACCTTTACCAATGTTAAAGGTCAGGCAGATATTACTGATTTTAACACTTCTGAAAAAATTGAGTTACGACTAATAGGTTATAAACCTATTCAGAAATCTTATACAGAATTAGAACTAATGTCGTTTGAAATTACGTTGGAAGATGCTGGTTTATCTCTAGATGAGGTAGTAATTTCGGCTACTCGTTGGGCTCAAAACAAAAATGATGTTCCGGAAAAAATAAGTTCTATTTCTGCCAAAGATGTAGCTTTACAAAATCCACAAACAGCAGCAGATTTATTAGGATCTTCTGGAGAAGTTTTCATTCAAAAAAGTCAAGGAGGAGGCGGAAGCCCAATGATTAGAGGGTTTTCAACCAACCGATTATTAATTACTGTTGATGGCATCCGAATGAATACTGCTATTTTTAGAAGTGGAAATTTGCAAAATGTAATTTCCATAGATCCTTTTGCGGTAGAAAATACCGAAGTATTGTTTGGTCCAGGTTCAGTAATTTATGGAAGTGATGCTATTGGTGGAGTAATGAGTTTTTCTACCATTACACCTCAATTTTCAACTAGCGATGAACCTTTGGTTACAGGAAAAGCTTCTACCAGATATTCTTCTGCCAATAGCGAAATGACTGGACATTTTGATGTAGGTGTTGGTTGGAAAAAGTGGGCAATGGTAACAAGCATTACACATTCCGATTTTGGCAATATTCGTATGGGCAGCAAAGGACCTTCTTCTTACCTTCGAAAATTTTACGTTGAAAGACAAGATAATACGGATGTAGTTGTTGCCAACCCAGACCCTTTAGTGCAAAATCCAACAGGATATAAGCAAACTTCATTAATGCAAAAAATCAGGTTTAAACCCAACAAAAATTGGGACTTTAATTATGGCTTTTTGTACTCTGCCACTACCGATTATCCTCGTTATGATAGATTAACCAGAACCAAAAACGGGTTGCCAAGAAGTGCCGAATGGAATTATGGACCTCAAATTTGGACTATGAATTATATGAATGTTACCAATTCTTCAGAGAATGTATTGTATAATGAAATGAATATACGATTGGCTCATCAATACTTTGAAGAAAGTAGAATAGACCGTGGGTTTAATCAGCCAATTCGTGCAAATAGATTAGAGGAAGTAAACGCCTTTTCGGCTAACATTGATTTTGAAAAAATGTTGGGAGAAAAAACCGAACTTTTTTATGGAGTTGAAGCGGTGTATAATGATGTAAATTCTTTTGGTACAGATGAAGATATTACTACCAACATTATTGTTCCTGCTGCTGCTCGTTACCCTCAAGCTACCTGGGAATCGTATGCAGTATATTTAACGCTTCAGCATCATTTAACGGAAAAATTTTTAGTTCAAGCGGGAGCTAGGTTCAACCAATTTATGTTGAAAGCAGCTTTCGATACTACCTATTTTCCCTTTCCGTTTACCAATGCAGAAATTAATAATAATGCTACAACAGGAAGTTTGGGTTTTGTTTATCAACCTACCGAAAGTTGGAACATCAGCGGAAATGCCTCAACAGGATTTCGCTCTCCCAATGTAGATGATATTGGTAAAATGTTCGATTTTCAACCGGGATATGTGGTTACTCCTAACCCTAATTTAACTGCCGAATATGCTTATAATGCCGAATTAAGCATCAGTAAAGTAATTAATGAAGTAGTAAAGTTAAATGTTACAGGCTATTATACCTATTTGGATGGCGGAATGGTTAGAAGAGATTTCCAGTTTAATGGAAACGATAGTATAATCTATAACGGAGAAATGAGTAAAGTTCAAGCTATACAAAATGCTGCTTTTGTGGAGATAAAAGGCTTACATGCAGGAATAGAAATTAAATTACCTGCTGGTTTTGGGTTAATGGCAAAATACAACTACCAACAAGGAACAGAAGAGTTGGAAGATGGTACAACAGGTCCATCCCGACATGCAGCACCTTGGTTTGGCTCGGCTCAATTGAGTTATACAACCAAGCAACTAAAAATGATTTTTTATACGCAGTTTAGTGGAGAAAAAAAGTTTGAAGATATGCCTTTTGAAGAAATCCCAAAAAGAGAGTTGTATGCCATTGATAACAATGGAAATCCTTACTCACCAAGTTGGGTAACCCTTAATTTTAAAGTCAATTACCAACTGAAAGAAAACTTTATTTTAGGAGGAGGAATAGAAAATTTAACCGATATTCGCTATAGAACCTATAGTTCGGGTATAGCAGCCGCAGGAAGAAATTTTATGCTTTCGCTTACGGCTAAGTTTTAAAATATATACACCAGTCAGGTTTTTAAAACCTGACTGGTGTTTTTTGTTACCAATTATTTTTTAACTTTATTTCGTTCTTACATTCATTGCATTCAACTAAAGTAAACATTTCACCAAGCAACATTTTTTCTTCTTTAAAGGTTGTGGTATTGTTTTTTCCACAATTAAAACAATATACGCTTGATAATAACTGAATTTGCTTTTTCTCCTCTAAATCTTTAAATAAAACTCTACTTTCAATTGCATTCTTCTCCTCAAGTTCCATTTTATATTTATAAAGGATATATATAGAATAAACAATTAAAACAAAAACCATTATTAATAGCCAAAATTCTATTTTAAGAGATGTTTCAATTAAGTCGCTATTGGACAAATGTTGGTTTTGAAAACCTTCCCCATGAGGATTTTGTAAAGAGGAAACTCTGCCTAATTTATCTAATTCAAAATACCTGTAAAATAGAAAAAGATTGATTACAATAAGTAAAGAGAGTGCTAATATGCGTTTTATGTTTTTCCAATTCATTTTATAAAAGTACTAAAAAGCATAAAGTAGTGTTTTAATTACTAAATTTATGGGATGAAAAATATTTTGTTTATATTTATTCTTTGTAGTTTATTTTTCTCTTGTAAGAACAACAAAACGCTTACTGATGTTTTGAATAAGAGTGAATTTACAAATTCAGAAAAACAGGACATTGTTAAGATGGTGGAGTTTTTTGAGTCTAAAATTATTAGTTCGGAGGATAATTTTAAACAAGATTATGAAGCCTTTATCAAAGAAATTTATGAGAATGGTTATGAAGTTATTTTGAGTAAAATTGATATTAACGAGCAAAGAAAGTTAATGAAATCAATAAACAATTCTACTTTTAACGAAATATGGGAGTTATCTAAATCTAGAGCTTACATGTCTTATTCGGGAGTTAAATTTGAAGAACCTATCCCTTTTGAGTCATTATCAGTAAATACTCAAGGTAAATATGTTAGGTTTCTTCAAAAACTATCTAAAAACAACAAAAAAATAGAACACTATACAAATGCTGTTCTGAATTCAGGAGATTTTCCTTTGTTTGCATATTCATTCAGTTTACTTTTTGATTATAAAGGCAATTCTAATGGAGATATACAAGATGGAGAGTTGCGACTCATTTTTGCATTAGAACTACTAACCATTAATGAAAATACCCATCGACATATTTCTCTTGGAGAATAATTTATTTGTAAAATACAAATATAAATTGTATTTTTGTTAGGTATTTTAATGACATCAACATGACAACATTCACAAGCACACTTCCCGATAATCTATTGCAATTGTTAAACAAAAAAGCAAAAGAATTAGCTATACCTAAAAATAAAATAATAGAAAAAGCACTTTCTATTTATTTGGAACACTTAAATAAGGCAGATTATATAAAGTCGTTTAAGAAAATGACTAAAGATGCTGATACACTTTCTATTGCAGAAGAAGGCATGGAAGAGTATTTAACTCAAATAAATGATGAAGAAAAATAATTGGTATGTTGCAAGGTGAAATTTGGTATGCCAATTTAAGTCCCACAAAAGGTAGCGAACAGGCTGGATACAGACCAGTTCTTATTATTAGTGGAAATCTAATGAATAAATATCTTCCTATTGTGATTTGTTGTCCTCTAACAAGTAAAATTAAAAACTATAAAGGAAACATTGTGCTTCAACCTAATAAGGAAAATAAATTAACCAAAGCATCAGAAGTACTAACTTTTCATATACGCTCAATTTCAAAAGAACGATTGGTTAAAAAAATAGGAACCATTTCTAAAGATGAAGTAGCCCAATTAAAAATTTATCTTAACGAATTATTGGAGTATTAAAGATTCATTTACACCAGT
>CALCHN010000005.1 GCA_937901255.1 uncultured Flavobacteriales bacterium | reverse complement strand
TTCCACCTGTTGAAGGTGCACAAGCTCCTTGCGTATCTCCATGAGCTTGGTGTGCTGCCCACTCGGTTGCTAAGATTTGTATAGTCTGAGGTGTTCCTCCACCCGCTGGTTTGTGACAAATAGTCATCATTGGTATTTCAACTCTAGGACATTCACCTTTCGTATCGCCATGATTAAAATGTTCTACCCATCTAAACTCAGGAATAGACATAGTAACTTTATTTCCCGATGCTTCTTTGTGACAAATAGTTATTGTTGGTTCTACAGTAGGACAAGCTCCTAAAACATCTCCATGTGCTTGGTGTACTGCCCATTCTGTTTCAGGGATTTCTATTGTCTGACGTTTATCTCCTGTTGCTGGAATATGGCAAATGGTTATTTTCTTAACTTTCGGACAAACTCCTTTAAAATCTCCATGAGCTTGATGTGTTGCCCACTCTGTAGCAGGGATTTGCATCGTAGTAGTGTTTCCTGTCAACCTATCTTTATGGCAAATACTAATTAAAGTAGGGTTTTCATTAGGTAAATTATCCTTAGGACACAATCCTTTTGTATCCCCATGAGCTTGATGGGCAGCCCATTCAGATTCTTTAATAATCATTTGCTCTTTTTTACCCGTAGTTGCATTATAATGGCAAATCTGTATATCATTATCAACAACTACGGGACAAGCACCTTGAGTATCTCCATGTGCTTGGTGCATTGCCCAATCGGTTGCTGGAATTTGTATGGTTTGAGGCGTTCCCGAACCAGCTGGATAATGGCAAATAGTCATCATCGGAATTTCAACTCTTGGACATTCACCTTTGCTATCTCCATGGTTAAAATGTTCTACCCATCTAAATTCAGGAATAGACATGGTAACTTTATTTCCCGAGGCTTCTTTGTGACATATAGTTATTGTTGGTTCTACAGTAGGACAAGCTCCTAAAACATCTCCATGTGCTTGGTGTACTGCCCATTCTGTTTCTGGGATTTCAATTGTCTGACGTTTATCACCTGTTGTCGGAACATGACAAATGGTTATTTTTTTAACGGTAGGACATACTCCTTTTTTTGCTCCCTGACTTTGATAATTTGGCCATTGAGCTTCTTCAATTTCAAACGATTGATTATTTAAACAAATAGTAATCATTGACTTCGCAACAGGAACACAAGCTCCCATTTTATCGCCATGAGATTTATGTATTAACCATTGTGATTCGGGAATTTGAATGGTTTCAGTATCTCCTTCACGACTAGAAATTTGATGACAAATAGTTATCATTTTTTCATTTTCAGCACAAACTCCCTTAGTGTCACCATGAGCTTCATGCATTGCCCAATCTGATGATTTAATATTTATGGTTTCTCTGCTTCCTGTTGGTGTTTTATGACAAATAGTAATAATACTTTCATCATTACAAGTTAGTGAGAACTCTTTTGTAGTGGTTTCTGCTAATTTTTTGGCTACAATTTTAAAATTATTCTTACCATTAACTAACTGAATAGTAGCTTTTAGCTCATTATTTATAAAGCTATAATTTTGAGTAACAACCAAGCTATTGTTATGATAAAAAGTAACATCTTGAGCTTTTATATCAGGGGTAATTTTAGCAACTATACTTACCTTACAATTTGGAGAAATAAAAGTAGTAGCTATTGGTTGAGATAAAATAATTACCGGTTTTACAGATGGAGTATAACTTGTAGTTGAAGGATTTGTTGGAGTTGTTGGGGTAGGAATTGTTGTAGGCGTATAAGTAGCTTCCTCTTGGTGGTGATTTAAAATACTAAAATGTAATCCTAAGGAAGTGTAATGGTAAATATCTTGAATAAATGCAGGCGCATTATTTTTTGTTGCCTGACCATCAAAGTAATCGGTTTGTGGTAAAGAAATTTTATGTTCTAAAGCGAAATCAACTCCCGGAGCAATTCTAAAGCCTAAGCCTACTCCAACCGCTGGTGTAAATACAATTCTTGAATAGTTTTTATTATCTAAATCTGTTTCGTAACTATTATCTAATAAATCTCTTAATTGCTTTCTAACATCTGCTTTACTCCCATTATAATTGATGGTAGAATAATCGTATTGATTTCCAGATTCGTCTAATTGATTGGTATTAACAACATTATCAGTCCCTCCCGCTCCAGCAAATAAATAAAAAAGAATACCTGTATTATCATACAATTTATTCCATCGTAACATGGCTTCTAACGAAAGTTCTTCAAACTCGGTATTATTGTTTTGAAAAAACAATTGATTGGAATAGTCAACTCCTGAATTTCCAAAACCATTTAATGCATAATTAGAAATAAAACTTTCGTGAGGTTGATAACCCAACCCAAATGTTTCCGATTTTAAGTATCTTCCTCTCAATGAAAAGCCAAAAAACCTGTACTTTTTATTATATAGCCTCAACTCTATAGTTGCTCCATAACCAAATCCGAACAATTTGTTACTAACATCTCCTTTTTGATAAGCTCCACCAATATTTCCTCCTATTGTAGTTCTGCCAATATCATAAGTGGTATGTTGAGCATTTGCTGAAAGAGTAACTACTATAAACGCAATAAAAAAGTAAAGTTTATTCATGTGTATTTTTTTATTTTAATAAATCGGTCACATGGAACTCGCTAATCATT
>CALCHN010000004.1 GCA_937901255.1 uncultured Flavobacteriales bacterium | reverse complement strand
GAAAAATTTGCCCGAGAAAAATATTTGATGAAAAAAGACGATGAAGAAATTTTTGTCTTTGAAGCGAAAAAAGAAGATTAAATTAATGTGTAAATTAGAAAATATGTGGATGTGTAGATTACAGAAATTAAAAAAAAACTGTCAACTGTTAACACAAAACAACTTTTAAACTTTTAAACTCATAAACTCATAAACTATTTTATGAACGATTTTAAAGAAATAACTTATCAGCAATGGAATTAAAAGAGTACCATTCATTATTTACTGATATTAAACAAAAAATTCAAAAAGCCCAACTAAAGGCTGTCTTGTCTGTTAATGCAGAAATGATTTTTTTGTACTGGCAAATTGGAAAAATCATTAACGAAAAGCAGAATATGGAAGGTTGGTCTTCTAAAATTATACCTAAACTATCTAAAGACCTTAAGTCTGAATTTCTAGACACAAAAGGTTTTTCGGAAAGAAACTTGAGCTACATGCTTCGTTTTGCAAAAGAATATCCTGATGAATCAATTTTGCAACAGGCTGTTGCAAAATTACCTTGGGGGCATAACCTTTTACTTATAGAAAAAATTAAAGATCAAAAAATACGGTGGTGGTACGCTGAAAAATGCGTAGAAAACAACTGGAGCAGAGTTTGCACTTAGAGACATGAATAAACCTATTGGAATAAGTGAGTTAAAATTAATGAACCATTTGCCCGAAAATTTAAAAAGTAGCTTACCTACAATTGAAGAGATTGAAGCTGAAATTAGAAATATATAATTTATGAACGATTTTAAAGAAATAAGCTATCAGCAATGGAAAGAACAAATTATTGCTGATTTGAAAGGTAAAGATTTTGAAGCAACCTTGGTTTGGAATTCTGAGGAAGACATCAATGTTCAGCCATTTTATATGCAAAATGCGTTGGAAAATAATTTGTCTTCTACTTTTAATGTCATTCCGGAAAGTACTGCTAATTGGTTCATTAACGAACAAATTGATGTTGCTGATAACGATGCTAATCAACAAGCACTAACTGCTCTAACAGGTGGGTGCAACAGCTTGGAATTTATTGGCGAAATAGCTAATTTAGAAAAAATGAGCAGCTTACTAAAAGATATTCAGTTAGATATTATTCAGTTGAGTTTTTATAACGAAAAACCATTACAAACTGCCGAATTATTTACTCAATTTATTGAAAAATCTTCTTACCAAAATGTAAAAGCGAATTTTTATAGTAATGGCATTACCAACGATATTATTGCGTTGAGTAAAAATCAACATGTTGAAAAATGCGTAATGATTACTGCCAACGCTACTGCTAAAATGAGCGAGCAATTAGCTGATAGTTTTGTAAAAGCGGTTGAAGCAGTTGATTTGTTAACCGAAAACGGCATTGCTGCCAAAGAAGCTTGGAATAAAATTGCTTTTCAATTTCCTATACAAAACAATTATTTTTTTGAGATTGCTAAATTAAGAGCTGCCCGCATTAGCTTTGAATTGATTACCAATCAATACCAATTGAATGATGCAGAAATGTATGTTACAGCACAAACTACACTAACTCCTCAACCGGAAATTGATGCACACAACAACACCTTAGCAGCTACCACACAGGCAATGTCGGCAATTATTGGTGGTTGTAATAGTTTAACTGTTTTACCATTTAATGCATTAGATGAAAAAGCTACTCCATTTTCTAAACGAATTACCCGAAATATTCAGCTTATTTTAAAAGAAGAATCCTTTTTAGATAAAGTAGTTGACCCGAGCAAAGGTGCTTACTACATGGAAAGTTTAACGGATGAATTGGTAAAAAAAGCTTTGGAAAGTTTTAAGAAGAAGGTGGGCTAATTTTTGTTACTACTCAGCTATTCTTTATGCCACTGATTACGCAAATTCACACAGATTTTTTTCGCAGATTTTTAAATAAAAAAACGAAATCTGTGTATGTAATCTGCGAAAATGAGTGTAATCAGTGGCAAAGAAAAAATAGGTACTGAGAAGTACTAAATTATTTAACAAAGGTTTGTGTACTTACTCAACCACTTCTTTCTTTTTGAACGAAATATTAAACAAATAACTTACCGAAATAGTATAAGCATTGGTTACTACAACACTTGACATATCTTCGTTTTCATTAAAAACATCTCTTAAAGCTACTCCAACCTTGAATTTCTTCAATTTCACACCTAACTCAAGCCCCCAATCAATAATAATCCCTTGATTAACATCAGGATGTTTGCTAACATCTAAATTTGGGTTTGATGATTCTTGAGTTATGCTAAATATTCTACGATAACCAAAACTAGGTGTAATATAAAAATTTGTTTCTTTGGAAGGATTTAGTAGTTTAATTTCTGAACCGATAGTAACTCCAAAAGCATATAGTTGATAAGACAAAGTACTTGTTTCAAAAGTAAAATTCCCATTACTGTCAAACATTCCTCCAAAAGTTAAGTTATCAACGGTGTATGCCGATTTATCTATAAAAAAGGATGAAATAACTGAAACTCTTCTATCTTTTAGAAAACGATAACCAAAATAACCTTGGTAGTAAAATCCTGCTTTTCCTTCAGGTATATAATTAGCCTGATTTCGAGAACCACCTAGCTTTAAACCTGTTTCAAACTGGGCAAATAAATTTATTGTCCAAAATGTAATTGCAATTAATATAAATGCTTTTTTCATGATTTTAGTTTATTATATAATTAATAGAAAAAGACACATCTTGCTCCACTCCTACATTAGGAAAAGAAGCATCAGGATGTGTATCATCAGGGAAATGAAAATTCATCTGAAAAGAAGTGTTAAAAATGATATTTTTTGATAGTTGTGCAGAATATCCAATATTTGTTAGCAAATAAACAGTAAAAAAATCTTTTAACAAAGAATTTTCAGTTATTGAATCATTATTTATAGGGTTGTACCATTTCACTTTACCCTTATTGGAAGAAGTATTCCAGCCTGCTCCCATTCCAAAATAAAAACCGTTTGAAATTCTAAATTGTTTTAAAACGGATAAATCTATTCCAACCAAAACAAGCTGTTCATAAGAATTATAATATGTTCCCTTATAATTTTCTTCCAAGGGTTTAGGTCTAAAAATACTACTTGGAAACTCCTGAGCCCCATCTGCTATTAAGCCTTTTTCTGTAATTGTTATTCTCGATTTGTCTGGTTCAAATTTCTTATACCCCACAATACCGCTACTTACTCTAAACACCCAATTCGGATAAGTTTTTCTATCATTTTCACTTTTCCAAGTAGTAAATAATATTCCTCCCATAAATTTATTATAATAGATTGTTGAATTTAATCCAATTGTTTTATCTTGGCTGTAAAGCTTAAATGATAGAAACATTATCACAATAAAAACGATTAATCTATTCATAATAATTTTGATAGCAAATCAATATAACAACAAAAAACGACATTTATTTTTAAACGTAGAACAAGGTTAATGTTCATTTCTACAAATTGTTATTTCTTAAATCATTCTATTTTACTTGTGTTTTACTAAATTTGCTTGTTGTAACTAACAAGTAACAGATGAAACCAGATTTTTCAAACTTATCTTACCATCCTGCAAATAAAAAAGCAGCCATTTCCAATAATGAAACATGGCAAACTGCCGAGTCTATTCCTGTTAAAAAACAGTATAGCAAAGCAGATGTAGCCAATTTTACACACCTAAATTATGGTGCTGGAATCGCTCCTAATTTAAGAGGTCCTTATTCTACCATGTACGTTATGCGTCCGTGGACTATCAGACAATATGCAGGATTTAGCACTGCCGAAGAATCGAATGAATTTTATAGAAAAAATTTAGCTGCCGGACAAAAAGGGCTTTCGGTAGCGTTTGATTTAGCCACTCACAGAGGTTATGATTCCGACCACCCAAGAGTAGTTGGTGATGTTGGTAAAGCAGGTGTTGCCATAGATTCTGTGGAAGACATTAAAATTCTATTCGACCAAATTCCCTTGGATAAAATGTCGGTTTCTATGACCATGAATGGAGCGGTAATTCCGATTTTAGCTTTTTACATTGTAGCTGCCGAAGAACAAGGGGTAAAGCCCGAACAACTTACCGGAACTATACAAAATGACATTTTAAAGGAGTTTATGGTGCGAAACACCTACATCTATCCGCCATTACCTTCTATGAAAATTATTGCTGATATTTTTAAATATACTTCGCAAAACATGCCGAAATTCAATTCTATCAGTATTTCGGGCTACCACATTCAGGAAGCAGGCGGAACTAACGAAATTGAATTGGCTTATACCTTAGCCGATGGGCTGGAATATTTGCGTACAGGCATTGCATCGGGAATGGACATTGATGATTTTGCTCCTCGCCTTTCTTTCTTTTGGGGAATAGGCATGAATCATTTTATGGAAATTGCCAAAATGCGTGCAGGCAGGTTGTTATGGGCTAAAATTGTTAAACAATTTAACCCTAAAAACCAAAAATCGTTGGCATTAAGAACGCATTGCCAAACCAGTGGTTGGAGCTTAACTGAGCAAGATCCTTATAATAATATTGCCCGAACTTGTGTAGAAGCATTAGCTGCTGCATTGGGCGGAACGCAATCTTTACACACCAATGCGTTGGATGAAGCCATTGCTTTACCAACAGATTACTCTGCCCGTATTGCTAGGAATACCCAATTGTTCATTCAAAATGAAACTGAAATTTGCAGAACTGTTGACCCTTGGGGAGGTTCTTATTACATCGAAACACTTACGCATCAATTGGCTGAAAAAGCTTGGGAATTGATTGAGGAAGTTGAAAAACATGGTGGAATGGCAAAAGCCATAGAAAAAGGCATTCCTAAATTACGAATTGAAGAAGCTGCTGCAAAAAAACAAGCTCGTATTGATGGTGGCAAAGAAATTATTGTTGGCGTAAACGAATATGTTGTTGACAATGATGAGGAAATTGAAGTAAGAGAAGTAGATAACACCAAAGTAAGAAACAGCCAGATAGCACGCTTAAATAAAATTAAAGCCAGCAGAAACAACGACAACGTACAAGCAGCTTTAAAAAATATTACCGAAATTGCACGTTCCGGAAATGGTAATTTATTAGCCGCTGCTGTAGATGCAGCTAGAGAAAGAGCCACTTTAGGCGAAATTTCTGATGCCATGGAGGAAGTTTTTGGCAGGTATCAAGCACAAATCCGCTCTGTTAGCGGTGTTTATAGTTCAGAAGTTATGGATGATAAAGATTTTTTAAAAGCCAAAGCATTGGCGGACGAGTTTGCTCAACTGGATGGCAGACGTCCACGAATTATGGTTGCCAAAATGGGGCAAGACGGACATGATAGAGGTGCAAAGGTAATTGCAACATCTTTTGCCGATTTAGGTTTTGATGTGGACATTGGTCCCTTGTTCCAAACACCTGCCGAAGCTGCTAAACAAGCCGCTGAAAATGATGTGCATATTTTAGGCGTATCTTCATTGGCTGCCGGACATAAAACTTTAGTGCCACAAGTAATTGAAGAGCTTAAAAAAATTGGCAGAGAAGATATTTTGGTGATTGTTGGTGGAGTTATTCCTCAACAAGATTATGAGTTTTTATTTAATGCTGGAGCGGTGGGTATTTTTGGTCCGGGAACAAAAATCAGCAAAGCAGCACAAGCTATTTTGGAAGTGATGATTGAGAGTGTGAAAGCCCCCTAAATCCCCTACTTCGACTACGCTCAGTATAAACTCCAGGGGACTTTTTCCAACACACAAAGCCATTGTGGGTTAATGGTTGTTAGCCAACGTTTTGCGTGTATGAGAAGTAGCGGATTAAAAGCACTTTACTTTCAGTTTAGCGCTGACTTTTATTAAAAGTACTGACCTTTTATTTAGCACTGAACCCGCTATTTCTTATACACGCTGTTGGCAGTAGTTCTTATTTTTCTTTGTCTTTTTTTGGTGGTTCATAGTTCCAAAAGTCTTCTTTATTTAATGCACCTAATAGTTTCCCGATTTTTCCAATTCCAAGTTTTTCCAATGGTTCATTTCTTTCAAATCCACTTGCTTCAGGGCGGGCAATTAAGAAAAAACCACCATCTTTCAGAATGGCTGGTTTGTTTTGTAATGATGCAGAACCAAAATAATAGTCGTCACTAAGAACAACTATAATTTCGGACATTCCTTTCCTTCTATAAACTTTATAAATATAATATTCGTCATTGTCAATTAGCTCGAATTTTTCAACAGCAAAATGGCTATTTAAAGCCCTTTCAATAAAGGGTCGGATGGAATAGTGTAAGTTTTTACCCATTTTTGCTTTCAATTTTTAGTTTGTTAAAATCAACAAATTCTAAAAAGTCAGTCTTCTTAGTTTCTTCAAATAATGTGATATGAAGTGGTTGGCGGAATTTTACTTTAAAGTCAAACTTAATGATCTCTATTTTTTTGTTTGTTTCGTTTAGGTCTGTTGCTTTGTCTAGTAAAATTGCAATGTCAAAATCGCTTGCTTTTTTAGGTGTCAAAATTGCTGAACCAAATGCTATCCAATGGAATAAGTTCAAAGGTTTTAAATTTTTTGAAAGCCATTTAAGTTTCCGTTTTAGTATCTTATCACTCTTTGCCTTTTCAAAACAATGTGTCAAGATTATATCTGGAAATGTTTTAGGAAATTGAAATTCAGAATAATCAAAATTCGGATTTTCAATGTGTTTTTGAAAAGCATCAATATGTAAAACCATTCTTTTAAAATCATTTTCATATTTTGATGGAATTATCTCTGTGTTGTCTTTAATAAGTTTTTTAATAGCTTCATTATTCGGACTTATAACTTCTTTTTTTAAATCTTCCCACATTGTTAAGTCCATTCTTAACTCTCCTGTGTTATCACGCCCCGAATTAGGTCCTGTCGTTTTGAATATGTATTCGTTGTCATTTAAGATTGGCAGTATTTCTTGGCAAAGTTCTCCAAAGTCAGAAAATGATTTGTATTCAGCTTGATTAAATGCTGGTTCGTTGGGCTTTTCATATTTTAAGTCCAAATATTTATGAATAGTATTGTAGGTTAAAGCAAGCAGAATAACAGTCAAGCCAATAGCCCAATCGTATTCCCCAATTAATGAAAACTGAAATTCACTAAAAGCAATATTGAGAATGTCAACCCAAATGGGTTTAGAAAGCAGAGTCAGTCCACCAAACACAAGTAATCTTGTCAGAATATTGTAGTACTTGGGTCTTAATAGTTTAAATATTTCTGCTAATGATTTGATGTTCACTGTCGTTTTTTAGAATTACTGCCAACTTATATATATATGTAAACCTTTGGTATACATGTCTAACTAATTTTAGGTAGATATATACACCTTTTGGTATGTATATTTATTTTTTGTAAATATACATTTTTTTACAACTCATCAAAAGGGCTTTGTTAATGAAAACTTATTCGTGCATTGGTGGCTACTCCCTCAAGGTTCCCAATAATTTTTCCGTTGCACTCCAAAATTTCAGGGAATGACGGCAATAGATAGTTTAGGAGTTTATAAGGTTTGAGGTTTAGATACTGTGAATTGATACCTAATTCCTAACGCCTAATCCCTAATGCCTAATCCCTAATGCCTAATCCCTAACGCCTAATCCCTCACACCTCAAAACCTATCATACAAATATCATCGACTTGTTCGTTAGTGCCTTTCCAGTTCTTAAATTGTGCTACTAAAATGTTTTTTTGCTCGTTAATGGGAGTTTTAAATTGCTGTTCAAAAAGTTCTTTCAAGCGTTTTTTCATGAATTTCTTATTACTTTCTCCGCCAAATTGATCAACATAACCATCTGAAAACAAGTATATTTTATCTTTCTTTTCTAATTTTAATTGATGATTGGTAAAGGGTGTGGGATGCACATAATAACCAATGGGCTGTTTGTCGGGTTTTAGTTCTATCAACGCTGCATTTCTATATATCCAAAGTGGGTTGTTTGCTCCCGCCCACTCTATTTCTTTGCTCGTATTATTTACCCTAATCAACGAGATGTCCATTCCATCTTTAGAAGTGCCTAATTGTCCTTTTTGCCCTAGATTGGTGATTACTTTTTCTCTTAGTTGATTTAAAACTTCTGCCGGAGAGATTAATTCATTATTAGTAGTAATTTCATTCAAAAAAGAAATGCCTAACATACTCATAAAAGCTCCCGGAACTCCATGTCCGGTGCAATCGGCAACAGCTATGTAAGTAAAATTATTGTTTTCATTTACCCAATAAAAGTCGCCACTAACAATATCTTTTGGTAAATAAAGAATAAAATTATCGTATGTTTTCAAAAACTCACTTTCTTCGGTAAACAAAAGTGCTTGCTGAATTCTTTCTGCATAATTGATGCTATCGGTAATTTCTTTGTTTTTACGTTCTATGGCATTTTTTTGCTCTGCCAACAATTCATTGGCTTTCTTTTTTTGTCGGTATGCCAACATGATTATTGTTAGAATTACTAAAATTAATACTAACCCAATAATTAAAGCTATTCTAAAAGTAGCTTGTCGTTGAATTACAGCTTCTTGCAATTCTTTTTCTTTGCTTAACAAGGCGATTTCTTTACGATTGGCTTCATTTTGATATTTCGCATCCATTTCAGCAATAGTGGTATTTAACCGTTCGTTCAATAATGAATCTTTATAATTGCTGTGTAAAATATGAAATTGATAGGCTTTTTTAAAATCATTGGTTTTCTCATAAAGTAAAGCCATAGCGTGAGTAGAGGCAATAAGGTTATCAAGGGTTTTTAATTCTTTTGCTTTTTCATACCCATTATTGATATAAAAAGCGGCACTTAAATAGTCTTCTTTAACCAAGAAAACCTCTCCAATATTCACATAAGATTGACAAATACCAAGTTCATTGTTAAACTTGCGTTCTAAAGAAAGAGATTCTATATGGTATTTTAGTGCTAAATCGTAGTTTTCTAAAAGCAAGTACAATTGACCTAAGTTTGACAAGGTACTGGCTAAAGAACTTTCTTCATTTAATAATTTTTTTAATTTAATAGATTCCTCATAAAAATAAATAGCTGAATCGGTTTTGTTTAATTTTTTATAATTAATACCTAAGTTGTTATAAATTGCTGCCAATGAAGAGCTATCGTTTAGTTGCTTATTAACCTCTATGGCTTTTCTAAGAAAAAACAAAGACCGCTGATAGTTTTGTTTTTCCTGAAATAAACTTCCTAAATTAATATAGATTGAACTGATAGGTGGTAAGTAATTCAAACTATCAAACATAGAAATTGCTTTGTAATAGTGCTCTACTGATTTATCAAAATCGCCTTTGTAATAATTAACAATTCCCAAATTAAGGTAAGTTTGTCCCATCCAAAAAACATTTCCTAATTGGTTATATTTTTCTAAGGCGATATTATAATAAAAAATAGCCGAATCGAATTTTAGTCGATAATCATAGCTTAGTCCGATGTTGAGATTTGCTCTGGCAAACTGAGAATCAACTTCTGCCAATGCTAGTTGAATGGTGGCATAATTGTAAGATTTATTTGGAGCGGTGCTTAAGGTCAACGAAATTAAATCGTTATACGCATCAAATTTTTTAAAACTGTCCGATAAACTTTCTACATATTGTTCAGAACTATCTGTCTGAGCCACAATACTCAATGAAACACATAAATACACAATAAGTAAATTGAAAAACCTTTTCATTGATAATCGCTGTTAAAAAACTTAATTTTGAACCAAATCTAACTAAAATTAATATATTATGAAAAGAATATTTTTACCAATAACAGCATCTGCTTTATTATTATTAACCGCTTGTGGAGGTGGAAATGAAACAAAGAAACAAGAATCCACTGATAATGAACCTATTTGCTTTTACCAGTTTACAAAAAATTCAACAGTAACAGTAAATTGGACAGCTTTTAAAACTACTGAAAAAGTGGGTGTAGGAGGAACTTTCAATCAGGTATTGGTTAAAGGTGAAGATAAATCTACCAAAATTACCGACATCATCAATGGTATTAATTTTACTATTATGACAGAAAGCACCTTTACCAAAGATGAAGGAAGGGATAAAAAAATTATTGAATCGTTTTTTGGAAGTATGGCCGCTACTGACTTAATTATCGGACATGGAAAATCTGCCAAAGGAAATAACGAAAGTGGAACGGCTATTTTTTACCTTACCATGAATGATATTGAGAAAGAAGTAAGCTTGGATTATACTTTAAATGATAATATCATTACTTTAACGGGAGAAATTGATGTGTTGGATTGGAGCGGTGGAGATGCTATTGCTGCATTAAACAGCGTTTGCGAAGATTTACACAAAGGTGCTGATGGAGAAAGTAAATTATGGTCGGTAGTTGAATTAAATATTGAAGCATCTTTAGATAAAAATTGTAACTAAAACGTATCATTTTCTAAAACAAAAAACCACTTTGGAAATTCCAAAGTGGTTTTTTTATGCTTTAATCAACTTCTTAATTTATGGAAGGAGCTGAAGTTGTTTTGGGTTCATTTTTATGAAACCTAATGCCTATCATCAACTCATGTGAGCCATTATTGTAATTTTTTAAATTGGTGGTAGTAAAATCATAGGCATATGCTACCGTAAAGTAATCGTAAATTAAATATCCCATTGAAACAGCAACAGCATCACGATGACGGTAGGTTCCTGCTAACCATACTTTTTTCTTATAAAACACTCTTAAACTACCATCAAACATTACAGGTGCTGGAGTAACATACTTTACAAAGAAAGATGGTTCTACCATAAAATCATCAGAAATATCAAATTTATAACCTCCTGTAAAGAAAAAGTGAGCAGGTAGCGTTCCATTTGGATTATCTCCTTCATTAAAAAACTTTACTCTGCTATTTAATAGTTGTGGTGCTGAAAACCCTACATAATATTTCTCATGATATAAGTAAGTTCCAAAACCAGCGTCAGGCACTAATACTTTTTGTACGCCATTGGTTAAAATAACATCTCCTTGATCTCTTAACGTAACTTTAGATCCATCAATCATAAATTGCATTACTCCTGCTGATAATCCAAAAGAAAGTTTTAAAGTTTCGTTTAATCTTGCATGATAAGAATAAGCTAAGTTAAACCCTGTTCTTCTTGTTGGTCCAACCATATCTGTAAAAAGATATCCTCCCAAGCCCATATTTTCGTTTTTCATAGGTCCATTTACACTTAGCGTATAAGTTCTTGGAGCATCGGTTATTCCTTCCCATTGGTATCTGTGACTAGATTTTCCTTCGAAATAATTATTGACTCCTGCTATTGCTGGATTAATCAAAAAATCATTCAAATAATATTGACTAAAGTGAGGCAATTGCTGAGCAAACACCGCACTTCCCGACAATATCAAAACCAATATGACTATGTATCTGTTTTTCATCTTATAACTTATCTTAAAATGGTTATTGGCCCTGTATAAGGTTTTGTTTTACCATCGTTTAACTCTATTACAAAGTAATAAGTTCCTATGGGTAATGGTTTGCCATTGTAGGTTCCATCCCAATTTTGTTTATATCCTTCTGCATGGAACAATAATTCTCCCCAACGGTTGTAAATTTCTACCACATTATTTGGGAACTCTTCAATAAAATCAATTATCCAAACATCGTTAACACCATCACCATTTGGTGTAATACCATCCGGGAAAACAATTTTTGGCAATACGGTTACTACTACACTATCTGTAGCAACGCACCCTGCTGGTGAAGTTACTGTTAAATAATAAGTAGTAGTTTGCATCGGGTTAGCAACCGGATTAGCAATAGTTGTATCACTTAGTCCATAGCTAGGTGTCCACGTATAAGTTACGCCACCACTACCATTTAACTGAGTAGAACCTTCCTCAAAAATAGTAACATCAGGCCCTGCATTGGCAATTGGTAATGGATCAACTGTGATACAAACCGTATCCATATCAAAACAACCTGCATTAGCTCCATAAACTGTATAAACATAGCAAGCTTGCCCTGCTGATGTTGGAGTAACAGTTATAGTATCTGTAGTTGCTATTGAAGTCATACTTGGCAATTCAAACCATTCTACTGAAGCTATATTTCCAATTCCATTTCCTATTAATGTTATTGGAGAACCAAAACAAACATTAGTATCATTTCCGGCAAAAGCCAATACCGTATCAATTGCTCCAATATTTACAGTAAACGAATCTGTACAGCCATTTTGGTCGGTAATTACTAATCCATTTGGCCCAAAACATAAGTTGGACGCTGTGTTTGTTTGACCAGGAGTTAAATCTCCATTCCATTGGAAAACGTATCCTCCTGCTCCACCACTTACGGTAACTGTAGCAGCACCATCACAAACAGAAGAACAAGTAACATCTGTAATTGATGTTGTAATTGAAATTGCTGACGATTCAGTAATAACTACACTATCAACCACACTACAGCCATTATCATCAGTAATAGTAACAATGTGTACACCTGCTCCTAATCCAGTAGCAGTTTGTCCGGTTTGGTTAGATGGCATCCAAGAATAATTATAATTTGGAACACCACCAGTAACATTTACAGTTGCTGTACCATCGTTTAATCCATTACAAGTAACATTTGTTGAATTAATATTTGTAAGCATAACATCAGGAGCTATAACGGTATCAACCACCACACCAATACATCCGATAGAATCGGTAACCGTTACAGTATAAACTCCTGCACAAAGGTTTGTTTGAGGATTAGCAGTTCCTCCCGGATTAAATGAAATACTATAAGGAGCAGTTCCACCAGTTGGATTGGCAACAATTTGCCCATCACAAACACCATTACAAGAGATGTTGGTAACGGTAGTGTTAGGATCTGGAGCAGTAGTATTACTTAACGCATAATTAAAAGTAGTTACGCAACCTGTTCCTTGATCAGTTATATCAACCGAATAAGCCCCAGCACAAAGGTTAGTAATCATTGCTGTTGTTGGATTAGGAGGGCTTGTTGGAGTTGTCCATAAGTAGGTAAATGGTCCAACACCACCAGTTGGGTTTAAGGTGATAGAACCATCACAAACATTACAAGCCGGAGCTACTATAACTTCATTCGCTAACACTGCTGATGGCTCATTAAGTGTAATGGTATCATTTTCAGAACAACCATTAGCATCAGTAATAGTTACCACATAAGTTCCTGCACAAAGTCCTGTTGCTGTTTGAGTAGTTTGTGCTAAAGGATCATCCCATAAATAGGTGTATGGAGCTGTACCTCCGTTTGGTGTAGCAGTCACTGCTCCATCGCAAACGCTATTACAACTAATTGGTGTAGATACAGTAGTTGAAGGTACTAATTGAGTAGGACCTGTAATGGTAGCAGAAATAGAATCTTTACAATTTAAACTGTCAGTTACTACCGCTGTATAAGTACCTACACACAAATTACTTGCTGTTGGAGTTGTTTGTGTAGGATTAGTAACATTCCACTGATAAGTAAATGGAGAAGTTCCTGCCCCTACTGCCACTACCGCTACACCATCACACGCTCCAAAACAAGATTCCGGAACAATGTTAGTGATACTTAAATCTAAATCGTTAGTATTAATGGTAACTGTATCTGAAAGAATACAACCGTTTGCATCAGTAATCGTTACTGTATAAAATCCTGCACACAGATTAGTTGCCAAAGAATCATTTCCACCAGAAGGCGACCAACTAAACGTATAAGGTGCTGTTCCACCACTTACAGAAGCTAATGCCGTTCCATTACAAGCGTTAGCACAGGTTTCATCAGTTGAAGTCATGTTCACTGTAGCAGTTACATCACTATTGATAACTATTGTATGAGTAGAAACACAACCAGTTCCTAAATCGGTTAATTGAAGTTGAATAGTTCCGGCACACAAACCATTAACGGTAGAACTTGCCGCATTGGTGGTTGTAACAGGTAGTGATGGATTTGGTCCTGTAATAGCTGTCCATACAAAATCATAAGGACCAACACCGCCTACAGGAGTTGAAGTAACTGCTCCATTACATACTCCACAAGTAGGATTAGTAACTACAGTGCTATCATTAACAACAGGTGCATTATTAATAACCACGGTATCTGTAGTAGCACAATTATTTCCATCTGTTATAGTTACTGTGTATGTTCCTGCACATAAATTAATTGCAGTTGCTGAAGTTTGTCCATTACTCCAAGAGTAAGTGTAAGGTGCTGCTCCTCCGTTTGGAGTTGTAGTAGCTGTTCCATCGCAATTTCCACTACATGTTGGTGGAGTTGTACTTGTTGAAGTAGTTAATACAGGGTTGTCAGTTACTACCACTGTAGTACTGTCGATACATCCATTGGCATCAGTAACTGTTACTGTATAAGTTCCTGCACATAAAGCTGTAGCTAAAGAATTATTTTGAATAGGAGTAGTATTCCAAGAGTATGAATAAGGTGCTGTTCCTCCTGAAGCTGTTGCTAAAGCTGTTGCATCACAATCGCCATTACAAGTAGGATTAGTAGCACTTGCTGTTATGTTAATTCCTGTTGGTTCTGTTAGTGTAACGCTATCAATTATAGAACAACCATTTTGATCAGTAATGGTAACCGTATGTGTTCCTGCACATAAATTAGTAGCTGTCGCTGAAGTTTGTCCATTGCTCCAAGAGAAAGTATAAGTTCCAATTCCTCCTGTTGGGTTGGCAGTGGCTGTACCATCACAAACACCATTACAAGTTGGATTTGTGGAAGTGATATTCGCTAAAATTTGCTGTGGTGTTCCAACATTAATACTATCTACACTAACACAACCATTTGCATCTTGAACAACTACTGTGTATAAGCCAGCGCATAAAGAAGTAGCACTATCTAAATTTGACAAGTTAGGGTCATCCCATTGATAAACAAATGGGGCAACTCCTGAAGTAACAGTTACATTTGCTGTACCATCACAATCTCCAAAACATGTTACGCTATCTGCACTCATGCTTAACGAAGGTCCGTTTGGATTACTGATTAATACATTAAATGTGTTTGAACATCCATTATTATCTGTAACCTCAACTGTATAAGCTCCAGGACATAAACCATTGATTGACGAAGATGTTTGTCCACCTGGCAACCATGAATAAGTATATGGACCTCCTGCACCACCTGCCGGAGCAGTTACTGTAGCAGTACCATCACAAATACCGCAAGTAGCATCAGTTGTGTTAATGGTTGCAGTAATATTTGAGCCTTCTCCAATAGTTACATTACCAGTAGTTGAACATCCATTTGCATCTGTAACAGTTACTGTATAAGTTCCTGCTGTTAATCCAGAAATAGAAGCGGTTGTTGCTCCGGTATTCCAAGAATATGTATATGGAGCAGTTCCTCCATTTGGTGTAGCTGTTGCAGTTCCATTACTTCCTCCGTTACAACTAGCATTGCTTCCTGAAACATTAACTGTTAAATTAGATGGAGCATTAATACTTACATTTTGCACCACGCTACAACCCAACGCATCAGTTACTGTTACTGTGTAGTTCCCTGCACATAAACCTGCAACAGCATTAATGGTATGTCCTGTACTCCAACTATATGTATAAGGTGCAGTTCCTCCATTTGGAGTTGCAATGGCAGAACCATCACAAGCACCATTACAAGTAGCATCTATGGTAGAAACACTGACACTTATAGGTGAATTATCTGAAATAGTAAAAGCTTGAGCAGTTACACAACCATTACCATCTGTAACTTGTACGGTGTAATTTCCAGAACAAAGTCCATTTACACTTGTAGTTGTAGCTCCATTACTCCACAAATAAGTGTAAGGTGGCACCCCTGAAGTTACAGCAACTGAAGCTGAGCCATCACAAACACCACTACAAGTTGCGTTATTTGTATTTAAAGAAATTGATGGCCCGTTTGCATTGCTAATGGTAACCGGCACTACAATACTACATCCATTATCATCAGTAATGGTAACAGAATAAGTACCTGCTAGTAAACCAGTAACATTTGGAACAGTTGGCCCAAAATTCCAAGAATATGAATAAGGTGCTGTTCCTCCTGTTGGAGCTACAGTTGCAGTTCCATCTGGATTTCCACAAGTAGCATCAGTAGTAGTTAAGTTTGGTGTAATAACAGCTGGTTCATTAATAGTAACCGTTTCCACAGTAAAACATCCATTTGCATCTGTAACCTGAACATTGTAAGTTCCTGCACACAATCCTGTTGCGGTTGGTGTAGTTTGATTTAAAGCATCATTCCATAAATAAGTATAAGGAGCTGTTCCTCCATTTGGCGTTGCTGTTGCCGTTCCATCACAATCTCCGTTACAAGAAGCATCTGTTGTAGTTGTACTTACTGTTAATTGAGAAGGACTTGTAACATTAAAGTTTACTACTTTGTTACAGCCGTTAGCATCAGTAATGGTTACGCTTGCTGCTCCAACACACAATCCTGAAGTAGATGAAGTGGTTGCTCCATTGCTCCATAAATAAGAATAAGGTGCTGTTCCTCCACTTGGCGTTACAGACGCCATTCCATCACAAGTTCCTAAACAAGTGGCATCAGAAACATTTAAATTTTCAGTAATGCTATCTGCCTGACCAACAACAACACTTGCTGCTAACACACAATTACTGGCATCTGTTAATGTTAAATTATACGTACCTGCACATAAACCCGTTAAAGTACTGTCATTAGGATAAGGTCCTCCGGGAGGAACTGATGTCCAAGCGTAAGAAAATGGAGCTGTCCCTCCAATTGGTAGTGCATTAAGTGAACCATCACAAGCACCAAAACAAGTTGCATTATTAACCGTTGATGTTATTCCTGTTGGACCTGTAGGATTACTTACTGCAATAGTAATAACTGCCGAACAACCACTATTATCAGTAATAGTATCTGTATAAAATCCTGCACAAAGGTTAGTTATAGTAGAAGTTGTAGCTCCTATTGACCATGAATGAGAATAAACCCCATCTCCACCTGTTGGGAATGTAGCAATAACCCCATCACAAACACCACAATTGGCATTAGTAACCACAGGGTTTGCTGCAATTGGGTCAGGATCGGTTAAAGTTACGTTACCTGTAAAACTACAACCTAAAGCATCTGTAACGGTAACCGTATAAGTACCTGCACATAAACCAGTAACTGTAGCTGTATTGTTTGGAGAAGGAGCACATGTTCCTACCCATAAATAAGTATAAGGAGCAGTTCCTCCACTTGGAGTTGCTGTTGCTGTTCCATCTGTATCTCCATTACAAGTTGGATCAGTAGAAGTTAACGCAACAGTAAGTGTTGTTGGTGCTGTAACCGTGAATGAATCAACCGCTGTACAACCATTAGTATCGGTAACAGTTACTATATAGGTATCTGGACATAAATTGGTTAATGAAGGTGTAGTTCCAAGGTTTGGATTAGAGTTAGTTGACCATTGATAGGTAAATCCTGGCACACCACCAGAAGGACTAGCAGTTACGCTACCAGTACAAGGAGCTCCACCGCAAGCCACATTAGTTCCTGTAGCATTAGCCAATAATTGGTTGGGCTGTGTAATGGTGAAGTTTTGCACCGTAATACAGCCGTTAGCATCCATTATTGTTACCGAATAATTTCCAGGTGCTAAATTACTTATAGATGATGTAGTATCGGTTGTTGACCATAAATAAGTATATGGAGACACGCCTCCTGTAACAGTTACACTTGCCGACCCATCATTAGCTCCAAAACAACTAACATTATTTTGTATTGGATTAGATGTTAATGCTGAAGGCGATGTTATAGTAAATGTATCAATCCTTGAGCAACCATTTGTATCTGTAATAGTTACAGAATAAGTTCCAGCTGGCACATTATTAATACAAGCATTGGTACCTAAACCACCTGACCAAACATAAGAATACCCTGGACTTCCTCCTGTTGGAGCAACACATATACTTCCTGTATTATCACCACTACATAAAACATTAGTAATAGTTGGATTAGGTGCTATAGTATCAGGAGCAACCAATGTTAAGGTATCTGTTTGAATACAACCGTTATTATCTGTAACTGTTACAACAGCTATACCTGCACATACATTATTTGTATCAGGTACCGACCATGAAATTGAATAAGGTGGAGTTCCTCCTGTTGGAGCTGATGAAACCATTCCATCACATGTTCCATTACAAGAAATTTGTTGATTAATAACTCCATTTGGAACTAAAACAGATGGATCAACTGGCATATTTACCGAATCAACAGCAGTACAACCGTTAGCATCTGTAACGGTAACATAAACCCAACCCGGACATAAAGTTGAAGTAGTTTGGGTAGTATCTCCATTAGACCAACTATAAGAATAAGGTAATGTTCCACCTGATGGGTTAGCCGTTGCACTTCCATCACACACACCATTACAACTAATAGTGATTGCTGTGGTTGTAATATTAATAGTAATTGATGGAGCTATGGTAACATTACCAGAAGCTGTACAACCGTTAGTATCAGTTACAGTAACATTATAAGTTCCTGCACAAAGATTTGTTGCAGAGTCTGTAGTTTGGCTTCCTGCATTAGCATCCCACTGATAAGAATAACCTGGCGTTCCGCCTGAAGCTACTGCTACAGCAGAACCATCACAAACTGCTTGGCAACTTGCATTTGTAGCAGTAACATTTAGGTTTAATACTGGTGGATTAGTAATGGTAATAGTATCTCTAACTTCACAACTATTAGCATCTATAACGATAACTTCATATTGTCCAGCACCTAACCCATTTATAGGATTTCCTGCAATAGGAGTGTTTCCTGGTAAAGTAACCCAATTAATAGTATATGGTGGATTACCTCCTGTTGGCACTGCTACCGCAGAACCATCATTTATTCCATTACAACTCATATTCGTAAATTGAGTATTTGGATTAATAGCTTGTGGTTCATTTACCACAATAGTATCGTTAACCGAACAATTTGACGTGTCCATAATATTAACAATATATGTTCCTGCACAAAGGTTGGTTATAGTGTTTGTTCCCTGACCAGCAAAAGTAAGTCCCGCAGGAATTGTTGTCCAAACATAAGTATATGCTCCACTTCCTCCTGAAGGAGTAGTTGTTGCAGTACCATTACAAATCCCATTACATGTTAAATCAGTTCCTGTTGTAGATGTTATTAATGCAGCTGGCTCAGTAATAGTGAAATTTATTGTTGTAGTACAATTGTTTGCATCTCGGACAATAACTGTATGATTCCCTGCACATAATCCATTTATAGTATTAAACCCACCTACTACTGGAACAAACGCAACCCCATTCCATGATACCATATAGGGTGCTACACCTCCTGATGGCGTTACAGTTGCAGATGCATCACATGCTGCGTTACAAGAAACTTCGGTTTGTGTTAAGTTGGCATTAATTCCGGTTGGTTCATTAATTACCACAGAAGCATTGGTAGTACATCCATTAGAATCAGTTACATTAATCGTATAAGTTCCGGCACACAAATTAGAAATAGATGTTGTTCCTTGTCCTGTAGTAACTTGCCCGGCAGGCACGCTTGTCCAAACAATAGTGTATGGAGAAGTTCCTCCATTAATTGTTGCGGTTGCAGCTCCATCACAAACACCTGCACACGACATATCCGTACCATTTACATTTACTGTAAGTGGCTGAGGAGCTGTAATGATTACACTATCAATAGCTACACAGTTGTTAGAATCTGTAACGGTTACCACATACGTTCCAGCACACAAACTATTAACAGATTGTGTATTATAAGGACCTCCCGGACCAGTCCAAACATAAGAATAAGGTGTTGTGCCGCCTGTTGGGTTGGCTGTTACACTTCCATCACAAACCCCCGAACAAGATATGTCTGTTGCACTAGGGTTGGCAACCAATAATGCTGGCTCTGCTATGGTTATAGTATCTGATGTGGAACAGTTATTCGCATCAACTATGTTAACGACATATTGACCCGGACATAAGTTAAAAATAGAATCTGTTCCTTGTCCACTAAATGTTAATCCGGCAGGAATAGAAGACCAAGTATAAGTATAATTTGGCGTACCTCCTACTGGCGAAGTAACTGCATAACCATCACAAGCACTAAAACAGGTAACATTTGAAGATGTTGTTGATGTTAATAAAGTATCAGGCTCTGTTATGATAATGGTGATAACCGTATCACAACCATTACCATCAACTATAGAATCTGTATAAGTTCCGGCACATAAACCTGAAATGGTAGAAGAAACACCATTATTAGTTGCTCCGGTACTCCAATTGTGAGTAAAAGGAGCTGTTCCTCCACTTAAAATATTTACCGTAATTGAACCATCACACACTCCTCCACAACTTACATTTTGAACAATAGTATCCCACTGTAGTTGATTAGGAATGGTAATATTTACACTATCTGTTGTAGAACATCCGTCAGCATCAGAAACTGTTACTCCATACATACCTGCACATAAATTACTTATACTTGATGAAAGCTCTCCATTGGGTGTCCATAAGTAAGTATAAGGGGGGCCGTTTGCTCCTGCTTCATTTGAAACTGTAGCTGTACCTGTACATGTTCCAAAGCAGTTAATATTGGTACTATCTAACTGAAAAGTTAAAGGAGCTGGCTCGGTTAACACAAAGTTTTGCGTCTCTGTACAACCGTTAGCATCTACCACATTTATATCATAAGCTCCAGCACAAATATTGGTAATAGTAGAAGTAGTATCGGGCACTTGTACCCAAGAAATAGAGTAAGGAGCTACACCAAAAGCCACATTTGTACCTATAGCTCCATCACAATCACCATTACATGTAGGCTCTACAATTCCTATAAGATTAATGGCTAATGCAATTGGATTGGTAACAAATACCTGATCGGTACATTGCGTTCCAAAAGGTGGATTTTGTCCCATATCCGTAACTTGCACCCCAACATTTCCTTGACAAGAATTATATAAGGTATCATTTACAGGTGTTCCGGGGCCTAACCATAAAATGTTAAATGGTCCTACTCCACCAGTTATTGACACATAAACAACCGCATCGCAAACACCAGCACAACTCACTCCAAAACCATTATAATTAGATATTACTGAAGTAGTTATTGTAAAAGGAACTGCTCCACAGGTGTTAGTCATTTTAGAACCATTGCTAAATGATAGTTCATTTTTATCAATATTACCTAAAGCTACATCTTGGGCTTGTCTGTAAATAATGATGTCTGAGGCGTCATTTTCTAGATTAAAATTATTAGCATCAAATCGTGCTTTTTGATGGTTGTAAATGACAGCATTTTTAGTAGTGATTTTTTTGGCGTTATTACTTCTAACGTCAATACCTCCAGAGTAAATGGTTCTATTGTTTACATTTAATTCTCCTTTTTTGAGATATATAAAATTGGAATCTGTGAGTATTAAATCACTTGTTAAATTAAATTTTGATTCAGCATTAAATTCAACATCTCCTAAAAATGTTGCTCTATTTGTATTTATTTGTGTGAAGGGTTGATTGGATGAAAAAATAGTTCTACCATAAAACTGATTTTCATAATTTTCATTTACTTGAAAATTTCCATTGATGTTTAACTCGGCTCCATTATTAGATGAAAAAACAACTTTATGTAAAGTTTGAACTTGAAAAGAAGCACAATTGGCTTGTTGATTAATTACAATTTCTGAAGCTTGGCTAATTGATAAATTATCAAAAACAACATTATCACTCATTGAAGGAATTCCTGCTCCACCTTGTCCACCACTACTTAACGACCAATGAGATGGGTTGTTCCAACTACCTGAATTGCCTACCCAATAAAAATCGGCAGCAAATAAGTTAATAGATATAGTTGATATTAACAACGTAAATACAACTATACTTGTCTTAATAAATTTCATTCAGCTTTTTTTATTAAAGGATTTGTTACGACAATAATACAAAAAATGTTGCGAAATGCAATATTTGTTGTAGTATCCTAGTAAATTATTTTTCTGTATATGTACAAGTTGTGACGCTAATTTACTCTTAAACGTTGCAACAATCTATTCTGTGAAAGCACTATTTACAATAGAAATGATTCAATAACTTGCATAAATTCCTTAGGTTTTTCAGCATGAATCCAATGTCCAGAACCATTAATTGTTTCCAATTTCATGTTAGGAAAAATGTTTTTAATATCAATAACATCTTCATCCAACACATAATTAGAGCGTTCTCCTCTCACAAACAAAGTAGGCTCACTAAATGGAAAGGATGCTTTTATTTCAACACCTACATTTTCAATTTTATTAGCTATTACATCTAAATTAAACCGCCATGCTAATTGGTCTTTTTCTTTCCAATACATATTTTTCAATAAAAACTGACGTACTGCTAAAATTGGTATAGCTTCAGCCAACTTGTCATCAGCCTCTCCCCGGGTTTTTATCACACCAAAATCTAATGATTGTAACCCTTTAATAATTTCCCCGTGATGTACAGGGTAAGCTTTTGGAGCAATATCTGCAACAATTAATTTTTTTACCAAATGAGGATAATTAAAAGCTAGCTGCATAGCTGTTTTCCCACCCATAGAATGACCCAACACTATTGATTCTTTAATTTGTTGTTGCTCCATAAAATCTTTCACATCTTTTGCCATGCAATCATACGTAAACTCATCATCGTGAAATGATTGACCGTGATTTCTAGCGTCTAACAAATACACCGTAAAATGCTCACTCATTTTTTTGGCAAAAGTCATCCAATTATCTAACGAACCAAATAAACCATGTAGTATTATAAGCGACTCCGCAGCATTTCCTTCTTTTTTAAAATTTAATGTCATTTTATAAGTAATTATTATTGTTATTTTTGTGTTCTAAAAATTATTAATCTGCTAAATTAGGAGTTTAAATGAAGGTAATAAGCGAAAACAAAAGAGAATTTAATGTTGAGTTTGATAAAAACGCATCATCAGGAACAATTGATGGCAACCCTTTTAATTGGGATGTGAAAAAGGTAAAAAACAACCTTTTCCATGTTATAAAAGACAATAAATCATATAATCTTGAACTGCTTAAGTTAAATCCGGAAGAAAAAACTGTTTTTGTTAAAATAAATGGTATTAAATACAAATTTCAGTTAAAAGATAAATTTGACGACCTCCTACACAGCTTAGGCATGGATAATTTATTAGTTACCAAAGTAAGCGACTTAAAAGCTCCAATGCCAGGTTTAGTGCTTTCTATTGATGTGGAAGTTGGGAAAGAGGTAAAAAAAGGTGATGCCCTACTTATTTTAGAAGCCATGAAAATGGAAAATGTTATTAAATCTCCAACTGATGGCGTTATAAAAAGTATTGCTGTTAAAACTGGTCAGGCAGTAGAAAAAAATCAACTGTTACTTAATTTTGAATAATTTTATATGATACGTTTAAAAAAGTTTCTTCTAATTATTTTAATTCCTTTTTTTGCTTGTACCTCAACAAGCGATAACGATAAAAACAATACTTCCAACGAAAAAACTGCATCTGAAACAACTAATGAAAACACACTAATTATAGAACAAAAAATAGACGATGATATTGCCGAGTTTACTGCTGATGGCATTACCCTTACTGAAATTAAACCTTCAAAAAACAACACTGAAAGCAGCTTGACTTTAACCAACACCTCTTTTAAAGAAGGCATCAACATCCTTCAATTTAACATTGAAAACAACCAAAACTATAACATTACCACTATACAAAATAATTATACCATTACCACCCACCCCTCCACCAAAATTGAACAAGAATTTTTATCCGGAAACAATGTTTTCTTGGCTTTTTTAAGCGATGAAAACAACTTAGGAATTAAAACCAATAATGCCACTTTACTTAAAAACATTGTACTAAATGATGATCAACTTTTTGACGAAACAAAAGCCCATCTGTTCTATTACTTACCTCAAAACAACATTCCTATTTTGGATTTTTGCTTAGTAAACACTTCGCTAAGCGAAAACGGCAATAAGGTAAAAGTAACTTTTAATGGAACCACTTCCATCATTGTTGACAAATGGGCATCGTACCAAATTGATGGTTTATCCGAAAGCAAAAACACCATACGATTAGAACTTATCGATGAATCGGGAAAATTAATTCCCGGGCCCTTCAATGATTCGGGGGAACGCACCTTTACTTTAAACCAAAACAGCTAACATTTTGACCAAAAATGTAACTCAAAAAAACACTCAATTCATCAAGCAAAAAGCTACGGAGTTAGGCTTTTCTTTTTGCGGTATTTCAAAAGCTGAATTTTTGGAAGAAGAAGCTCCTCGACTTGAAAAATGGCTTTCCAACAACATGCACGGAAAGATGCAATACATGGAAAATCATTTTGAAAAACGATTAGACCCCACCAAATTAGTAGAAGGAAGTAAATCGGTTATTTCTTTAATGTACAATTATTTTCCTGAAAAAGAACAGCGAAAAGACAGTTTTAATATCAGTAAATACGCTTACGGACAAGATTATCACTTTATTATAAAAGATAAACTAAAAACTTTTTTACAACTATTATTTGATGAAATTGGAGAAATTAATGCCCGTGTTTTTACCGACTCAGCCCCAATTTTAGAAAGAGCTTGGGCAAAAAAAAGCGGTTTGGGATGGATAGGAAAAAACACCATGCTCATTAACAAAAAACAAGGTTCTTTTTTCTTTTTGGCAGAAATTATTTTGGATATTGAATTACAATATGACACTCCCATAAAAGACTACTGCGGCACTTGCACAGCCTGTATTGATGCTTGTCCGACCAATGCCATTTTACCTAATAATATTATTGATGGAAGTAAATGTATTTCCTACTTCACCATAGAATTAAAAGATGAATTGCTGCCAAAAGAACACACTAAGAATTTTAACGATTGGATTTTTGGTTGCGACATTTGTCAGGATGTTTGCCCATGGAATAGGTTCTCAACTCCGCACCAAGAACCACTTTTTACTCCCAACAGCAGATTATTAAACTACAGCAAAAAAGAATGGGAAGAAATTACACAAGATATTTTTAATGAAATTTTTAGAAAATCTGCCGTAAAAAGAACCAAATTCAGCGGATTAAAAAGAAATATTGAAGCGATATCAAAAAACAAACTTGTTTAAACTTTCTCTTCCAAAGACAACAACTGTTTCACCAACTCAGCAACACCCTCTCCTGCTTTCTTTTGTATAAATTGGATGTTGTTTTCTAAAAAAGAGTCAGGTTTTTTTGGATCTACTAAATACTTGGTACAATTAGTAGGAACAAAATTTACAATGTTAGCTGCCGGATAAACATTTAATGACGTGCCAATTACAATTAAAAAAGCGGCATCTTCACAAACTTTTGCTGCTTCTATCATATTCGGTACAGGCTCTCCAAACCAAACCACATGCGGACGAAGTTGATAACCTTTCGGACATTTATCTCCTAATTTTAGTTCAGGTTTTTCCCAATCATATAACACATCATCAAAAGTACTACGAGCTTTTAAAATTTCTCCATGGAGGTGCAACACCTTTGTAGATCCGGCTCTTTCATGTAAATCATCAATGTTTTGAGTAATTATTTGAACATCAAAATTTTGCTCAAGCAAAACAAGTGATTGATGAGCTTCGTTTGGTTGTGCTTTCAACACCTGTTTTCTTCGCTCATTATAAAAATCTAATACTAATCTCGGATTTTCATTCCAAGCTTCAGGAGTTGCTACTTGCTGTATATCATGATTTTCCCACAAGCCATCACCATCCCTAAAAGTTTGGATACCACTTTCGGCACTTACTCCTGCACCTGTAAAAACCACAATTTTTTGTTGCATGGGAATTTTTTAGATAAACAAAGCTAATGTTAGTTCAAGAACTTTGCAAATTTATTTTTAGTAGAGGAGTTTAACCGCAAAGCACGCTGAGCCATTTCGCAAAGTCGTAAATTAGCTATTAGGCTTTAGGGGTTGGGCATTAGTATAGGAGGTTTAAAGATTATAAGTTTAGAAAAAAACACCCTCTCTGTCAGTAGTTTGAAGCTAAGCTCTGTGTAATAACAACTACAGACTTCTTAACAACTTCAACTTTTAAACTATTCTCTAATTTCCAATTTCTAATCAATAAACCAAAAAACTAAACTTATTTGCTGAATTTCGCCATCATTTTTATTTCAGATGAATTTAGAAAAGAAAATTTGGCAATACCTCCTTTTATTTTTCCTTGCTTTTATTTGGGGAAGCTCTTTTATTTTAATGAAAAGAGGCATGAAAGCTTATTCGCATGACGAAGTTGCGGCATTAAGAATAGCTATTTCATTTTTGTTTTTACTTCCTTTTTTATTCAAATACATTCATAAAGTAAAAAAAGACCGGTGGAAATACTTAACCATAGTGGGCGTTTTTGGTAGTGCTATTCCTGCTTTTTTATTCACCCTAGCAGAAACGCAAATTACTAGTTCCTTAGCAGGAATGCTCAACTCATTAACACCATTCTTCACCCTAATTTTAGGAGTTGTTATTTTTAAAGTCCCTGCGGTTAAAGGTAAATTTTTGGGTGTTTTTATAGGTCTAATCGGTGCCTTGGGCTTAATTATTTCTAATGGGGTAGATTTTAATAATACCCCCATATTTTATGCACTATTAGTAGTAATTGCTACTTTGTGTTACGCCCTAAGCGTTAATACCATTAAAAAATATTTAGGCGAAATAAATTCCATTGCCATTACTGCCTTATCTTTTTTAACCATAGGCATTCCTTGCTTCTTTTATTTGTTTTTTACTGATTTCTACAAAACCACTACTACCAATCCTGAAGCATTAAAAGCATTAGCTTATGTTGCTGTTTTAGCAGTAATTGGTACAGCATTGTCTATTATTATTTTCAATCAGCTAATAAAACATACTTCGGCAGTATTTGCTTCAACGGTTACTTACCTTATTCCTATTTTCGCCATTTTTTGGGGAGTGATTGATGGTGAAGAAATTAACTTCATTCAAATCGTTAGTATTTTCATCATTTTAGTAGGTATCTATTTTGTGAATAGGATAAAGGTTTAACTTCGTTGAACTCGCAAGCTCGTTTGAGGTTTGAGGTTTGAAAAAGCTCACTATGAAGAATACCGACCTTTGATTAATTTAATAGTTTTTATCTGCAATTTTTTTATTGTTTTTTTAATGTCAGATATAACTGCTTTTTAGTAAATAATTAAATTTATAGTATATTAAGTCGTTTCTTGTGGTTACAATTTAGCGAGGGCTTGTAGTAAGCAATCCTTGAACTGCAAAAAAACAACAAAGAGAAGGCAAATGTCCCTTTTGCTTGGTAACTAAAAGCACAACAACTACAGGGCTTGGGTTGTGTGGCAAATATAACCGCTTAGAAAACCATAAATTTATCAGAAGTCTTGATTTTTTGGTTTATCTGTTTATTTTTCTATTTTATTAAATCTGTCAGATATAACTCGCTAATTATCTTTTTTCTTTTATAAAATTTATTAATCTTAGCTCGTTTCTTTTGTATCAAGACAAAAGAAAGGCAATATTGCTTTTTAGCAAAGACTTATCAACCTAACTGAACATCTTCTTTAATTAAACAGATTCCCGATAATTTTTCCGTTGCACTCCAAAATTTCGAGAATGACGGTTAAATGGGGGTTGTGCGTTGAAAACTCTTTCCCTTTGGGAAGGTTAGGATGGGAATTAGCTCTGTGTATTGGAAGCTTATCGTAATTAATTTTTGAATATGGAAGTTTGAAAAGAACTCTCCCCCAACCCCTCTCTTTTAAGAGAGGGGAGAAGTTATCGCCAGATAACTTGGGGTGAGTTGAATAAAAAATAATTGATAATTAGATATAATTGACTTTTGTGTGGGAAAGAAAGGGTCTAAAGACACTTAAAACGACTATTATTAATAAATTTCTCATTTTAAGGAAATGATTAATTAGAAAGTTACATGTATCCGATTAATAAAATAGAAATAATCACATGAAAATTGCATATTGATTATTAAATTTGCCGCTTTAATTTTTTATCGTATCAAACCTTAAAATGGCATCATCAACTAAATACATTTTTGTAACAGGAGGAGTAGCATCTTCATTAGGAAAAGGAATAATTGCAGCATCTTTGGCTAAACTTTTACAAGCCAGAGGTTATTCAACAACTATTCAAAAGCTAGATCCTTACATTAACATAGACCCAGGAACATTAAATCCTTATGAACACGGAGAGTGTTTTGTTACAGATGATGGTGCTGAAACTGACTTAGATTTAGGACATTACGAAAGGTATTTAAATGTACCCACCTCGCAAGCTAACAACGTAACTACTGGTAGAATTTACCAATATGTTATTAACCAAGAGCGTGCAGGTGCTTATTTAGGAAAAACCGTTCAGGTAATTCCTCATATTACAGATGAAATTAAAAGAAGAATTAAGTTGTTGGGAAATACAGGTGAATACGATATTGTAATTACTGAAATTGGCGGAACAGTTGGCGATATAGAATCCTTACCTTATATAGAAGCTGTTCGTCAGCTAAAATGGGAACCCGATTTTGACTGTATTGTGTTACATTTAACTTTTGTTCCATTTTTGGCAGCTTCTGGCGAATTAAAAACAAAGCCTACTCAACATTCTGTTAAACAACTACTTGAATCGGGTGTGCAACCGGATATTTTAGCGTTGAGAACAGAACACAAACTTTCTGAAGGGGTAAAAGAAAAAGTAGCGTTGTTTTGCAATATTTCTCCAAAAGCAGTTATAGAAGCAATGGATGCCGATACTATTTATGATGTTCCTTTGTTAATGCAAGAAGAGGAATTAGATAAAGTGGTGTTAGATAAACTGGGATTATCTTATGGCGAAGAACCTCAGCTAGTTGCTTGGAAACAGTTTTTAACCAAACTAAAAAACCCGAAACAAACCATAAAAATTGGTTTGGTAGGAAAATATACAGAGCTTCAGGATGCTTATAAATCTATTTCTGAAGCCATCATACATGCCGGAGCACACATAGAAACTAAAGTTGAAGTTGATTGGATACATTCTGAAGATATTAATGAAAAAAATGCCAAACAATTGCTTGAAAACTTAAATGGTGTATTAGTAGCCCCTGGTTTTGGAGAAAGAGGTATTGAAGGAAAAATTGCTGCAATAAAATATGCCAGAGAAAATAAAATACCGTTTTTCGGAATTTGTTTAGGAATGCAATGTGCTGTAATTGAGTTTGGTAGAAATGTATTAGGATTAACCGATGCACATTCTACAGAAATGTATCCTGAAACACCATTTCCAGTAATTTATTTAATGGAAAGTCAGAAAAACATTAGCGACAAAGGTGGTACTATGCGTTTGGGAGCATACTCTTGCAATGTAAAAGAAAATTCCAATGCTTTTACTGCTTATAATAGTGACAAAATTCAGGAGCGTCACAGACATCGTTATGAATTTAATAACAAATATTTAGGCGAATACGAAAAACAAGGTATGGTTGCTACAGGTTTAAACCCTGAAAACAATCTGGTTGAAATAGTTGAAATTACTAATCACCCTTGGTTTGTGGCTGTTCAATTTCACCCGGAATATAAAAGTACGGTAATTAACCCTCACCCACTATTTTCTGCATTTATTAAGGCTGCGGCTAATCATCACAACAACTAATTTTAAAAAATATTTTTCAATAAACCTACATAAATGAGTAAAGGATTAGATAAAAATGGCATAATTGGATTGGTATTAATTGGAGCAATCCTATTAATTTTTAGTTACTTAACACAACCAACTGAAGAAGAATTGGCAGCCAAAGCCAAAAAAGACAAAGCAGCTAAACAAACCGAACAAATAGATAAATCTAATGCTGAAGAAGTAATTTCTCCTACCGAAAGCAAAGAAGATACAACTGCTGAAAATACCATTCTTCCTCTAGATTCTACAGCACTAGCTACTGGTACAGATTCATTATCTAATCTTCAATATCAATTGGAATATGGTCCGTTTGCTAATGCTGCCAATGGCGAAGAAAAAACGTTTACCTTAGAAAATGAAAAAATAAAAGTTACTGTTTCTAACAAAGGTGGTAGAATAACTTCTGTTGAGTTAAAGGAATATGTTACTTACGATACCTTACCGCTTATCTTGTTTAAAGAAAATCTTTCCAGATTCAATGCAGAACTTTCTATTCCTGGAGTTACGGGCAAAAATTCTTTACGAATTATCAATACTGAAAACCTGTACTTCGATACCGAAAATACTTCTTTTGAGGTTGGAAGTGGAGATGCTAAAAGCTTTTCACTTAAATTATATACTACCGATAAAAATAGCTTTATCGAGTATAAATATACCCTTACGGGAGATGCTTATTTGGTAGATTTCGACTTTACCACTTCAGGAATGAATGAAATTTTAACTGAAGAGCCTATTATTCAATGGCAAATGGTAACTCCTAGTCAGGAAAAGACGATACAAAGTCAGGAAATGGCTAGCACAACCTACTACAAATATAATACTGATGAAGTTGATTATATTGGAACTAGTTCTTACGAAAAAGAAGAAATGCTTTCTTCAATGGATTGGATTATGTTTAAACAACAATATTTCAACGCTACATTAATTGCCAAAGACCAACCTTTCGAAAATGCTAATTCTTTTGTTGAAACAAAACAAGTTCCTGAAGACTTAAAAAATACGCATGTAAAAGAAATGAGTGCAGGAATTACACTTCCTTACGAGTTTAAAAACAACGAAACATTTGCCATGCAATATTATTTCGGTCCTAACCGATTGGATGATTTAAAAGCTGTAGGTGTAGGATTAGATGAAGCTATTGACTATGGTTGGGGAATTTTTGGCTGGGTAAACCACTTAATTATTCGTCCGGTTTTTAATTTTCTTATCGGTTTTGATATGTCTATAGGTATCGTAATTCTGTTACTTACCATTATTATTAAAACCTTACTTTTCCCAATTACTTGGAAAACGTACTTGAGTAGTGCCAAAATGAAGGTATTAAAACCCGAAATTGCCGAGCTTACCGAAAAACATAAAAACGATGCCATGAAAAAGCAACAAGCTACTATGGCATTGTACCGACAAACAGGTGTAAATCCTTTGGCAGGATGTATTCCTATGTTAATACAAATGCCCATTTTATTTGCTTTGTTTAGATTTTTTCCGGCAACATTTGATTTACGTCAGAAAAGTTTCCTTTGGGCGGAAGATTTATCTACTTACGATTCTATTTTAGAATTGCCTTTTGATATTCCATTCTATGGAGCTCACGTAAGTTTATTTACCTTGTTGATGGCTATTTCTATGATTTTCTACACCAAAGCTAATAGCCAAATGACTGCTGGAGCAGGAATGGAAGGAGCTATGGCAGCTCAAATGAAAATTATGATGTATTTAATGCCAATTATGATGTTATTTTTCTTCAACAGTTACGCATCAGGTTTAAGTTATTATTATTTAATTGCCAACATGATGACTATCGGACAGCAGTATGCTATTAAAAAATGGTTTATTGACGAAGATAAATTGTTAGCAAAAATTCAAGCCAATAAAACCAAAGTGAAAAAGAAATCGGGCTTTGCAGCAAAATTAGAAGCCAGAATGAAAGAGGCTCAAAAATTGCAAGAGCAACGCAAAAAGAAAAAATAAAACTATACAACCATGAAAAAATTAGCTTATCTCATTTTATCATCAAGTATTTTATTATTCGGATGCAGAGGAGTAACTAACATTTCTAAAAATCTATCTGCAAAAAAATTCGAACAAACCACTTATGTAACCATATCACTTGATGAAAACAATCCAATAAAATTCAAGGGAGATAAATATTTACCCCATTTTCACCCTCAAGAAATAAAATCAATTATAAAAGAAAGTTTTAAGGAAAAAGTAGAAAAATTAGGAGCTACCTATTACGAATCAATGCCTGAAAACATTCCTCATGATGTATTGGCGTATAATATTGTTTTTGATGTTACACTTTCAGAAGATATCAATCAAAAAAAATATACCAATGCAGAAAAAGGATATAAGGATTATCCTTATGAAGCAATTAGAACGGAAGTTAAAGGAAATTCAACAATATATGATGCTAGAGACAATTCTGTTATTGACACAAAATCATTTATTATAAATGCAAGAGAAGATATAGCTAGAACAGAACTACCTCCTTTTTCTCATTTATCAAATAGAAATCCATTTAGTAATTATATAGACCCTCCTTCAGCAGATTTTCCTACTTTATCCATGAGATATGGAGAACGAATTGCCATTTGGTTAAGCAAAAAAATCAACTAAAAAAAGATGAAAAAAATAACTTTTATATTACTTTTAGCTATGGCTAGCATAGCATGTAAAAATCAAGAAAAAATACAACAAGATACAGTTGTTGCGGAAACTACAGATAACACTGAAACAACAGCCCCAACTCCTGTAAAAGAAAGTTTGTTTATTACTATGGAAAGAACACCTTGTTTAGGAACATGTCCATCATACCTTATTCAAATTTTCAATACTGGAAGAGTAGAATATGAAGGTAGAACTTTTGCGAAAAAAGAAGGCAAACATACCAAAACACTTTCTAAAGATGCAATGGATGAAATTACCAATATGATTAGAGAAATTGGTTTTTTTAATCTTCAGGATAAATACGATGCACAAGTTACTGATATTCCATCTTGTATAATTTCTGTAAATTTGGATGGTAAAAAGAAAAAAATTCTAGATAGATATAATGGCCCTAATTCGCTTAGGGAATTAGAAAAATTAATAGCACATCATGTAATAGATGATGAATTAATAAAAGTGGAGGAATAAATAAATTACTATTCAAAATAAAAACAATGGCTGTTAACATAGTAGAAGTTACCGAAAAAAAACATTTTAAAGATTTTGTAAATGTTCAGTTTGAAATTTACAAAGGCAACGACTTTTGGGTACCACCCATTAAAAATGATGAAATAAAAGCCATTCAGCCAGAATTTAACCCTGCTTTTAGGTTTTGTAAAGCTAAATTTTGGGTAGCTTATAAAAATGACAAATGTGTTGGAAGAATTGGTGCTATCATTAATGAACAATACAACGAAAAAACTGGTGAAAAAGCAGGACGCTTTACCCGATTAGAATTTTTTGATGATGAAGAAGTAGTTAAAAACTTACTTCAAACTGCCGAAGAGTGGTTAAAAACTCAAGGAATGACTAAAGTGCTAGGTCCATTAGGTTTTACTAATCTCGACCATCAAGGAATGTTGGTAGAAGGTTTCGACCATTTACCATCAGCAGCATCGGAATACCATTTGCCTTACTACAAAGATTATATGGAAAAGTTGGGCTACCAAAAAGAAATTGATTGGATAGAATTCCGTTTATTTTTAGAAGGTATTCCTGACAAGGCCAAAAGAGTAGCCGAAGTAATAAAAACCAGAAACCAACTTACCGTTAAAAGTTTTAAAAAAACGGCTGAATTACAACCTTTTGCAGTAAAACTTTTTGAGATTTTAAATGAAGCGTTTAAGGATTTATTTAGCGTGGTACATCTCGATAGAGAAATGATAGATTATTATGTTAAGCGTTATTTAATGATGCTTAACCCTCAGTTTGTAAAATTGATTTTCGATAAAGATAACCAATTAGTTGCTTTCATCATTGGTTTACCATCTTTGTCAGAAGGTTTACAAAAAGCTAACGGAAAGCTTTTCCCATTTGGTTGGTATCATATCCAAAAAGCACTAAACAAACCAAAAGTAGTAGATTTAATGCTTACTGGCATTATGCCCGAATACCAAGGAAAAGGCGTTGCTGCCATTTTAATTAATGAATTGCAAGCCGTAATGGAAAAACATGGGGTTACTGAAGTGGAAACTACCGGAATTTTTGAAACCAATCAAAAAGCTATACAAAACTGGAAAAACTATGAAAACACGCAACACAAAAGAAAACGTTGTTGGGTGAAGAGTTTGTAAAAACAAAAACAATTAACTTGTTCAAATTTATATTTACATACTTAATATTATACTTGTTCTCATCTTTCCTATATGGGCAAATTGAAGAAACAATTAATACAATTGAAAATTGTAACATTGAAATAGAAAATGATTCTACTCCAATAATTAATAAAGTAAGAAAAAACACTTTTTATTTACCAAAAGGATGGCAGGGTGATTTTTATGAAGATAATCCAACTTTATATGTAAAAAAAATCATAGAAAACGACACTTTTAACATTAGAGCTAATGCTGCATGGGATGTCTATAATGATCCAGATTATATACAATCCATGAAAACAGAAAATAAAAATATCTTTGATATTAATGGATTCTCTTTCTTACCTGATACCATTTCTAGATTTTATATTCCAAATTTAAAATTATCACTTAGATATTATGAAGGTCAAAAAAATGACTTTGAAAACAAGTGGATTTGGACATTTTTATTCAGTTCAACAAAAGATGAAGTGCCTGAAGTTATATTATGTGAGTTAAAAAGTATTATATTACAATTTACGTATTATTCAGAGGCAGAAGAAAATTAATTATTTTAAGCTAAAGAATTAATCTGATTTTTCTTTTTGAAAATATTTTTTCTTATTGATACCATCCGTAAAAATGTAATAAAGTTTATTCTTTTTAATCAGAAATGGTTTTTTATCAAAATTCTCAGTATCTAAAAAATTAAGGTTAAGAAAAGTTATTTCTAGATGATTAAAATTGTTTTTGTTTAACGGTTTTTCAAGAATTAAATCATTACCAATTTTAACAGAATCAATTTTTGTAAGATTAAAATTTACAAAACCTAAAGTATCAGTATTTTCTTCAATAATTTCTCCATTAATATAAGCTTTAATTGAAATGAAATAACCCAATATTGAATCTTTATCAATTAATTTTATTCTTATTCCATCTAAATCAATTTTTGAGGAATCAACACTAATAACACTATCTGTTCCTGCTTTATTTGTGGTAGTTAATAATAACGTGTCATTTTTAGTCGTCCAATCGCCTACTGACCTCATCCAATGGTAACACTCAGGGGCTTCATAAAAAAAAGTACTATCAGCATTTAAAACTAATTTTGCATTAAGAAAATTCCAATAAGTTCCCTTTAATTTATTTTGAGAAAATAGATTAAATGAAAAACCAATTAACGTTAATAACATTACAACTTTAAGGTTCAGGTATTTTCTAATATTTTCTTTCAAATGATTTTTCAATGTATTTCTACACAAATATACTATAATTAACAAAAACACCTGACAGGTTTTAAAAACCTGTCAGGTGTAATATCAAAGTTAAAAAATAGTAGTTTTTTTATTTTAAGTATTAATAATATTTTCTTTAACCGCATAAATGACGATGCCTGCTGTATTTTTAATATTCAGCTTGTGCATAATGTTTTTGCGGTGAGTATTTACAGTATGCGTACTTAAGTACAGTTTATCAGCAATTTCTTTGTTGGTTAATCCATCAGAAATCAATTTAATAATCTCAATCTCTCGTTCAGACAAAGAAATTCCATCGCAATCTAACGTGTTTTCTTGGTTTTTTTCTGATAAAATATTAATAACCATTCCACAATAAAACTGCTTACCATTATAAGTATCTTCTAGAGCTTCCAAAATTTCTTGCTTATCGCAATCGTCTAGTAAATAACTGTCCACTCCATAACTCAACGATTTATGAATGATTTGTTTTGCCAAAGATGGCGTTATAGCTAAGATTTTAGCACTTTTATAAATCTCTTTAATTTTTTTAACCGCATCTAATCCAAACTGCCCTGTAGAATAATCAATAACAACAATATCCGGAAAGTACCTTTTAGAACACTCACACAGATGTTCTATAGAATTAACCACCCCTAACACCCTATTACGCATCTTGCTTTGCACAATAGTTTTTAAACCTTCGGCAACTATCGGATTGTTATGTGCTATTAAAATATCTATCATAAATTACTTTATTTAGACTTAATCTAAATAAAGAGCAAAAATAAAGACAAAAAACCACTTCAGCCAAAAAAAAGTGAATAAATATTGTAATATTTTGGGCGAATGAAATTTATAGTTAAATTTACTTTATGAAAAAGTGCTTAGCTTTTATAATCGTTTGTTTTTTGATACTTGCAAGTAAAGTCTTTGCCTCTGGCGAACTTACTTTTATTGAAAACAAAGGTCAGTGGCACACCAATGTACTGCTTAAATCTGAGCTAAATAGTGGTTTTGTTTATTTAGAAAAAACCCGATTAACTTTCGATTTGTATGATGTTGCCATGATAGAAAAATATGCTCATCACCACAATCATTACCAACTAAATGAAATTCCCAACAAATTGAATTGGCACGCTTACAACGTAAATTTTAAAAATGGCAATCCCAATCCTACCATTATTAAATCCGAAAAAGTATTTGCTTATTTCAATTATTTTTTAGGAAATAATCCTGAAAAGTGGGCTTCTAATGTTAAGGGTTATAAAAAAGTTACTTATCAAGAAGTCTATACAGGCATAGACTTTCAGATGTATTCTACCGATAATTTAAAGTATGATTTTATAGTAAAGGCACAAGCCAATCCCAATCAAATTAAATTAGTTTATAATGGACAAAATAAGCTACAACTCAAAAAAGGTCAATTACATGTTACTACTTCTGTAAATACTATTATTGAAGATAAACCTTATGCTTATCAGCTCATTAATGGCGAAAAAGTACTAGTAACTTGCAACTATACACTTATCAATAATGAGTTAGGATTTGAATTTCCTAATGGATACGATAAAAACTACGAACTCATTATAGATCCAACCTTAATGTTTTCATCGCTTTCAGGTTCTACAGCCAATAATTTTGGTTATACCGCTACTTTTGATTCAAAAGGGTTTTTATATGCCGGAAGTTCTGCTTTCGGAACGGGTTATCCGGTTACAACTGGAGCTTACAGCACTACTTTTAATGGTGGTGGCGATGATATTGCCATTTCAAAATTTGATACTTCGGGAACTTTTCTAATTTACTCTACCTACATTGGTGGAAGTAATGTGGAGCTGCCGCATAGCTTAATTGTCAATAGTTTTGATGAACTTTTTATTTTGGGAACTACCAGTTCTTTTGATTACCCTACAACAGCCAATGCCTACGACAATTCATTTAATGGCGGAACTATGAACAACTTGTCGAATGGATTGGGTGTAAATTACACTAATGGCTCTGATATTATTGTCTCCAGATTAAGCACCAACGGCACCAACCTCATTGCTTCAACTTATTTAGGAGGATCTCAAAATGATGGACTAAATTCAACAGGAGCGAATACGCTGAAATACAATTATGCCGATGAAGTTCGTGGTGAAATTGATATTGACAAAAACAATAATATTTATATTGTAAGTTGTACCAGAAGCCCCGATTTTCCAATTGTGGGAAATGTTTTTCAACCAACTTACGGAGGTGGAGATATTGATGCTTGTATTATTAAAATGGATAATAATCTTCAAAATATTATTTGGAGTAGTTTTTTAGGAGGAAACAATCATGATGCGGCTTACTCTTTAGCAATAGATAGCAATGAAGATTTGTATTTAACAGGAGGAACTAACTCAACTAATTTTCCTGCATCAGCCAATGCTTACCAAAGTGTTTTTGTTGGTGGAAGATCGGATGGTTTTGTTGCACGTGTTGCTAAAAATGGCAGTCAGATACTCAATTCAACATTTTTTGGTTCAATCACTTATGACCAAAATTATTTTATTGAATTAGATAAAAACAACAATGTATATTTATTGGGTCAAACCGAAATTACCGATAATACATTTATTCATAATGTGCTTTGGTCGAACCCCGGAAGTGGACAGTTTATCAGCAAACTTACGCCTACTTTAGATTCTTTAATTTATTCTACTGTTTTTGGTGCTGGAAACGGAATTAATATTTCACCCACTGCTTTTTTGGTAGATTTATGCAACAAAATTTACTTGGCTGGTTGGGGCGGTTCGGTAAATCAATCTGCAACTAACAATGCAGGATATACAACAGGCATGCCTATTACTCCCAATGCTTTTCAGAGTACTACCGATGGTAGTGATTTTTATGTAATGGTAATGGAAGATGATGCTTCCAATATTAATTATGGTTCATTTTTCGGTGGTCCCGTAAGTTCCGAACATGTAGATGGCGGAACCAGTAGATTTGACCGAAAAGGTAAAGTTTACCAAGCTATTTGTGCCGGATGTGGTGGAAATTCAGATTTGCCTATATATCCGCCAACTAATCCATTGAACCAAAATAACCACAGTTGTAATTTGGGAGTTTTTAAAATGGATTTTGACTTACCTGTAGTGGTTGCCGACTTTGAAGTACCACCTGTTGGTTGTGCACCTTTTACCGTTAACTTTAACAATACAAGTTTAACACAGTCGAACACTAATTTTACTTGGGATTTTGGAGATGGCAACGGAAGCACGCAATTTTCGCCAACACACACCTATAATACTCCAGGGACTTATACTATTACATTAATTTTAAATGATACCACTACCTGTAATTTAGCCGATACTGCAGAAAAAAACATATTAATTTTAGGGAATAACAATACCACCGATTCTACCATTCATATTTGTCCCGGAGAAACTGTACAAATAGGGACAACACCTAATCCCGACCCCAATATAAGTTACAATTGGTCTCCAACAGCGGGATTAAGTGATTCTACTATTTCCAATCCTTTTGCTAGTCCAACTAGCTCCACCAATTACCAATTGTACATTTCTGATAGCGTTTGTGTAGATACTATTACTTATCCCGTTGTTGTGAATATCCCTTTACTTTCGGTTACTAATGACACTACGCTTTGTTACAACGAAAGTATTTCACTTTCAGCCAATTCTTTTGGAACAAGCAATACCTATATTTGGTCTTCCAACAACAACTTTACTGACACGTTGAATTCACCAACCACCAATAATTCCTACTCTCCACCAATAAATACTTCAGGAACGTATTATATTCAAATTAATAATAATGGCTGCAAATTATCCGATAGTGTGGAAGTAAATTCCATCGGGCAAAGCTCTATTATTGGAACAGATTCCATTTGTTTTGGCGATACGGTTAGCATGACTTACAGTAATACTAATCCGGGAGATAGCACAAGTTATGTTTGGTCGCCTTCAGGTCAGATTATTAATGGACAAGGCACAACAAGTGTAGATGTTAGTCCGACAACCACTACCACATTTACTGTAATTGCCACTAACGATATTTGCATAGACACTTTAACCCAACAAGTCGTAGTTACTACAGTTCAAATGAGCGTCAGCAATGACACTACGCTTTGTGTTGGCGATTCTGCTGTAACGTTGTTGGCAAGTTCTACAACAAATGGAACAAACATTTTTTGGTCATCAAATGCAATGTATTCTGACACGTTAACCAATGGAGCTGACAGTATTCATGTTAGTCCAACAACTATCACCACTTATTATGTAATGGTAAGTGCAGCTGGGTGTTCTCGTACTGATAGTGTTACTGTTTATGTGGCTGATAATGTTACTTCCATATCCGATGCTTATATTTGTTATGGAGATACTACTTCCTTAACCGTTAATAACCTTAACCCGAATGATTCTCTTTTCCATGATTGGCAACCTGATGCTCAAATTATTTCAGGAGATAGCACCAATACTATTGTAGTTTCGCCAACAACCACCACTACATTTTATGTGGTTTCAGAAAATAGTGCGGGTTGTTTAATTTGGGATTCTGCCACTGTTTTTGTTGATATGTTGGGAAGTTTAAATGTTAATGCTACTGTAGATAACTCTACCATTTACCCTGGAGAAACTACTCAATTGCACGCATTACCAAATGGTTACAATTACACTTGGTCTCCTGCAACAGGCTTAGATAATCCTAATAGCCAGCATCCAAATGCATCACCAACACAAACCACAACATATACTGTAACTATTTCTGGAACAAACTGCGAAAGGACAGCCTCTGTAATCATAGAAGTAAAAGAAATTGTTTGTGATGAACCCGATATTTTTATTCCCAACGCATTTACACCTAATGGAGATGGAGAAAATGATGTGCTTTTTGTAAGGGGTAAAATGATAGAAAAAATGAATCTTAAAATATATAACCGTTGGGGCGAATTGGTTTTTGAAACCGATAATCAACAAATTGGTTGGGACGGAAAATACAAAGGAGAATTAGTACAACCGAATGTTTTTGTTTATCACTTGCAAATTTGGTGTATTGACGGACAAGAATTTTTCAAAAAAGGAAATGTAACAGTTATTAGGTAAGTTGGGCAATAAAAAATTACATATTAGTTGGGTTAAAATTTGGATAATAACTTTGTTCCCCATGTTTGTTTTCACTAATAAACTGGTGGGACAAGATATTCATTTTTCTCAGTTTTTTAATTCTCCATTAAACCTCAACCCTGCATTAACAGGTAACTTTATTGGAGACATTCGTTTGGTAGCCAACCAACGAACCCAATGGAATTCGGTAACTACACCTTATGTTACTTTTGCACTTTCGGGAGAATACAGGAATATTTACAATACTTCTTTAAACGCAGGAATTTCCATTTTTCATGATAAAGCAGGAGATTCTCAATTTTCTACCTTACAAATTGGTGTTCCCATAAGCTATACTTTATATATTAGTGACTCTTCACAAACCGTTCAGTTTGGTATGCAGCCCTCTTTTGTGCAAAGAAGTATCAATTATGACGATTTAAGGTTTGACAATCAGTACGATGGAACAGTATATAATTCTGCTTTAGGTAACGGTGAAACATTTGGTACTAACGGACGCAACTATTTTAACTTACACGCAGGAATTAGCTGGAACTACCTTTTTGCTCAAAGAAAATCGGTAAATGCTGGTTTTGCTGTACACAATCTAACCCAACCCGAACAAAGTTTTTTTAGTGGCGAAAGTATCCCACTAAAACATCGCTATACTTTTCATGCCGGAACAGATTTAATAGTTCACAACGATTTTGATATCTTACCCAGAGTAATGTTTGGTTTTCAGCATAATTATAAAGAAATTATTATGGGAGGCTCGGTGCGTTACCATCTCAACAACGGAAATTACAGAAACATTTACGGAGGAATTTATTACAGAAATTCGGATGCAGCCTATTTAACCGCAGGTATAGATTATCATAACTTCCATTTTAAAGTTAGTTACGATATTAATGTTTCATCTCTGGAAGTAGCCAGTAACAACCGTGGCGGATTTGAATTTGCGTTAATCTATATTTTTGAAAAATACAGACCGGTTATTAAGCGATATAAAGCTTGCCCGAATTATATATGAAAACAAAATATTGCATATTAGTTTTTTTTATAGTGGGCAGTTTTCTGAAAATAAACGCCCAAAGTCAATCGCAATTAATAAAGGTGGGTGACCAACTTTTTGGTGAAAAAGATTACTATGCAGCATCGTTGTGGTACAAACAAGCATTAGATGTTGATTCTACATTGGTAGAATTAAAGTTTAAATATGCAGAATCATTACGCATGTATAACGATTATGCAAAAGCAGAATGGCAATATTTTTCTGTTTATAAAGATGATAGAGGGAGAGTTTATCCATTAGCCCCATTTTGGTACTCCATGATGTTGAAATACAACGGTAATTATTTAGAAGCTAAAAAATCATTCAAAAGAATTAAAAGACATTTTACTAACGATAGAAAAGGCTTTTATTATCAAAAAGTGATGCAAGAAATTGAATCTTGTGAAAAAGCCATTGAGATTATGAAAGATACACTGTTAGTTGATGTGAAAAATATCGGGACAGGAATAAACACTTATAACAGTGAGTTGGGAGCGAATTTTATGAATGATAGTCTAATCATTTATACTTCTTTGCGAGATGAAAAAATGAAAGAAGACAATCAAATTACAGACACTTCGCTTTATCTAACACGATTATTTACCTCTTCTAAAAATAATAGCGATTGGAATCAAGGAGAAAAACTCCCTGAAAGTATTAATATTCCCAATTATCATATTGCCAATGGATGTTTAAGCCCTGATGAAAAAACCTTTTATTTTAATCAGTGTGATAGAAATTTAAGATGTAAAATTTATGCCGTTGCAATAGAAAATGGCGAATGGAAACCACCTGTTTACGAAGTTAAAAATGTAAACATGGAAGGATATACATCATCCCAACCTTTTGTTACAAAAATTAACAACAAAGAGGTATTGTTTTTCTCATCTAACCGACCAGGTGGTTTTGGAATGATGGACATTTGGTATGCACAAAAAAATGGCAGCGAGTTTTCTTCTCCTGTAAATCCGGGCATAAACATTAATAGTATCGAAGATGAAATAACGCCTTTTTACAATCATAAAGATAGTTCTTTATATTTTAGTTCTAATTGGCATTACGGGTTAGGAGGGTTTGACATTTTTAAAAGTAAAACCGATTTAATCAGTTTTCAAACACCTGAAAACTTGGGTTTTCCCATCAATACAAGTGTAAACGATTTTTATTATTACGAAAAAAGCAACATGGTTTTATTAACTTCCAACAGAAAAGGTTCTTTGGCTAAAAAAGGAGAAACCTGTTGCAACGATATCTATTTTTACGAAATTCCAGATACTATCAAACCTGTTTACACTACTTTAGAAGAATTAAACAGATACTTACCGGTCAGGCTGTATTTTCATAATGATTATCCGGACCCAAGAACACGAGACACTACCACCACACAAACTTACGAGCAAACCTATAAGGATTACACACATTTATACAACAAATATCGTAGAGAGTATAGTGCAGATTTAAAAAACGAAGAAAAAACCAATGCTGAAGTAGAAATTGATGAACTTTTCACCAATTATATTGATAAAGGAATAAACGATTTAAGGATGTTTACTCCGTTGTTATTAAAAGAATTAGAAGATGGGAAATCTATCACCCTAACTATAAAAGGGTATGCTAGTCCGCTATCTAAAACAGATTACAACGTAAATCTTACACTTAGGAGAATTGCCAGTTTGGTTAATTATTTAAACCAATATGATGATGGCGTTTTAGCACCTTACATTAACGGAACTGCTGAAAATGGTGCAGCACTTTCTTTTATAAAAGTACCATTTGGAGAGTATCAAGCCAATGAAATTAGTGATGATTTAGAAGATAAAAGAAACTCGGTATATAGTCCCGGAGCTGCTTTGGAAAGAAAGATTGAAATAATTGCCATATCACAAGAAGATACTGCTCAAGTGGCTATGGATGGTACTGAATTAGAAAAATTACCACTATTAACTTTCAAAGATAGTGTGATTACATTTGATACTTCACAAACAGAATTTGCTGTAAAAATTATAAATAATGGAGAGGCTCCACTTAGAATTTTTGAGGCGAAATGCAATTGCGAAGAATTTTTGATGGATTTCCCCTCAACAGAAATACCTACCTTTGAAATAACTTATCTTCATTTAAAAAGAGTTAAGTCAATAACAGACATCAGTAAAAAATGTTACATCACATTCTTAACCAATACTATTCCCAACAAAAAAGTAGTTGAAATAATGCTAGAATAAAGAGGGAAGGAGAACGTTAATTTTTACTGTCATCATCTTTTTTACCGTACTTTTCATCAAAAGCCAATAATTTTTGACGAAACATAAACTCTAATTGTGAATTAACTGTAAGCAAATCATCAGTAAGTTTTTTGTTTTCTCTTCTTAACGTAAACACTTCAAAAGCCTGTTCAATAATTTTTCTCATGTAATTAATATCCCATGGTTTTTGGATGTATTTATACACCTGACTTTTATTAATTGCATCAATAACCACATTTATATCGCTATAACCAGTAACCAAAATGCGAATCATTTCAGGATATTTTTCTTTTACACTTTCAAAAAACTCAATACCGTTTACTTTTGGCATTCGCTGATCTGAAAGAGTTATACTAATATCTCTTCCGTGTTTTTCTAAAATCTTTTCAGCTTCTTCTGAATTAATAGCAGTATAAATTTTAAAATCTCTTCTAAAAGCAGCTTTAAACGAATTTAAGTTTTCTTGCTCATCGTCTAAATAAAGAATAACAGCTTTGTTTTCGTCTTCTTTTATTGGTTTTTTCATAACGTAAAAAGTTTTTTCTAAAATTAGAATAAATAATTTAATTTATTGTACCTAAAACAATCAAACAAATACTACGTATTTTTACGTAGTAAAGGTAGGCTTTTTTTTTGTAATATAGTCTTTTCAAACTACCAACTAAAACCATGTTTTCTGTAATGAATAACTCCATTAAAAATCAGTATTGTGAGCGATTTCCATCCAAAAGCGACAATGAAATTTTGTGTCCTGTATTTTTCAAATTAGAAGAAGAGAGTGACAGCAACAACTTACATCAACTAATAAAAAACAATCCTCAATTGGTAATTATTGACGAAATTAAAAGTCAATTAGAGGAATTAATAAAATTAAGACATCCGCAAGAAAAGTTAACTGAAGAACAATTATCCCAAAAAATTGAAACGCATTTAGGACAAACTAAAATAGATAATTATGGCGTTTGGGTATATTATCCTTGGCGAAACACCTTAGTTCATTTATTAGATGAAAAAGAGTTTGTAGAAGTTAGAACTAACAGAAATCAATACAAAATTACTCCCGAGGAAGAAGAAATTTTAGCCACAAAAAAAATTGGCATTATTGGCTTATCCGTTGGAAAAGCCATTGCACTTACTATGGCTATGGAGCGTATTTGTGGAGAAATTGTATTAGCAGATTTTGATGTTATCGAGTTGTCTAATTTAAACAGAATACAAACAGGCGTACATCATTTTAACACCAAAAAAACAGTTGTTGCAGCACGAGAAATTGCTGAAATTGACCCTTACCTAAAAGTAACATGTTATCATGAAGGATTAACCGAAGCAAACATTAACGACTTTTTTACCAAAAACAAAAACTTAGATATTTGTGTAGAAGTATGCGATGGACTAGAAATTAAAATTCTTGCTCGCCAAAAAGCTAAGGAGTTGGGGATTCCTGTGGTGATGAACTCCAGCGATAGGGGAACTACAGATATTGAACGGTTTGATTTAGTTTCAGATTTACCAATTTTACATGGTTTAATTGAACATCTAGATTTAAATAAACTAAAAGAAGCCAAAACAACTAAAGAAAAAGCAATTTATTTATTACCTATGTTAGGTGTTGATACATTATCTAAACGATTACAAGAATCAATGCCTGAAATTGGCAAGACAATTACTACATGGCCACAATTAGCATCAGGTGTAATTTTCGGTGGTGGAATATGTACAGATGTCTGTAGGAGAATCTTATTAAATCAATTTTCGAAATCAGGACGCTATTTTGTTGATATTGAAGACCAAATAAACAATGATATAGAAGATTATATTTCTCATAAAAATAGAAATAATTAATTTTAAAACCAGATAAAAGGGCATGAAGGAAGTGCAACATAATTTTAAAATAATTGCATTTAGAGCTGTTGATGAACCAGATTTGTGTTTGCAATATGTTAAGGGTCATGTTAAAGTTTTAACAGATTATGGTATATCAAACATTACATCAAATAATAATTTATGGGTTAATAATCCAAATATTTATTGTTTAGGTTTACATTCAGAATCTGGTGAATTAATGGCAGGAATAAGAATTCAACTTGCTGATGGAATAAATCCACTACCTATTGAAAAAGCCATTGGTCTTATGGATAATAAAATTTATGATATAGTTGAAAAACATGCATTGGATGGTGGAATAGGTGAATTATCAGGCTTATGGGTAGATAACCGATTAAAAGGAATGGCAATAGGTTGGTATATGGTAAGAGCTGCTATCGCCTCATCTAATCAATTGAATTTTAAAACAATGATTGGTATTTGTGGAGATGTAACGTTGAAAATGTTTAATAACGTTGGATTTACAATTGAAAAAGGACTAGGAAACCATGGTCAATTCTATTATCCAAAAGAAGATTTAATTGCTCATGCGGTTGGTATTTTAGATGCGATAACACTCGACAATGCGGTAGATTACGATAAAACAATAATGCAATCATTACGAAATAAAACACAACAAAAAAGAATAGAATCAGACACAAAAATAAACGTCTGTATAGATTACAACTTAAAATATCCAAATGTTGCTAAAGTAGTTTATTCTAAAAACTAGAAAATCAAAAAAAACTTACCATGTTTACTCCATTTTTAAATATTAACTTCTTTCTTTTTGCTTGTATAATTTTTCTTTCATCATTATTTAATTTAAAAGCTGAAAACATTACTTATACTAATGAAAATGAATTATTAAACATAGGTGCTTATGTTGAAATTTATGAAGACAAAACAAATAACCTATCTTTTGAAGAAGTTATCTCAAAAGAATTTACTCCATCTAAATCACCTGTCCCAAATCTAGGAATTTCTAAATCTAACTTTTGGATTAAAATACCCATTACCAATAAAACAGAAAATGAACACCTAATTCTTGAATTATCATTAGCAATTATTGACAACGTAGATTTTTATTATTATACTAATGATAATCAGATAATATCAATAAAAACAGGAGATGCTTATCCTTTTGACAAGAGGGAATATAAAGACCCTTATTATTTGTTTGATTTAAATATTCCAACAGGCGAAACCAAAACTTACTATTTAAATGTTAGAAGTAATGAAGCCTTACAACTTCCACTTAAAGTTGGAACAATAATAACTGTTTATGACCAAATAAAAAATAGAGACTTTTTATCTGGAATTTATTTTGGAATCATGCTGGTAATGATTTTATACAACCTATTTATTTATTTTTCTGTTAGAGACAAAAGCTATCTTTACTATGTGGTTTATATTATTTGCATTTTACTTACTCAAACGAGTTTGCAAGGATACACTTTTCAATACCTGTGGCCAAATAGTAGTTTAATTACAAAGTTCAGCTTAATCTTTCTCCCTTCTTTATCAGGAATGACAGGTATGTTTTTTATGAATGTCTTTCTTCAAACAAAAGAATTTTCAAAAAGATTATATAACATCGCTTTTATTTTTATTATACCTTACTTAATTGCCTATGGAATTGCTTTTATGGGAGAATTGGGTATAAGCCAAGCAGTTATTCAGCTTAACTCAACAATTATATCTTTATATATGCTAATTACTCCAATTATTATATATAGAAAAGGCTTTAAACCTGCTAAATATTTTATTGCTGCCTGGAGTGTATTCCTTCTAGGTGTTTTTGTATTTGTATTAAAAGACATGGAAATTCTTCCTTTTAATAATCTAACCAGATACACTATGCAAATTGGCTCTGCAATTGAAACTATACTTCTTTCATTTGCTCTTGCAAACAGAATAAGTATCATTCGAAAGGAAAACGAACATCTCATCAAAGAACAAAACATCATTTTAGAGCAAAAAGTAAAAGAACGTACTGCCGAGTTAAACAAAGCCATTGAGGATTTAAAACAAGCTCAATCGCAATTAGTAGAGTCTGAGAAAATGGCGTCTCTTGGTCAGCTTACTGCCGGAATTGCCCATGAAATTAATAATCCTATCAATTTTGTTTCCTCAAATGTATTTCCTCTAAAACAAGATATTGAAGACCTGAAAAGCATCTTAAACAAATATGCAGAAATTACCGAAAGTGCCGACCTTAAAAGTAAACTCAATGAAATTAATAACCTTAAAGAAGAACTCGATTACGAAATTTTGTTGGAAGAACTCGACACCATCATCCATGGCATAGAAGACGGTGCAAAAAGAACTGCCGAAATTGTAAGTGGTTTAAGAAACTTCTCCAGATTAGATGAAAGTGAATTCCAAAGTGCTAATGTTAATGATTGCATCAATACCACTTTAAAAATTATCAACCCTAAATTGGGCGATATAGAAATCATTACCGAATTAGGCGACATCCCTCCTATTGATTGTTATCCCGGAAAACTCAACCAATTCTTTTTAAACACCATTGACAATGCTATTTATGCAGTTAACGCAATAAAAACTCCTAACCATAAAGGCGAAATTGAAATTAAAACAACCCTAAAAAACGACCATATTTTGGTTTCTTTAAAAGACAATGGTATTGGTATGAACGAAAACACTAAAAATAAAATTTTCGACCCATTTTTTACTACTAAAGATGTAGGTGAAGGTACTGGCTTAGGCATGTCTATCGCTCATGGAATTCTCGAAATGCACCATGCAAAAATTGAAATTGATTCAGAAATTAACAAAGGAACTGAAATAAAAATATTTTTACCCTTAACTTTACCAACATGGAAAGAATAAATGTTTTATACCTAGATGATGAAGCTACTAACCTGAAAGCTTTTAAAGCTGCTTACAGAAGAGTTTTTAATGTTCATACAGCCTTATCTGCTGACGAAGGTTATGAATTACTAAAGCGTTTTCCTATTGAAGTAATTATTGCCGACCAACGTATGCCTGGCAAAACAGGTGTAGATTTTTTTCAATCTATTTTGGAAACTTACCCTCATCCTATTAGAATTTTATTAACTGCTTACACCGATATTAATGCTGTTATTGACGCCATAAATAAAGGTCAAGTTTACCGTTATGTTACCAAACCATGGAACGATTTCGACCTTAAACTTACCATAGAAAATGCCTATCAATTATATTTATTAAAAGAACAACATAATAAACTTAACGCCAAATACCACAAGGTTTTTACCCAAGCTACCGACCCCATCATTCTTTTCGATTTAAAAGGAAGAATTATAGACTATAACAAATCTGCTGTAGATTTTATTAAATCTTCTCCTGAAGACAATTTAAACCTAAAAACCTTTTCTTCATTCTTTAAAAACAAAGCTGATATAGCTAAAGTAGTCAACAAAATTAATGAAGACGGCTATATTAAAGATTCTGAATATAAGTTAGTTTTAAAAAATAACGAAGTTAGAAATTGCCTTATCTCCGTAAATTCTATTAACGATAGTTATGGAAACCCTGTAATTTTTCAGGTAATTGTAAAAGATTATACCGAACACCATAGAGTTAATCAGCTTTTATTAAAAACCATCATAAAAACGCAAGAAAAAGAAAGAGAAAGAATTTCTAGAGATTTGCACGATGGCTTAGGACAATCGCTAGCCGCTATTAAACTTCACATTGAAAATATTAGATACGAATCTACTCATACTAAAGAGTTAGAAACAATTTCTAACATACTAAAAGACACCATAAAAGACTTAAGAACCATTTGTTATGAAACATTGCCTTTGGTGCTTTATGATCATGGTTTGAAAAAAGCTATTCAAGATTTAATATCAAAAAATAGATCTCCACAATTAGATATTAATTTAAAATGCGATGACAACCTCCCTGAATTAGGCAAACACCTTAGTATTGCTATTTTCAGAATAATTCAAGAGTTTATTTCCAACACTGTTAAGCATGGAAAAGCATCTCATATCAACATCAACATTGATGTAGTTGAAGAGAATATTTTACTTGAATTAAAAGACAATGGAATTGGCTTTGAAATTGCCGATTTATCCGTTAATAATGGTCATGGAATTCAGAATATTAAAAGTAGAGTAGAATCTTTTGCTGGCACTTTAGTAATGGATAGTGTACTAAAAAAAGGCACTTCATTTTCTATTTTAATTCCTTATTAAACCAATGCAACGCTTTTTAATTTTCTTTACATTAATAAGCTTTTTTTCTTGTGGAGAGGCAAAAAAAGAAGCATCTACATCTAAAAACACATCAGACGATATTCGTTATGCAAAAGGTTTTCATATAGAATATTTTAAAGGTTACAAAATCGTTAACCTTCATCAGCCTTGGAAAGGAGAAAACAAGGCCCTAAAGTATGTATTATATGAAAATGAAAAACCTACAAATGTTGATGGAATTTTCATTAAAACTCCCATAAAATCTATTGTTTGCTTAAGTCTAACGCATTTGGCTTTTATTGAAAAACTTAATGAAGTTAACTCCATTAAAGGAATTGCAGGCTGCAATTATGTTAGCAGCGAAACTATTAAAGAAAGAATAAATGCGAATTTCATCCAAGAAGTTGGTCAGCACGAAGTATTTAACTACGAAATATTAGTGAATATTGCTCCTGATATTGTTATGGCGTATGGCATAGACCAATCTTCAACTGCCAAACTCAATAAATTTGCTTCATTAGGTTTAACAACTGTTCTAAACGCAGAATATATGGAGTTACACCCTTTAGGCATGGCAGAATGGATAAAATTTGTAGCTGCTTTTTATAATAAGGAACAACTAGCCGATTCTATTTTTAAACATATAGAAACAGAATACTTAAGCGTAAAAAAAACGGTGGCAGATTTAAAAGAACAACCAACTGTTTTTACAGGAATGCCTTGGAATGGTGCTTGGCATGTTCCGGGTGGAGCTTCTTTTCAGGCACAATTTTTAAAAGATGCCGGAGCAAATTATATTTGGAGCGATAATGATGAAGAAAGAAGTATTGTAAAAAGCAAAGAAATTATTATAGATGAAGCCCTAGATGCAGATTTTTGGCTCAATGTAAATGCTTTTAATAGTTTAGAAGAAATTGTTGCACAAGATGCTGTGTTAGCCAATTTTGCAGCTGTTAAAAACCAACAAGTTTATAACAACAACCTAAAAGTAAATGCTGCTATGGGCAACGATTATTGGGAATCGGGAGTAGTAAATCCTCATATTATTTTAAAAGATTTAATAGCTATTTTTCATCCAACAAAAATTGAACATCAGCTTTATTATTATAAAAGATTAGAAAATTAGAAATTGGAGATTTTAAATTAGAAAAATTGCGTCCTTGCGTCTTTGCGAGAAATATTGTAGCTTTAAAGAAAAAATAGAAACCAAATGAAAAAACCCCATCAAACCTTGAAAACTCCAAATTTCAATACCATTGAAGCCCTTGAAGCAGATTATTTATACACAAAACAATCTCAACTACCTGATGCTGGTAACGGACTTTTTACTGCCATAGACATTTATAAAGATGAAACCATTGCTGTTTTTAAAGGAGAATTATTAACCGATATACAAGCTGAAAAGCGAGCGTTAGAAGGAAATGATAAGTACTTCATTAATTTACTAAATGGAAGCATTATGGACTCCATGAATGTAGCATGCTTTGCTAAATATGCCAATGATGCCAGTGGTTTTGCCAATTCAAACTTTAAAAATAATGCGAAAATTACATTAGATGATAATGATAAAGTATGCATCCAAGCAACTAGAACCATTAAAGCCAATGAAGAATTGTTTTGTAGTTACGGCAAAAATTATTGGAAAAAACATGGTTAAATTCACATATACAGTGTAAATACCTAAAAATAAAAAAGCCCTGAAAGTATTAATTTCAGGGCTTTTTATTTAATTGTATTTTTAAAATTTAGATTTCAGCGTAATCTTCAATTGGATTACAGCTACAAACCAAGTTTCTGTCGCCATAAGCATCATCTACTCTACCAACTGTTGTCCAATATTTAGCATCTTCTACCCATTTAAGTGGGAAAGCAGCTTTTTGTCTTGAGTAAGGTTTATCCCAATTATCGGCTAACAATACTTTTGAAGTATGCGGAGCATTTTTCAATACATTATTGGATTTGTCGGCTTTACCTTCAATAATTTCAATAACTTCTTCCTTAATGGCTATCATGGTCTCAACAAATCTATCTAGCTCTTCTTTACTTTCACTTTCTGTAGGTTCTACCATTAATGTTCCTGCAACAGGAAAAGAAACGGTTGGAGCATGAAAGCCATAGTCCATTAAACGTTTAGCAATATCACTTACTTCAACACCCGATGCAGCTTTAAAATCTCTACACTCTAAAATCATTTCGTGAGCCACTCTACCTTTATCATTGGTATATAATATTTTGTAGTGTTGCTCTAATTTTGATTTTAAGTAATTGGCATTTAAAATAGCTGCTTCTGTAGAAAGTTTTAAGCCTGCTGTTCCTAACATTTTAATATATCCATAAGAAATTAAACAAACATAAGCACTACCCCAAGGAGCAGCAGAAATAGCTGTTATAGCTTTATCACCGCCTGTTTTTACAATAACATTAGATGGTAAAAATGGAGTTAAGTGTTTAGCTACTCCAATAGGACCAACTCCAGGACCACCACCACCATGAGGAATAGCAAAGGTTTTATGTAAATTTAAATGACAAACGTCCGCTCCAATATTGGCAGGATTTGTAAGTGCCACCTGTGCATTCATATTAGCTCCATCCATATAAACTTGTCCACCATTTTGATGTACAATTTCGGTAATCTCCATAATGCTTTCTTCATAAACACCATGTGTAGATGGATAAGTAACCATAATACAAGAAAGGTTGGCAGCATGTTCTTCAGCTTTAGCTTTTAAATCTGCTACATCAATATTTCCGTTATCATCACATTTGGTTACAATTACTTTCATTCCTGCCATTACAGCACTTGCCGGATTAGTTCCGTGAGCTGAAGAAGGAATTAAGGCAATATTTCTATGCGTATCTCCCCTACTTTCGTGATAAGCTCTAATAACCATTAAGCCAGCATATTCGCCTTGAGCTCCCGAGTTAGGCTGCAAAGAAACTGCATCGAAACCTGTAATTTCAGATAAATCATCTTCTAGTTTTTTCAACATCTCTTGGTAACCCTGAGCTTGATCTAATGGCACAAATGGATGAATATTTGCCCAATCTGACCAACCTAAAGGAATTAACTCTGATGCTGCATTTAATTTCATGGTACAAGAACCCAAAGAAATCATAGAGTGAGTTAGTGATAAATCTTTATTTTCCAATCTTTTAATGTACCTCATCATATCCGACTCAGAACGATATTTATTGAAAATTTCGTGCGTTAAATAAGCAGATCTTCTTACTAAATCGGCTGGTATTCCTTGCACACCTGAATTACTTCCAGCTTGTTTTCCTAATGCTTTTTCAAAAACAGCTATTAACGCTTTTATAGTAGCTTCATTTTCTGTTTCTCCAATACTCATAGAAACAAATCCTTCGGCATAAAAATTAAGGTTAATTTTATTTTCTAACGCAATTTTATTGATAGCAGTTTTTTGTTCATTGCTAACTTCATAAGTCAATGTATCAAAAAAAGTAGGATTAATTCTTTTTAAACCTAAGCCATCAATTCCAGCAGCTAATTGAGCTGTTAACTTATTGATAGTAGTTGCTATATTTTTAATTCCTTCTGCACCATGATAAACAGCATACATTCCTGCCATTACAGAAAGCAATACTTGTGCTGTACAAATGTTAGATGTAGCTTTGTCTCTTTTAATATGTTGTTCTCTGGTTTGTAATGCCATTCTTAATGCTCTGTTGCCTTGTGCATCAACAGAAACACCAATAATTCTACCCGGAATTGCTCTTTTAAAAGCATCTTTAGTAGCAAAAAATGCTGCGTGTGGACCACCATAACCCATTGGCACACCAAAACGTTGAGAACTTCCAACAACAACATCTGCTCCCCATTCTCCAGGAGGTGTTAATAGCGTTAAACTCAACAAGTCTGCAGCAACCACTACCATGCTTTCGTTAGCATGAGCTTCGGCAGTAATGTTTTTATAATCATTGATTGCACCTTTAACAGTTGGATATTGTAAAATGCATCCAAAAACTTTATCGTTAAAAGCAAAGGAATTTTCGTCACCAATAATTAATTCAATTCCTAGTGGAGTAGATCTTGTTTTTAAAATATCTATGGTTTGAGGTAAACAATCTGCTGAAACTAAAAATTGGTTGGCATCGCTTTGTTTCAAGGCTTTGCTTCGGCTGTTGTAGGCTAAAATCATTGCTTCGGCAGCTGCAGTTCCTTCATCTAATAAAGAAGCATTTGCCAACTCCATTCCTGTTAAATCTATTACTGCTGTTTGATAGTTTAACAAGGCTTCTAATCTTCCTTGAGATATCTCTGCCTGATAAGGTGTGTAGGCAGTGTACCATCCCGGATTTTCGAAAATATTTCTTTTTATAACTGATGGGGTAATTGTACTGTGATAACCTAACCCAATATAAGATTGATATACTTTATTTTTTTCACCTAATTCGGCAATGTGATTAAGGTATTCGTACTCTGTAAGAGGAGCATCTAACTCCAACTCTTTTTTCAACCTGATTTTTGCAGGTATGGTTTGACTGATTAATTCTTCTATTGAGTTAAGCCCAATTGAAGACAACATTGATTTTTTATCTTCCTCACGAGGACCGATATGTCTGTCTGAAAATTTATTTGCTGCCATAAATAATTAATGAATTAAGTGAATATAAAAGGGATGCAAATGTAAGAAAAGTAGCAATACGACTTCACTATTTACTGCTAATAAATTCATCTTAAACAGATGATTTATCAACCACTTTTCAACCACCCTAATACTTTATAAAAACAAAAAGCTCCAAGCATTAAAATACTTAGAGCTTTTTATTGATAAAATAATGGAATTACTTGAATTGAAAACTTTTGCGTCTTTGCGAGATATTATTTATGTTTAATATTTTATTTAATTCCTACAAGAAAACTACCAATTTTGAAGTCTTTGATAAGAAACTTCCAAAGACAAGGCTTTCGAAATTTTTGATTCCAAGGAGTTTACTAAGGTAAATAACTGAATCAAAAATGAGAATAACGAAGTATTTGGGAGTTTTCTTGCTAAGAGACTATTTAAAATCTAAATCCTAATGTAAATGACAAGTAATGATCAGTTAAATCAACATTTGCATAATCACCATGCTGAGCGATAATTGAAGTTACTGAATTATATTTTCTGATAGCATACGCTACGTCAAAATAATATTCTTCTTGTTTTATACCAATACCTGCAGAATATAAGTTAGAACCATAATCGGCATTAAACTTACTATCTAAAGGATTTCCTTGGAAACGATATCCGGCTCTAAATCTAAATGGATCTAATCTCCACTCTGTACCTACTCTAATGTTATGTGTACTTTCAAAATTGCTTCTAATCGCTTGGTTTTCTAAAGAAAAATCTGCTCCAACACCAAAGGAATTATCTTGTTTTATTCTTGCTGTAGAATAATCTACGTATTCATAATCTACATTCAACACTCCATACTGACTGAAAACAAATGCACCACTTGTAATAAAACGATAAGGAGTTGTTACAACATAATCAAAAGTACCGTAGGGAGATTTTTCTGTAAGCTTTTCTCCATTTTTATTTTCTGAAACAACAGTTGTTTCCCAACTATCAGACAAGCCATAAACGGTTGGTGTATGAAAAGCTAAACCAAATCTAAACCAATCTGAAAAGCTATAAATCATTCCTAATTTAAAATTAACCCCTGCTCCAGATGTTCTGATGTTTTCATTCACCGAAAAAGCAGTAAAGTCAGTTAAGGTATCACCTTCTTCAGAGGTCTCTCGGTAAAATCTATTGTATTCATACCTTACAGAAGGAACACCTATTAAAGCACCAATAAATAATTTATCTCCATAATTTCCACCCATTGCAAAATAAGTCTCTCCGGAACCTCCTTTAGTTTCAATATTAGTTTGTTGTTTTATATTTTTAGAATCTTTAAAAACATGATCAAACTTAGATGAATCGGCTGCCATTGGATTTACCAAATAAGTTTGGTACCCCAAGTTAGCGGTAAAAGGAAACATTTCTGCAATATCTCCACCTTGAGAAAAATCATAGCTATTTAGTTCATCTGTATAAGTTGATAGAAAGGAATTATCTGTAGTACTATTAATCGTTACACTTCTGTTGTAATTTGCCAATCTGTTATAGCCAACACTCATGTTAAAGGACCTCCAACCATTACTGGCTTCAAAAGCACCAACAATACCAATGTTACTAAAGTGAAAGTTTAATTTTCCATCAGTTGCCAAGGTATTATCGGCTACACTTTCTGAATAATTATAATGAAATGAAGGAGTGAAAGAAAAATCAGAACTTTTATAAACTCCTAAACCTCCAGGGTTTATACTTAACGAAGACATATTTGCTCCCAAAGCTCCAAAAGAACCTCCCATTGCATTAAATCGTGCATCTCCATAATGTTCTATATTAGAATAACGCAGTACATCAAATTCATTTTGAGCTTTACCGTCAATAGCATTACCAAAGAACAACCCTCCAATTAATGCTATTTGAACTAATTTATATTTAGAAACTAACATAATTTGTTTATTTAAATTCAATTAACTATTTAATTAACGAGGTGATTTTCTACTTCCTCCAAAAGAACCTCCACTTCTAGAACCTCCTCCACTATTGTAACTACCTCCACTTCTTGATGGTGGCGAATAACTAGGTCTAGAATTAGACTTTGGTGGGTTATAGTTTTGTTTTGGTGAAGGCTTGCTATAACTCGGTCTGTTATTACTTTTAGGCTGAGGAGTATAGCTAGGCTTCGGATACGACTTTGGTGTATTAGTCTTTGTTGGAGCTGTATTAATCCTTGTTGGAGGCGTATATGGCTTGGGCGAAGTTTGCGGCTTAGTTGGAGCTGTATAAGGCTTATTATATGGCTCTTGCGTTTTTGTAGGGGTCATACTAGGTTTAGGAGTATTTCCTCCATAAGTTTTGGTTGGCGAAGTATAAGGCTTCGGATTAGTTCCAGTAGGTTTAGGATTAGTTTTTGGAGCTGTTCCGTAAGTATTTTGCTTCACCGGAGTATTTACATTCCCTTTAGTAGGAGTATTAGCATTGCTCTTTGGAGTATTACTAATTCCACTTTTAGGTACAGTATTTAAACCAGGGTTACTCTTAACAGCTTGTTCATATTTTTCTCCAAAAGTTAAGGACTTACCACTTGTGTTAACAGTTGTAGCTCTTGTCCCTCCGTAACCATCAGAGCCTCCTGTACTACCTCTTTTTCCATAATAATGGCTATTTCTATCATAACTGTTATAGTAATTTCCAGAAGCGTATAATCCATCATAATAGCCATTCATGTAACCGTGATTATAACCTGACCAGTAGGAAGAACCATACCAGCCACCACCATATCCCCAGTGCCACGGACTACCCCAACCGTAGCCCCAGCCATAATTCCAGCCCCAGCCGCCACCATAGTAACCGCCACCCCAGCCCCAACCTACATTCCATCTCCACGGACTAGGGTACCACCAGCCATAACTCACGTAAATACTTGTCCCATAGTAATAAGGGTCGTAGTTATAATAGTAATAATTAGTATAATAATCATCATAATACCCATATCTACCTGCTGGCCTGTGGAACCTTCTAATTCTTGAGGTGTATTCATAATCATAATACTCGTTGTCGAAATCATAATTATCACCATTATAATAATTATTGGTGATTCTTACATTACCATTCTCATCTTCATAATAAGTAGTAGAATCAGTAATTCCCATTTGGCGATTATATTCTTCTTGTATCTCTCTTTCTCTTTGATCGTAATAATAATCTGTAGCAGTTGAGTAATCTGCATCATTTAATGTCTCTTGCTCTTGCTCAAGAAAATTAGCTTCATCACTTTTTTTAGATTTTTTCTTCGATGAGGGATAAAAATCATCTTGTGCATAAACACTAGTCCCTAAAAAGGTGGCTAATGTTATTAAGGCTATGGTTCTTAGTGCTTTCATATCTGTATATTTTAATATTCTTTACTTTTTCAAAAAAATGTTAATGAAATGTTAACACCTACGAAAAAGCAAACTCTGTGCCAATTATCAATTCTACCATGTTAATATTACAGCTATACTGAAAACAACATTGTAAATAATTTCTCCAACAATTTCTCCAGCTATTCTTCTGTTTCTTGCTTTCCGTTGCTCCTCCTCTATTACCCTTTCATTTTCAGAAGAGTAAACCTCATCACTATTATATTCATCATTATAATAAGTTTCATAATAATCTTCTTCAGACATATAATTTTCTTCATCAAAAATTGATACCTCTAACGTATCTGAATCATTGGCTTGAAAAACTGTTTTTTCACTTTGCTTTTCAGTATAAAAATCATCTTGAGCAAAGGCAGAAGTAGAAATTAAAAAGATACTTAGTAAAAGGATTAAAAGATGAGTCGTTTTCATGGTTGTTTTAATAATTTTTAAACTAATTTTGACACTTATAAAAGTAATTAATTAGTTCGCACACTATCAAAAAATATACCTAAAATAAATGGCAAAAGATTTTACTACTCGAAAAGAAGATTATTCTCAATGGTACAACGAAATAGTTGTTAAAGCAGATTTAGCAGAACACTCTGCTGTAAGAGGTTGTATGGTTATTAAACCTTATGGTTATGCTATCTGGGAGAAAATTCAAGCTCAATTAGACAAAATGTTTAAAGAAACTGGTCATGAAAATGCCTATTTCCCATTGTTTGTACCAAAAAGTTTGTTTGAAGCCGAAGAGAAAAATGCTGAAGGTTTTGCCAAAGAATGTGCTGTTGTTACTCATTACAGATTAAAAACTGACCCTGAAAATCCATCAAAATTAATTGTTGACCCTAATGCAAAATTAGATGAAGAACTAATTGTTAGACCAACTTCCGAAGCTATTATTTGGAACACTTATAAAGGTTGGATTCAATCTTACAGAGATTTACCATTATTAATTAACCAATGGGCAAATGTGGTACGTTGGGAAATGAGAACGCGTTTATTTTTAAGAACTGCCGAATTTTTATGGCAAGAAGGACATACCGCACATGCCACCAAAGACGAAGCCATTGAAGAAGCTGAAAAAATGCTAGAAGTTTACGCTACTTTCGCTGAAGAATGGATGGCTATTCCGGTTTTAAAAGGCTTAAAAACGCCAAATGAAAGGTTTGCTGGAGCTGAAGAAACTTATTGTATTGAAGCATTAATGCAAGATGGCAAAGCCTTACAAGCAGGAACTTCTCACTTTTTAGGTCAAAATTTTGCCAAAGCTTTCGATGTTAAATTCACTTCTAAAGAAGGTAAACAAGAATATGTTTGGGCTACCTCTTGGGGAGTTTCTACCAGATTAATGGGAGCTTTAATTATGACGCATTCTGATGATGAAGGATTGGTATTACCTCCTAAAATTGCTCCTATCCATGTAGTTATTGTTCCCATTTATAAAGGCGAAGAACAACTCAATCAGATTTCTGAAAGAGCCTTACAACTTAAAAAAGAACTAGAAGAAAAAAATATTCGTGTAAAATACGATGACAGAGATACACACAAACCAGGTTGGAAATTTGCCGAATACGAGTTTAAAGGTGTTCCTGTTAGAATTGCTATTGGACCAAGAGATTTAGAAAACGGAACGGTAGAAGTTGCTAGAAGAGATACTAAAGAAAAAGAAACATTACAGCAAAAAGACTTAGCTCACAAAGTAGAAAATCTATTAGAAAAAATTCAAAATAATTTATACCAGAAAGCAATAGATTACAGAGAAGAAATGACCAACAAAGCTGACAGCTGGGACGAATTTAACCAACTTATTGAAAAAGGTGGTTTTGTTTTCGCACATTGGGATGGTACTCCAGAAACTGAAGAAGAAATTAAACAACAAACCAAAGCTACTATTAGATGTATTCCTTTAAATAATAGACAAGAAGAAGGTAAATGTATTCTAACAGGTAAACCATCTACCCAACGAGTAGTTTTTGCTAAAGCTTACTAAAAATTAAGGAGGGGAATCCGTTCCCTTTGGGAAGGTTAAGATGGGACAAACTAAACTTATTAACTTTTAAACTAACCTCAAATTTCAAACATTTAACCATTAACCATTAACTTTTAACCAAATGAAAAAACCAACTGCACACGAACTTATTTTAGACACTCTAAAAGAAAAAGCTTGTTTAAAGCAACAAGTTTATAAAAAAACCTACGCTATTTTTCAGGAGTTTAAAGTGGAAGCTAACAAGCTTATTGGCGAGTTAGGAAGCGAAATGTGCGATGTTGATAAGGATGTTACTTTTGAATTTATTGACAAATCAGATTTTGAATTTCAGATAAAATTTGGAGGAGATGTGCTGGTGTTTTTTATGCACACCAATGTTTTTGACTTTGATAAATCTCACAACATTTGGAACTCTTCTTATGTTAAAGAAGACAGAATGAGAACCTACTGCGGAATGATTAATATCTATAACTTTTTAGCAGATTCTTTTAAATACAACAGAGTGGATGATATTGGCTACTTGGTAGCTCGTTGTTTCGTTAATAAAGATGAACATTATTTTGTAGAAGGCAAAAGACAGTTGGGATTTCTTTATAACGATTTTGTTAATGAAACCATCACCACTAAAAAAATAAAAAACATTATTGAATCTTCTATTTTATATTCTATGGAGTTTGATTTATTAACCCCAAGATATGAAGCAATGAGCACGGTAAGTGTTCAAGAAATAAACGAAGTTACCTCTATTATTAAACTTAAAACTGGTAAACGACTTGGTTTTAAATTTCAAAATGATAGTGATGACATTCTCTAATTAGATTAGTAAGCAATTTTGTTGGCAAACTCTATTAGAGTTGGTAATTTTGATCAGCGAAAAAATTTATAAACTCATAAAAATAAAATACTATGGCAAATGCATATTTTAATGTACCAATAGCAACAAACGAACCTGTAAAAGGATATGCTCCAGGCTCTAAAGAAAAAGAAGAATTGTTAGCCGCTTACAAAGAATTAAAAAGCAAAAAAATTGAAATTCCGATGGTAATTGGTGGTAAAGCTGTTACTTCTGACGCTAAAGTAAGCATACATCCTCCACACGACCACAAACACGAACTAGGATTTTACCACAAAGGAAACACACAGTATGTTCACCAAGCTATTGAAGCTGCATTAGAAGCAAGAAAAACATGGGCAAATACACCTTGGCAAGATAGAGCAGCTATTTTCTTAAAAGCTGCTGATTTATTAGCCGGACCATACAGAGCTAGAATGAATGCCGCTACTATGCTTTGTCAAAGTAAAAATGCTTTTCAGGCAGAAATTGATGCTGCTTGCGAAATGATAGATTTTTTCAAGTTCAATGTTCAATATATGATTGATATCTATAAAGAACAACCTGAATCACTTCCGGGCGTATGGAACAGAATGGAATACCGTCCGCTAGAAGGTTTTGTATTAGCCATTACTCCTTTTAACTTTACTTCTATTTGTGCTAATTTATGTGCTGCTCCTGCACTAATGGGAAATGTAGTAGTTTGGAAACCTGCCAACACACAAATTTATTCTGCACACGTAATTATGGAATTGTTTAAAGAGGCTGGTTTGCCTGATGGTGTTATTAATATTGTTTATGCTAGCGGACCAGAGTTTGGAGAAGCTGTATTTAAACATCCAGATTTTTCAGGATTACACTTTACAGGTTCTACAGGAGTTTTCAAAAACTTATGGAAAACCATTGGTAATAACATAGATCTTTATAAATCTTATCCAAGAATTGTTGGTGAAACAGGAGGAAAAGATTTTATTATTGCTCATAAATCTGCCGATGCTAAAGAAGTAGCAACAGCTATCTCAAGAGGTGCTTTTGAATTCCAAGGACAAAAATGTTCTGCTGCCTCTAGAGCTTATATACCTTCTAACATTGCTGATGAAGTAATAAAGTATGTAAAAGAGGATTTAGCTTCTTTCAAAATGGGTTCTCCAGAAGATTTTGGCAATTTTATTAATGCTGTAATTGATGAAAAAAGTTTTGACAAAATTGCTTCTTTTATTGAATATACTAAAACCAAAGATGATGCTGAAATTATTTGTGGTGGGAAATACGACAAAACTGTAGGTTACTTTGTAGAGCCAACTGTTGTACTTACTACTAATCCACATTTCAGAACCATGTGCGAAGAAATTTTTGGTCCATTTATGACCATTTATGTATATGATGCTAACGAATACGAAGAAGCTTTACAATTGTTAGATGCTACTTCTGAGTACGCCTTAACAGGAGCTATTTTCGCTAAAGAAAGACCAGCTATTAATATCGCTACTAAAATATTGGAAAATGCTGCAGGAAACTTCTATATTAACGACAAACCAACTGGTGCTGTTGTAGGACAACAACCTTTTGGCGGGGCAAGAGCTTCAGGGACAAACGATAAAGCAGGTTCTTACCTTAACCTTATTAGATGGACTAGCCCAAGAACAATTAAAGAAACTTTTGTTCCGGCTAAGGATTACAGGTATCCGTTTTTAGGGTAAAATAATGTGACTTTATATAACAGAAAAAAGATTCATCACTTCGTTTTACACGAAAAACAAGTTTTCTGTAAAAACATCGTTCAGAATGACACTAACGAACTGACTACTAAAGTCTAGAAATATCATTCTGAACGATGTTTTGTTTATTCACCTGAGGTGAATGATAACAAAACGATGTGAAGAATCTATCTTTATTATAGATACTACATCAAAAACTATGTACCGATGTGGTTAGATATTTTTTTATATTTCACTGACTAACAAGCAACAAAACTCCTCCCCGAAAACCACCAACAAATAAAATACGCTTTCAAATGCTGATTTACTAAAATTCAAAATTATATTTTGTGAGTTATGCCAAATAAAACAGCCTAAAATTGTTACTTTTGCCAAATAAAATTTTAAAACTATGAGCAAAAAATTACAACCGGCAGATAATATTCAAGATTTACAATATTTTGGAGAATTTGGAGGAGTAAATCCTTCTATTACAGATTCTTCTACCTACACTTTTTTACAAGCAGGTAAGATGGAAGAAATTTTTGAACACGAAATTGAAGGATGTTATTTATATTCCAGACACTGGAATCCAATGAACAAATACCTTTCTCAAGCCTTAGCTCAACTAGAAGGAACAGAAAGTGCTTCTGTTACAGGTTCGGGAATGGCAGCTATTACCAATGTAATTTTACAACTTTGCAATGCAGGCGATGAAATCGTTTCTAGCAGAACCATATACGGAGGAACGTATGCTTTCTTCAAAAACTTTTTACCAAAATTCAACATTAAAACCAACTTTGTTGATACCACCAATATTGAGCTGGTTAAAAAAGCCATTACTCCCAACACCAAAATAATTTACTGCGAAACCATGAGCAACCCTATGTTAGAAATCTCTAATGTAGCTGCACTTTCCAAATTGGCTAAAGAGCATAACTGCAAATTAGTAGTGGATAATACTTTTTCGCCAATGATATTCTCTCCTGCCGAAATGGGAGCCGACATAGTTGTACACAGTATGACTAAATTCATTAATGGAATGAGCGATTGTGTTGCCGGATGTATTTGTGGAACTAAAGAGTTTATTGATTCGCTTTCTGATGTAAACAACGGAGCAAGCATGTTATTAGGTCCTGTTTTAGACAGTTTCCGTGCGGCAAGTATTCTTAAAAACTTAAGAACGCTACACATTAGAATGAAACAACACAGTACTAACGCTTTGCACATTGCCACTAAATTAGATAAAGATGGGTTTAAAATAACTTACCCAGGATTAAGCAATCATCCGCAACATGAGTTAATGAAAACCATGTACAATGAAGAATTTGGCTTTGGAGGTCTGTTTGTAATAGACATGAAAACCAAAGAAAAAGCCAATATTTTAATGGAAGAAATGCAGAACAACAATGTGGGCTATTTGGCAGTAAGTTTAGGCTCATACAAAACCTTATTTAGTGCTCCGGGCGGAAGCACTTCATCAGAAATTCCTGAAGAAGAAAGAAACCAAATAGGCTTAACAGAAGGGTTAGTACGAGTTTCTATAGGATTAGACAACAACGCTGAACGTACTTACCAAGTTATCAAACAATGTTTAGCTAAGGTAAGCTAGTTTTATTTTATTATATAATTGCTAACACAATTTAACATCCCGACTTACAAACAGTTGTAAGTCGGGATTTTTTTGTATGTTTGGGGAGAATAGGTTTTATCATATTCAAATATAAATTACTTCACAAATAAGAGAATATGCCGAAGATTATAAAAATTATTATTTGGATTCTAGGAATATCAATAGCTCTTTATATTGGTTTTATGGCATTTGGATTCTATATATACTTTAGATCCCATGGAGAAGCTATTGGAGCTTACGATGAACCTTTTTCAAAACACCTCGAAAATGGAGATATTATCTTTCAAACTTCAAAATCAAGTCAAAGTAAGGCAATTCAATTGGCTACCAATTCAAAATACAGTCATATGGGGATTATTTACGAAGATGAAGGACACTTTTTCGTTTACGAAGCGGTTCAACCCGTAAAATTGACACCACTAAAGAATTGGATAACCCGTGGTGAAAACGGACATTACGTAATCAAGCGACTTAAAAATGCTGACCAAGTCTTAACAAACTCTGTTCTGACTAAAATGAAAGAGGTAGGCGAACAATTTAATGGAAAACCTTATGATATTTACTTTGAATGGTCAGATGATAAAATCTATTGTTCTGAGCTCGTTTGGAAAATATATAAACAAGCAACTGATATAGAAATTGGACAACTCGAACAGCTTTCCGATTTTGACTTGACAAATGAAATTGTCCAAACAAAAATGAAAGAAAGATATGGAGATAATATACCATTGGACGAAAAAGTGATTTCTCCAGCAGCAATGTTCAACTCCGATAAATTAATAACGATAGAAGAAAAATAAAAAAACAGCATTTTTGTTTTATGATAATACCCAAAACAAATTCAAAAATGAGAACTTTAATATTGATTCTGATACTCTCCCCCCTCCTCCTCCAAGCATAGAAAAATAAAAAACATCTATTTCAAGCATTTGCTTGGAATACTACTTACCCAATCGCACTTATAATAATTGATGATTCAAAGATTCCTGCCTACCTACAACGTCATTCCTGAAATTTTCAAAGGAACGAAGAAAATTATCAGGAATCTCTCTTTCGTTTACCATGATATAGATTCCTGTTTTCGTTGCTCTCCACAGGAATGACGTAAAAAAATTGGAGTGACGGTAAGAGAAAACGTTATTAACCCCTCCTCCTCCAAGCATAGAAAAATAAAAAACATCTATTTCAAGCATTTGCTTGGAATACTACTTACCCAATCGCACTTATAATAATTGATGATTCAAAGATTCCTGCCTACCTACAACGTCATTCCTGAAATTTTCAAAGGAACGAAGAAAATTATCAGGAATCTCTCTTTCGTTTACCATGATATAGATTCCTGTTTTCGTTGCTCTCCACAGGAATGACGTAAAGAAAACGTTATTAACAATTTTGCTCTTTTTGTGAATAACTTTGTTGAAAAACACATTTGCTTAACATTAAATACACCTTAAACATCTTTTAGTTTTGTGTTAATTAATTAAACAACAGTTATGTTCACACTATTCAAAAAGAAAAAAATTAAAGAAGATGTTGCTGCCAACATATTTATTAATTCGATTCTCAACACAATAGATAGTGGATTCCCTGAAATTGTTGGCATTTTAAACGATGCTCCCGAATTTGTAAAATCTCCTCAACTATCCGTTGCTAATGATGATCAGTTCACACTAATTGTTTTTGCAGTCAACTTAGATTTAATTGATGATTACTTTGATGCTTATGAAAGCGACAGCCTAAAAGCCATAATTTTAGAAAAAACCAGCGAAATTTTTGATGTAAGCGTTGAAGACTTTACTGAAGCCATCAATTCTTATCAAAACTATTTAACTAAAATAAACTTTCCTTCTAAAAACAAAGTTTACGCTATTTCTAAAGCTATTTTCGGCAAATACAATTTGTACGATTTCCAAGATGACTATTTTAAAAACATGAAAAGCCCAAATCCGATGTTATTAAAAAGATTGGATGAAGCTACCGCCAATTTCGTTTTCAATTGGGAAGCTTTTCATGATAAGTATAATTATAGTAAGTAAACTAATCATTAAACGTCATTCTCGAAATTTTTAAGTGTAACGCAAAAATTATCGGGAATCTCCCTTTCCTCAGATACATTTGTAACACGTTCATTACTAAAAAGATTCCTGCATTCGCAGGAATGACGTACAAAAGAGATGAACACTAATAATCGTATAAGCTTTCAATACAACCTTCATTTCTGTATCAACTTTGTAATTAACTGATACAACTCTTTATTTGGGTTATCTTCCAACATCGTTAAATGTTTGGCTATTGTTTTTTGGTCGTTACGTTTTGCCGGACCAGTTTGAGCTGCTTTAGGAGTTTGCTTCTTAATTTTATTGGCCGTTTCGTTTATCAACGGCAATAAAATGGAAAAATCTATCTTGTTTTTTGTCGTTAGTTCATCAGCAACCTGATACATATAATTAGAAAAATTACACGCAAAAACGGCTGCCAAATGCAACACCTCTCGTTGCTGCGAAGTAAGTTCCACTACTTTATTCGACAATGTTTTTCCCAACTCAACCAATCCATCAACAACTTCTTTTGAATTTCCTTCAATACATAAAGGCACCTCATCAAAAGCTATAGGATTTTCTTTAGAAAAAGTCTGTAAAGGATAAAAAACACCATACTTTTCAAATCCATTAAAAACACTTAACCCTACACTTCCAGAAGTATGGACAACCAATTTATCTTTAAAAGGAAAATCCTCTAAAACACTTGCTATGGCATCATCATTAACGCAAACAATAAAACAATCTACTTCTTTATTTAAAGTACTCCAATCTGTTATCGCTTCTACAGACTGATTAGTATTTAATTTTTCAAGTAATTCTTGTAGATTTTCTATTTTTCTGCCAACCACCTGAACCAACGTAAAACCCTTGTTTACAATTGCTTTAGAAACAGACGTAGCCACATTTCCCGAACCTATTATGCTAATTCTTTTAATTGGTTTCAATATTTCCTTTTTTTTAAGATGCGATTTAACTTTTCAGCAAGTAAAATTAACTAATTTTGGGGCATTATTTAACCTGTATTTTTAAAGAATATCTTTACCTAAAATACACTAAAAAATTAACATGTTTGAACAAATAAAAAATATACTTTTCTCAACAAAACTTACCGCTGTTCTTTTAATAATTTTTGCTTTTGCTATTGGGTTAGCTACTTTCATAGAAAATGATTACGGCACTCCAGCATCAAAAGCCATTATTTTTAATACCAAATGGTTTGAAGTTTTAATGGTTTTAATGGCAATAAACTTCTCTGGCAACATATTTAAATACAAACTTTTCAGAAAAGAAAAACTAGCCATTCTAATGTTCCACTTGGCTTTTGTTATTGTAATTATTGGTGCTGGAATTACTCGCTACATTAGTTATGAAGGAACTATGCACATTAGAGAAGGTGAAATGAACGACAAAATAGTTTCGGCAGATACTTATTTTCAATTTAAGGTGGATGATGAAAAAATGCAATATACTTTTGATAAGTTGCTTTTCTTAAATCCTAGATACAATGAAAAGTTTTCGCACAGCTTCACTTTTGAAGGCAAAGAAATTGAAGTAAAATATAAAGACTATATTCCTAACTCTATTGATACGGTTATTCCTACCGAAAATGGCAAAACCATTTTGGAGATAGTTACCACAGGACAGAGCGGAAGAGTTTCGCAATATGTTGAAGACGGTAAAATTGCTTATTTTGGTGGAATACCTGTTTCCTACAATCATAATAAATTTGAGGAAACCATTCAGATTAATGATACCGATAGCGGAATAACCATTAAATCTCCTTACGACATTACCTACTTAAGCATGGACGACCAAACTACAGGAATGTTAGATGCTAATGAAACACACTTTTTCACTCAACGAAAATTATATACTATAAACAATGTACAGTTAGTGTTTAAAGAAACACATCAAAATAGTAAAATTGAAAAAATTAGTGCCGACAAAAACAATAAAAATGGTGAAGATGCTTTGGTTGTTGATGTAATTTGTGGCGATGATTATAGAGAAGTTACTCTCTTTGGCGGCAGAGGTTATGTTTCTCCAAAAACTATTTTCCAGTTAAACGATTTAAACTTTTCACTTGCTTATGGTTCCAAGCATTTTTACACACCTTTTAAAATTAAACTAAACGATTTTACTTTAGAAAGATACCCTGGCTCTAACAGTCCTTCTTCTTACGAAAGTAACGTAACGCTTTATGATGAGCGTAATGAAGGTTTTGAACATACTCAACGAATTTACATGAACAATGTATTGGATTATGATGGCTTTCGTTTTTTCCAATCTTCTTATGATAATGATGAGTTAGGAACAGTACTTTCCGTAAACCACGATTTTTGGGGAACATTGGTTACTTATATTGGTTACTTCTTTTTATTTTTAGGGATGATTTTAACCTTATTCAGTAAAAAATCAAGGTTCTTAACCTTAAGAAAAAACATTGACAAACTGAAAAAACAACGAGTTGCCAATCTATTATTAATTGCAGCATTTTTATCTGTTCCAAGTACAGCACTTAAAGCACAGCACAACCACGACAATCACCAACATAGCGAAGAAACTGTAATGGACGCTTCGCATGCCGAAAAATTTGGAAAAATCATCATTCAATCTCCTGATGGAAGACTAAAACCAATTAACACTTGGGCTTCTGAAGTATTGAGAAAAGTTGCTCGTAAAGACAAACTTAACGGACAAACTCCCGAACAAGTTCTTTTAGGAATGCTTTATAATCCGAGACATTGGCAAGAGCAACCTATGATTTACATTAACAGAAACATAGAGCAACTTCAAAAAGAGTTGAACGCAAAAAATAACTATGCTACTTTCTTTGATTTTTTCGACCAAAATTTTAATTATGTATTAAGCGAACAAGTAAAAGAAGCTACCAGAAAAAAACCGGGTGAACGCTCTAAATATGATGACGAAGTAATTAAAGTTGATGAAAGAATTAACATTTGCTACATGGTTTATGAGGGAAGTTTATTAAGACTTTTCCCTAAACACAAAGACACTAACGACACTTGGTATAGCTTTTTAGATTACAAAAAATTTGAAACCCACGATTCTATTTTTGTAAAATCGTTTTTACCACTGTATTTCAACGCTATTCATCAATCTTTAGATGAAAACGATTGGCAAATTGCCGATAGCACCTTAAAATACTTGGATGATTACCAAAAGAAATTCGGAGCTTCAGTTTACCCGAGTGATACAAAAATAAATGTAGAAGTAGCTTACAACAAAATCAATATATTCAACCTATTATTTAAGCATTATGCCATTATAGGCATCCTAATGCTTATCTTCCTTTTTATGGATATTTTTAATCCTAAAAAATGGAAAACTACAGCCATTAATGCGTTGAGCATAATATTACTTATACATTTTATTGCCCATACAGGCGGATTGGCTGCTCGTTGGTATATTTCCGGACATGCTCCTTGGAGTAACGGTTATGAGTCTATGATTTTTATTGCTTGGGCAACGCTATTAGCGGGATTTGTTTTCTCCAAAGCCAACAAAATGTCTTTAGCATCAACAGCCGTTTTAGCATTTATCATTTTATTTGTTGCTAACCTTAATTGGCTCGACCCGGAAATTACACCTTTAGTTCCTGTATTAAAATCGTATTGGTTAATGATTCACGTTGCTATAATGACGGGTAGTTACGGATTTTTAGCCTTAGGAGCGTTGCTTGGTTTCCTTAATTTATTGTTGATGATCTTAAAAAATAACAACAACAAAAACAGAATTGACAATACCATTAAACAAATTACTTATACCATAGAAATGACCTTAATAGTGGGTGTATTTATGGCTGCCATAGGAACTTTCTTAGGTGGAATTTGGGCAAACGAAAGCTGGGGAAGATATTGGGGATGGGATCCTAAAGAAACATGGGCGTTGGTAATTGTAATGTATTACGCTATGTTATTACATTTACGACTTATCCCGGGTGCAAATGGAAAATATTTATTTAATTTACTTGCTGTATTAGGAATTGGAGTAGTAATAATGACTTATTTTGGGGTAAATTATTACTTATCAGGCTTACACTCTTACGCTGCGGGAGACAGTATGCCTTTTCCAACATCATTAACCTATTTAATGATAATTGTAGCAGTAACAGCTGTAGCAGCCTATTTTAAAAACAGACATAATAAAATTAAAAAAATATAAATACTAATACTATGAGTGCAACAATAATAGAAGCCGAACAAATGAAAGAGTTACTTAACAAATTCGAATCTAAAACACCAGAAATAGTTTTTGAATGGAACGATGCTGAAACCGAAGCACAAGGTTGGGTAGTAATCAATTCTCTAAGAGGCGGTGCTGCTGGTGGTGGAACAAGAATGAGAGTAGGATTAGACAAGCATGAAGTTACTTCTTTGGCCAAAACCATGGAAGTAAAATTTACTGTTGCCGGCCCTCCAATTGGTGGAGCAAAATCGGGAATTAATTTCGATCCTAACGACCCAAGAAAAGAAGGTGTTTTAAGAAGATGGTATGCTGCGATAACCCCATTGCTAAAACATTACTACGGAACAGGTGGAGATTTAAATGTTGATGAAATTCATGAAGTTATTCCAATTACTGAAGATTGTGGTGTTTGGCACCCACAAGAAGGTGTTTTTAATGGACATTTTCAGCCAAGAGAAGCTCAAAAAATAAACAGAATTGGTCAGTTAAGACAAGGTGTTTTAAAAGTTATTGAAGACTCAAAATACACTCCAAGTGTGGAGAGAAAATATGTAATTGCAGATATGATTACCGGTTATGGTGTGGCAGAATCTGTAAAACATTATTATAATATTTATGGAGGAAATTTAAAAGATAAAAGAGTAATCGTTCAAGGATGGGGAAATGTAGGCTCAGCAGGAGCTTATTATTTAGCTCAAGAAGGTGCTAAAATTGTTGGAATTATTGATAGTGTTGGTGGTTTAATCAAGCCTGAAGGATTTTCATTAGCCGAAATTAAAGAGTTATTCTTAACTAAATTAGGCAATAAATTAAATGCCCCCAACATGCTTTCTTTTGATGAGGTAAACGATAAAATTTGGGATTTAGATGCCGAAGTATTTTTACCCTGTGCGGCATCCAGATTAATTACCCAAAACCAAGTTGAACGAATGATTGCCAAAGGAATGGAAGTAGTATCTTGTGGTGCTAATGTTCCTTTTGCAGACCCAGAAATATTTTTTGGTTCCATTGCAGATTATGCAGATAATCACATCAGTATAATTCCAGATTTTATTGCCAACTGCGGAATGGCAAGAGTTTTTGCCTATTTAATGAGCAACGATTTAGATCAATTGGAAGACGAAGCTATTTTCTTAGATACTTCAGAAACAATAAGAAAGGCTATTGAAAACACTGCTGCTGAGAATAAATCTAAAACTAAAATTGCAAAAACTGCTTTTGGTTTAGCCTTAAAACAATTAGTTTAAAAATTATTGTTTGCAAACAATATTATTGTAGATTTGTCTCCAAATTTTTCTAAAAATATACAACAATGGAAGTTTTTATAGTAGTAGTTTTCGTTTTAGGTTATTTAGCAATTACGCTCGAACATAGCTTAAAAATTGACAAATTAGTCCCTGCCCTTGCCATGATGGCACTTGCTTGGACAGGTGTTGCATTCGGATTACAAGATTTTACAGGTTGGTTCGATTCTCACGCAAGTAAATTAATTGAAGGGTTTGCCGATTTCTTACCCGAAGAAAAACACCATTTATTAGAAGCTACACTACTCCATCATTTTGGAAAAACTAGTGAAATTCTAATCTTTTTGATTGGAGCTATGACCATTGTTGAAATTATCGACCATTTTAATGGCTTTGCTACAATAAAAGGTTTTATTAAAACTAACAAAAAAAGAACCTTACTATGGATAATTGCCATTTTAGGATTTTCCCTATCAGCAATTATTGACAACCTCACTGCTACCATAGTTTTAATCACTATTTTAAGAAAACTATTACCAGATGCTAAAGACAGAATTTGGTATGCTGGGTTTATTATTATAGCAGCTAATGCGGGCGGAGCATGGTCTCCAATTGGAGATGTTACCACTACCATGCTTTGGATGGGTAAAAAAGTAACTGCCGGAAAATTAGTAGAATATTTAATTGTTCCTTCATTATTATGTATGTTAATTCCTGTATTAATAGGAAGCTTTTTACCTGCATTTAAAGGAACTTTTGAAAGTGGTGATGATACCGAAGAAGCAACAAAAACAGGAAAACTGATGTTGTATTTAGGTTTGGCTTTAATTGTTTTTGTACCCATCTTCAAAACAGTAACCCATTTACCTCCTTATGTTGGGATGATGCTTTCTCTATCAATAGTAGCGTTAGTAGCAGAATTTATTACCAACAAAAAATTCAGTTTAAACCAAATGCAACATGGAGAAAATGCTGGACACCATAATAGCCCTACTTTTAGAGCACTTTCAAAAATTGAAATGCCTTCTATCCTATTCTTTTTAGGTATTTTAATGACGGTTGCTGCTTTAGAATCATTAGGATTAATTTTCAGTTTTGGTCAAGAAGTACAACAAGTAATGTCTAATGAATTATTCATTTTATTATTAGGAGCAGGCTCGGCAGTAATAGATAACGTACCGTTAGTTGCGGCAAGTATGGGTATGTACGACATGAGTGTTTTCCCAATAGACGACCATGTTTGGCATTTCATTGCTTATTCAGCAGGAACAGGAGGAAGTATGTTAATTATCGGTTCGGCAGCAGGTGTTGTAGCTATGGGTATGGAGAAAATTTCGTTCTTTTGGTACTTAAAAAACATCGCTTGGTTAGCCTTAATTGGTTATGTAGCAGGTTATGCTTTTATGATGTTCTTCCATAGTTAATTTTACCACAAAGAGATTACATAGAAACATTGCTTAACTTTAACAACGTATCCCTCGAATTAGTTAAGCCCTAAAGAGCCATACCTATTTGGCGATGAATAAAGCTTATCGCAAACTTTTACATTATACAAAATAGTAAAAAGATTATTTTGATAAATAAAGAATAAAACCTACTTTTGCCCTCCTTAAAAAAAGGACGGCCATTTTCAGCACATGGTCTTAAACAAACCCTCTCTCATTGGTGCTGTGAAGAATGAGATACAAATTAAATAAAATGACTGATAAAAAAAAGTCTGCCGATGAAGGCAAAGAAAAAAAAGTAGTAGCTAAAAAAACTACCACTAAAAAAACTGCTGAAACTAAAGAAAAATCGGAAGCTAAAGCCGAAAAAGCAGCTGAAGAAAAAGCAGAAACTCCTGCAAAAGAAACAGTAAAAAAAGCCGCTCCTGTTGCTAAGAAAAAAGAAGAAGTTAAGCCTTTGGCTGATTTCGATTGGGACAGAATTGGTAAATACGAAGAAACTTACTCTAAAAAAGAAAGAGAAGATTTAGAAGCGTTGTATGATGAAACTTTAAAAACTATCGGAAACGAAGAAGTTATTGAAGGTACTATTGTTGCTAAAACCAACAGAGATGTTGTTGTAAACATTGGTTTTAAATCTGAAGGTGTTATCACTATTTCTGAATTTAGATACAACCCTGATTTAAAAGAAGGCGACAAAGTAGAAGTATTTGTTGTAAATCAAGAAGACAAAAACGGTCAACTTATTCTTTCTCATAGCAGAGCTAGAGCTCTTAAAGCTTGGGATAGAGTTAACGAAGTGCTTGAATCTCAAGAAATCGTTAAAGGTTATGTTAAATGCAGAACTAAAGGTGGTCTTATCGTTGATGTATTTGGTATCGAAGCATTTTTACCAGGTTCTCAAATTGATGTTAAACCAGTTAGAGATTACGATATTTACGTTGATAAAATCATGGAATTCAAAGTGGTTAAAATCAACAAAGAATTTAAAAACATTGTAGTTTCTCACAAAGCATTAATTGAAGCTGAATTAGAACAACAAAAAGTTCAAATTATTTCTAAATTAGAGAAAGGACAAGTATTAGAAGGTATTGTTAAAAACATTACTTCTTACGGTGTATTCGTTGATTTAGGTGGTGTTGATGGATTAATCCACATTACTGACCTATCTTGGGGAAGAATTAATCACCCAGAAGAAATTCTTGAACTAGATCAAAAAATAAATGTTGTTATCCTTGATTTTGATGATGACAAAAAACGTATCGCTCTTGGTGTAAAACAATTACACGAACACCCATGGGATAAGTTAGATGCTAACCTATCTGTTGGTGATACTGTTAAAGGTAAAGTTGTTGTTGTTGCTGATTACGGTGCTTTCATTGAAGTAATTCCAGGCGTTGAAGGTTTAATCCACGTTTCAGAAATTACTTGGAGCAACCACTTAAAACCAGCTCAAGAATTCTTTAAAGTTGGTCAAGAAGTAGAAGCACAAGTATTAACATTAGACAGAGAAGAAAGAAAAATGTC
>CALCHN010000003.1 GCA_937901255.1 uncultured Flavobacteriales bacterium | reverse complement strand
CATTTCCTCCCCATACCATTTGTGCTCCATCTCTCCATATCCCTTTTAAATAGTTATATCGTTGCAATGCGTTTACTGGGTCTCCATCTCCTGGAAATTGTCCCGACCCTCTATTGTAATAAATGAATTTACGCATCCCATATCGCTCATTATCTACTACTCCATCTCCATAACCTAATCCTAACCCACCATATGGTATCCCTAATGAATCTATCGCATCTTGTACTACTTCTGTTAATGGGTTGTCTATCCCATCGTTATCCATATAAGGTCCTTCAAAAAAATCTACGCCTACCGCTGGTGGTGTTGCTCCATATCCTAATGTATTATTACCGTCTTCATCAAAAGCATCTCCATTATAACAATACCCCAAACCTCTTTCTGCATCACAACCTACATAATCATCATCACTATACCCCAAATCAGCATCCACCCACTGCCCAAAAAAGGTCTCAGTTAAAGTAAAAGTAGATCGGTTTATCATTTCATAATTGTAAAAAGTCATATTGTTTACCTCATCATTAGTAGCAAAGGCAAACGCTTGACCTCTTATCTCCATCCCTATTGATGGTCCTCCTGATTCTGAGTGTACGTTTCCTTTATCATTAAACACAAACCATATCGTGGTATCTCCAAATAACCTGATATCTCTTGTTGTTCTACAGTCTATATCGCCTATTAAATCATATTTTGGATAGTCTCCCTGACTTGGATCGTAAAAATCATCCCCATCTCTGTCATAAAAAGGGGCTAAATGCCAATCTTGACCCGAACCTGGATCTCCGTGGGCTGGCCAGTTTAATATTACCTCTGGTATTTGATACCCTGGAAAATTGTCTATCTGGGTGGTGGTCCCATTTATAATATCATCCTGCCCTGCTTGATACCACGCTACAAACCTATCTACCATTGACCTTGATATACCAAAATGTTCATCAAATTTTTGACATGTTGCTGGGTCTATCTCTGCTGTTGATGTGTTCAACGGCCCTGGCCAAAAATCATTACCTTGATTTCTAAAATCAACCGATGCTATCTTTAACTGCCCGTTTACATCTCTTCCCCCCATCCATAACGAACCAGCAAATATTGAAGTATATCTAGGATCATCTGCCGTCTTTTGTTTGGGAATATTGTACATCGCTAAAGTGTTAGCTCTATCTAACCACATACTCCCTCCTGTGCCTTCTACTCTCGCTCTTACATTGTTTAACTCTAATGTTGCTATTGATGTGGCTGGTGCGCAATTCGCTGAACTTACTGGCCCATTACCTCCTCCTTTGTTAACGCCCCCTGATGTAGGTACGTTACGAGCGGATAAGGAAATTATTCCCAAACCTAAAATCATTAAAAATAACAATATAATGTATTTAATAATTTCTAATTTTTTAGAAGTTTTTAATAGCTCAGAAATATTATTTTTTTTGGTATTTCCGATAGTGGTTGAGATATTAGATGCAGTTTTCATAACTAAAGTTTTTTATTTCGCAATGTAATATTACGTGCAACGCTCTAATTTTACTACTAGAAATATAGGTTGTGTCGGTTTTAATATATAAACGGTAGGTTTTAGTTTATAAACGGTAGTTCTTGTGTTTTTGATTTTTTACATAACTTTAGTTTGATTTGAATTGACGTGTTTTTTAGTCTTACTTTTGTTAAAAATTTAGCTTTTCATTATTATGAACAACATTTATTGCACAGACCTAATATCATGTAAAAGATTTAAAACCAGAGAGGTAATGGTTGGAAATGTGGGTATTGGGGGGGATAACCCTATCCGTATTCAATCGATGACTACTACCGATACTATGGATACTGAAGCTACTGTTGCTCAAGCCATCAGAATGATAGATGCCGGTTGCGAATTGGTTAGAATAACAGCTCCTAGCAAAAAAGAGGCTGAAAATCTTGCTAATATTAAAGCTGAATTGAGAAAAAGAGGCTACGAAACTCCTTTGGTTGCTGATATTCATTTTACACCCAATGCCGCTGAAATCGCTGCAAAAATTGTAGAGAAAGTCAGAATAAACCCGGGAAATTATGCCGACAAAAAAAAGTTTGAAACCTTAGATTATACAGATGAATCTTACAATGAAGAATTAGAACGTATCAGAAAAAGTTTTGAACCCCTAGTAAAAATTTGTAAAGAATACGGCACTGCCATGCGTATTGGAACCAATCATGGTTCTTTATCCGACAGAATATTAAGCAGATATGGTGACACCCCACTTGGAATGGTGGAATCTGCCATGGAATTTTTACGCATTTGCAGAGATTTAGATTATCATAATATTGTGCTATCCATGAAGGCTAGCAATACATTAGTGGTTGTTCAGGCTTACCGATTATTGGTAAACAAAATGATGGAGGAAGGAATGAATTACCCTTTGCATTTGGGTGTTACCGAAGCTGGTGATGGTGAAGACGGAAGAATAAAATCTGCAGTAGGAATAGGTACTCTTTTAGAAGACGGACTAGGAGATACCATTCGTGTTTCGCTTACCGAAGAACCTGAATATGAAATCCCTGTTGCCAAAACCTTGGTAGAAAGATACAGCAATAGAACAACAGAAACACCTATAGCTCCAATAGAAAAATATGCTATTAATCCTTTTGAATATAATAAAAGAAAAACCAACGAGGTATTGAATATTGGAGGTTCAAATGTACCAAGAATAATGGCTGATTTTAGTTTGAAAGAAAACATAAAACCCGCTTCATTTTTTGCTTTAGGGTATAATTATTCTGTTCCTTTAGATAAATGGAACATCAGCGACATGGCTTGCGATTATGTTTTTTTGGGCAACAAGACCATTGATTTTGAAGTGCCAGGCACATTAGGCTTGGTTTACCTTCATAAAACATGGATTACTCAAAAAGATAAGTTCAACACATTTCCTTTTATAGATGCAAAAGACTATCTCAACAATGTTGAAACCCATGCAAAACTGAACTTTATTTATGCAACACTTGACCAACTTGATAATGCGTTTATTACTAAAATAAACAAGGATAAAACTGCTGTATTAGTGATAGATACTTATCATCTGCACGGTATGGCTGAACAACGAAAATTATTTAATGAATTAATCTTAAACAATTGTGATGTACCTGTAATTATCGGACGTGCTTATGGCAACTTATCCGAAGAACAAATTCAACTTTATGCTGCTACCGACATGGGAGCTTTGTTGGTGGACGGGCTGGGTGATGGAATTTTTATTGCTGCGGAGAATTGTGGCAGTGATAGCTTACTCAACAGTCTTGCTTTTGGTATTTTACAAGCAACTCGTACAAGGATTTCTAAAACAGAATACATTTCTTGCCCTAGTTGCGGAAGAACACTTTTTGACTTACAAGAAACTACAGCAAAAATTAGAAAAGTGACTTCTCACCTTAAAGGCGTAAAAATTGGAATTATGGGTTGTATTGTTAATGGACCTGGTGAAATGGCTGATGCAGACTATGGATATGTTGGTACGGGAGTAGGAAAAATAACGCTATACAAAGAAAAAAATGTGGTAAAAAGAAATATTCCTGAAAAAGAAGCTGTTGAAGAACTTATTGAGCTTATAAAATCACATGGCGATTGGATAGAACCTCAGTAATTTTAATATGACAAATAACATCTTTTAATCTTTTTGTATTTACTTATTTTGCTCGACAAAAAAATGAATTACAATGTCTGATGATTCCTTAAAAGCTGAACTAAAAAATTATTTATTCATAATTGTTGGAGCTATATTTTTAGCTACAGGAATGGTTGGATTTCTTATTCCAAATAAAATTGCAACCGGTGGTATTGCCGGACTTTCCATTATTCTTCATCATTTATTTGAATTGCCTACGGGAGTAATTTTAATGCTAGTGAATATTCCTCTTTTGTTACTTAGTCTAAATTATTTAGGGAAAAAATTTGCCATTAGAACTATCATCACTATTGTTATAATTGCTCTTTTTGTTGATTTACTTGGTGAAATATATGCTATTGCTGCTTTTAGTGATAACACCTTATTATCGTCACTTTATGGGGGAGTTTTTGTTGGTATTGGTTTAGGATTAATTTTTAAAGGAGAATCTTCTGCCGGGGCAGGAACTATTATTGCCAAAATTTTAAATGAAAAAGCCAATATTAAAACCGGAGATGCTATTCTTATCCTCGATGCTCTTGTGGTTGTAGCTGCTGGAGTAGTTTTTAAAGATATTGAATTGGCATTGTGGAGTTTGATAAGCATTTATGTAAGTGCTAAATTGATTAACTTATTACTTACTGGAAGCAAACATCAAAAAATTGTACATATTGCACTAGATAACCCAGAAAAAATACAGCAAAAAATTACAGAAGAACTCGGTATAACAGGAACATTAATGCAAGGCAACGACTTATACAACTCCAACCATAAAAACATAATTTTTATTGTAGTTGATAACAGCAAAATTAATGTCCTCAAAACTATGGTTCATTCTGCTGATCCAAAAGCTTTAATGATAGTAATGGAAGCCACAGAGTTACTTGGTTCTAGTAGGTATATTAATGGAGAACCTTATAAAAGAAAATTGTTTTTTTAAGCTGAATAATATAGTTTGAGAAAATGTTTATTTAACCACTCTCCCCCTAACCCCCTCTCTTTAAAGAGAGGGGAAAAAGTTATCGCCAGATAACTTAGGGGTGAGTCAAATTAGATTTTATTTTTACTTTTTAACACAGCACCTATGTGGTTAATGAAGTTTTATTATCTACCAATTATTCAGTTTGCATTGCTCTTGGAGCACTTCAGCAGGCACATCGTGTTTGCCTTTAAACTCAATTAATTTACAATTGATATTCGCTTTTTCAAGAATAGCTTTTTGCTTATCAATTCTTTCTTGTGTTACATATTCGTCATCATCACCATACAACAAAAAAGAGTTGGTTTGTGTTTTTAATATTTCAAACTCCATATCATCAGGAAAAACACTTGCCCATAATATTAAATTAGCACAATTAATTTTGTTATCACTTACCCACCTTGCTGCTGTTGCTCCTCCTTGCGAAAACCCGATAATATTTACTTTAACCTCGGTTAAATCTATTTGGCTGAGTAATGTTTCATACAAACTGTTCAAATAATTCAGGTAGTCTTGGATTTCATCTTCACGATTTTCTTTGGTCATCCAGCTTGCTCCAACTCTTCCACTTAAACCAGAAGTATAAAACTTAGATAGTCCCTCTGGAGCTACAACAAAGTTTTCTTCATCAGCAATTACATCAAATTTATGAATGAAATAATTGGCATTATAACCATAACCATGCAATACAAACCATAGCGTTTTTGCTGTAGAAATATTTCCTAAGGAATAATAATGCGCTGTTTTTTCAACAACAATTTTATGCTTGTGCTTTTTCATCATCTTGTTTGGGAGGGTCATATTTTACAATAATGCTTATCCAAATAGACCTAGAAACTCTAAAAATATAAGGCAGTAAAACCAGCAACGCAATGCCATTTAGCAATAAAAATAAGCCTAAAGAATAAATATCAAAAATTATAGTTATGGCAAAAACAGCAACACTCAAAGCTACCGTCAGTCCATAACTCACATACATGGCTCCAAAGTAAAAACCACTTTCAGGCTCAAAATCTTGTCCGCAATTCGGACATTCTTTCGGCATATCAAAAAAACCTTTAACTCTGTACATGTTTTTATGTGTAAAAAGATCTCCTTTTCTACACTTTGGACATTTAAGCCCTAGAATACTTGATAACATTTTGCTGATTTTAAACACCACAAAGTTACTCATATATTTCTGATTGGAGGCTAGAAATTAGAGATCCGAAATTCACTTTTGCATTCAAACAAAAGAAAACACAAGTTGAATAATAGCAATAATACTTAAGAATGGAGATAATTAGAACTCTCCCCCTAACCCACTCTTTTTAAAGAGAGGTGGAAAAGTTATCACCAGATAACTTGGGGGTGAGTTGATTTTTAAAGAGTAGAAATTAGAAATCTACACATCCTCACATTTGTAAATTTACACATCAATTAAATTTGTAATTTCGCACCCATGTTAGGAGTAAATGATTTAACCGTAAGTTTTGGAGAACGCTATCTATTTGATGGCATTTCTTTTATTGTAAATAAAACCGATAGAATTGGTTTAGTAGGAAAAAATGGTGCTGGAAAATCCACCTTGTTAAAAATTATGGCAGGTGAGCAAGAGCCCGATAGTGGAACTATTTCTACCCCGGCAGGCTTTACTGTTGGCTACTTGCCTCAGGATATGGATTTTATTTCCGGAAATACCGTTATTGATGAAACCAAATCTGTTTTTAAGGAAGTGAATGATATCAACGCTAAAATTGATGAAATTAATCACCAATTAGCTACTCGAGAGGATTATGAATCTGACAGTTATTTAGATTTGTTAAATCATTTGAATGATTACAACGAAAGATTAAATGTGTTGGGTGGTTTTTCTATTGATGCCGATTGCGAAACTATTTTAAAAGGATTGGGTTTTACTCCAAAAGATTTTACCCGACTTACAGATGAATTTAGTGGTGGTTGGAGAATGCGTATTGAATTAGCTAAAATTTTACTTACTAAATCGGATGTATTATTGCTCGATGAGCCTACCAACCACTTAGATATTGAGTCTATACAATGGTTAGAAGATTTCTTAAAAACCTATCCGGGAGGTGTGGTTTTGGTATCTCACGATAAAGCTTTTTTGGATAATGTTACTAACCGAACCATAGAAATTACCTTAGGAAAAGTACACGATTATAAAGCGTATTATTCCAAGTATTTAGAGTTAAGAAAAGAACGTAGAGAACAACAAGTTGCTGCTTACAACAATCAGCAAAAACAAATACAAGATACCGAAAAATTTATTGAAAGATTTAGATCGAAAGCCTCCAAAGCTGTTCAGGTGCAGAGTAGAGTTAAGCAACTCGACAAAATAGACCGAATAGAAATTGAAGAAGAAGATACCACTTCTATGCGTTTTTATTTTCCTCCTGCTCCACACTCCGGAAAAGTGGTTGTAGAAGCTATAAATATTGCTAAAAGCTTTGGCGACAAACAAGTTTTTAAAGATGTAAACTTTTTTATTGAAAAAGGTAAAAAAGTAGCTTTAGTAGGTAAAAATGGTGAAGGTAAAACCACCATGAGTAAAATTATTGTTGGTGAATTAGAACACCAAGGAGAGTTAAAACTAGGGCATCAAGTTAAGTTGGCTTATTTTGCTCAGAACCAAGCTGAAGAATTAGATAAAGAGTTGACTGTTTTTGAAACTATAGATAAAGTAGCTCACGGAGAAATTAGAAAACAAGTAAGAAATTTATTAGGTGCTTTTATGTTTGGTGGCGAAGATGCTGATAAAAAAATCAAAGTACTTTCCGGTGGAGAAAGAGCAAGGGTAGCGTTGTGTAAATTATTGCTAGAACCGGTAAACTTATTGGTACTCGATGAGCCTACCAACCACTTAGACATTAAATCTAAAGAAATTCTGAAAGCTGCTTTAAAACGCTATGATGGAACGTTAATAGTTATTTCTCACGATAGGGATTTTCTGGATGGATTGGTTACCGAAATGTACGAATTTACTAACGGAAATGTAAAACAATTCTTAGGAGATGTTTATGAATTCCTGAAATCTAAAAAAGTGGATTCTATTAAAGAATTTGAAAGAAAAGAAAAGCAAGTAGCCGAACAAAAAAGTACTACTTCTGAAAATAAACTCAGTTACGAAGAAAGAAAAAATAAAGATAGAGAACTTAGAAAAGTAGAAAATGCAGTTAAGAAATCAGAAGATTTAATTACTAAATTGGAAGAGAAAATTAAAAAAATAAATGAGCAACTTTTAGATCCAGCCACTTATTCTCAGGAATTAGTAGATGAATTTACTGCACTTAAAAAAGAATTAGAAACTGCGGAAAATGATTGGGAAAAAGCTCAAGAAGAGTTGAAAAGGTTGGTGGATTGATTTTTTTGACCTAAGTAACCTCCCTCTTTGCCAACACAAAACTTAGCTCTTACAAGGGGTAGTGTTACTATTTATCTGTTTTTTTATTTCCCCCTCTTTGCCAGCACAAAACTTAGCTCGTACGAGAGATTAATAAAATTCTTGTTATAAGTTGTCTTTTCATAATTTATTATTTTTAATTCTTAATTAATTTTTTAACTGATTTCTTATCATGGCTTTTTATTTCAACCATGTACAATCCTTTAGGCAACATTGAAATAGACAACTCAAATACATTGGTATTTTTAACTTGGCTAACTAATAATTGCTTCCCCTCAACAGAATATATAGTTATTTGAGCAAATACCAGTCGGTCAAAACGTACTGTAAACTTATCGTCATAAACTGGGTTCGGATAAATTAAAACATGATTGAAGTTTTCCACCTCTTCTATTGAAACGGAACAGTTTTCACTGTATATTGCCCCTGAATCTTTTGCATTCGACCAATTATTATTCATAAATGCCACATCATCAACCTCTATACAACTCAGATTAGAATTATTAACTGCTGTAAAGACTACAAAATTCACATTGTTTCCATTTTTAATATTTAAATTATTCAAATTATTATTTGAACAACTTAAAAAAGAAAGTGAAATATTTGCTGTAATATCTAAACCAGTTAATTGATTGCTTCCACAAAACAATTCTACAAGAGATGTATTATTCGAAAGACTCAAATTAGCTAACTGATTACTATAGCAAAACAATTTAGCTAACCCTGTATTATTAGAAACATCTATATTAGTAAGTTGATTATTATGACATTGTAATTCTGTGAGGTTGGTATTATTAAAAACATTTAAAGTACTTAATTGATTATAACCACAACCTAAAAAAGTAAGTGAAGTGTTGGTTGAAACATCTAAGGTAGTTAATTGATTTTGGATGCAATACAACGAAGTAAGGGCTGTATTAGTTGAAACATCTAAAGTACTTAATTGATTATACCCACAGAACAAAGTAACAAGACCTGTATTTGCTGAAATATTTAAACTGGTTAATTGATTAGAGGTACATTCCAAATAAGTAAGTGCCGTATTGGCTGAAAGATCTAAACTACTTAAAATATTAAGTGAGCAATCTAACCCTGTAATAGATGTAAATGCCTCAATACCTGTTAAATCAAAAATACCGGAATTAAATACATTTAATGTACCAGTTAATGCAGATGCTTCTGAAACTTGTATTTCATTGTCCATATTTGTATTAATATTAGGGTCTGAAAGTAATGCAGCTTTAAAATTAGCATCAGGTATATTTACATTTTGTGACATACAAACATTGTTAAATATAAAAAAATGAATTAGTATTAAACTAACCACAATAATGCTATTGCGTTTTAAACTTATTGTTAAATACCTCATAACTTTGTTCATTCTTTCTATAACTTGTATTTTCATAACTTGTATGTAGGTTTAGTGCTTAATTAATTTTTTAGTAATAAAAGTATCTTTCATTTTCAATTGTACCAAATACATCTCACCCTAAGCGCTAAGCTGTAGCGTTGTTATTTTAGCAGAGGGCTTAGTGATTTTGTTTTAAAAAATTACTACATCAAAAATACTATTTTTATAAAGGATTGTGTTTACTCGACCTAAGTAACCGCCCTCTTTGCCAACACAAAACTTAGCTCGTACTTTAGGAAAGTTTTAAGAAAATAGTTGTCATTTATCTTTCTTTCTAATCGCAAACTTTTTAATCACCAACCAAATAACTATTCCTATTAAAAATAAAGGCCAAATCTTTACCAAGCCAATAATAATGACTTTTAAAACGTACCAACCTGTTTTTAATGATTCTCCAATCTGTGCCAACAAATCAGGTTCATATTTATCAATGTTTTTGTGGTTTTCAATAACTGTTCTTTTTATTGCCTGACGTTGATAGATATTCAAATAAATAGTACTAAACTCAATTTTATCTTTAATACTTAATGACGATAAAATACTCTTTTCCTTTTCTGCTTCTTTGTTATAAAGACTCTCCTCAGCATAAGTTGTTTCTTTCAACTTTTTACCTTTACCATCTATGGCATCAGTCAACCTTTCCGTATGCTTTGAAATTCTTTTTTCCGCCATTTGGTTGGCTAATAAATCAAGCGATACATCCTGAGCTTTAATGGTTCTATAATCCAAGTAGTCAATAAAATGAGCTATGGTTCGTAAAGTGGTGTCTAAATTGTAATTAGGAACTCTTATGGTAATATCATTTTTTACAGTATAGTAAATTGTTTCTAATGATGAATCCGCACTTATGGGAGTAATTTCTGTTCGGTCAGTAACACTTTCCAGATAGGTATATGTAACAAATCCCTCAAATTTTAGTGCTATATTTTCTAAGGTCATGGATGTTTTATAAGCATCTTTAACCCTAAATTTCATTTCGGCAGTACGAATAAACTTTCGAGTGGTATCGCTGCTTTCTTTAGCTGCCGAAGAAGATATAAAACCATTTTTTTCAGTTGGTGACATTTCTTCTACTTCAGCCTCATATTGAGCATTAGAAGATTCATAATTGCCTTTATCTGCTTGCGAACAAGCAATAAATGCAATAATTAGAATAAAATAACTGATTAATTTTCTCATAATAAACGGATTAAAACGAATGCAAGATAATCCTTTTATTTCAATCACTGTTTTCTATGCATCAATTTTTTAGCGAAATTTTCAAAAATAGCTTTTTTCTCTTTTGGAGCTTCAATGCTATCTAAGTGAGCAATAGCTGTATTGTAGAAGTGGTTCATCTCATCAATAGATTTTTCTTTAATCTTTAATTGATTGTAGATGGATTTTACTCGAGTAATTTTATTTTCGGGAGATAAGGTTTTAGAGTTCAAACAAAATTCTAGCTCTTTTCTTAACGCTCCGTTGGCTAATTCCATGGTTTTTAGCAACAAATATGTTTTTTTATTGGCTAAAATATCTCCACCTACTTGTTTGCCAAATTTTTCTGGGTTTCCGTAAACATCTAAAATATCATCCATCAACTGAAAAGCAACGCCTATGTTTTTACCAAATTCATAAAAATGCTTAGCATCACTTTTTGATGCTCCTGCTATAATTGCTCCCATTTTCAGGCTAGCCCCTAACAAAACTGCTGTTTTCAGTTCTATCATTTTCAAATAATCATCAATGGTAACGTCAGCAGCTTTCTCAAAAAGCATATCATATTGTTGTCCTTCGCAAACTTCTACTGCGGTTTTATTAAACAGTTTTAGAAGTTCTGGCAATACAGAAGCTTCACAAGCAGCTAATAGCTGATAAGCTTCCACCAACATTACATCTCCGGATAAAATGGCGGTGTTTACATCCCACTTTTTAAAAACAGTTGGCTTCCCTCTTCTTATTGGAGCATTGTCCATAATATCATCATGAACCAAGGTAAAATTATGAAATACTTCTATCGCTAATGCCGCATTGATAGCTTTTTCGGGTTTACCGTTAAATAAATCATTTGCCAATAAAAGTAATGCCGGACGAATTCTTTTTCCACCTAATGAAAGTGTATAATTTATAGGATCATAAAGCGATTGAGGTTGTTTCTTAAAAGCATTTTTTTTAATTGCTTCTTCAATAATATGAATGAAGTTAGTCAGTTTATCCATTACTTTTATCTTATAAAATAAATGAAGTATTTTTAAGCACTTGGGTTAATCCTTCCTCCAAAGTGTATATTTTATTATTCCCTAACAATTGCTTCATTTTAGTAATGTCAGGTTTTCTTCTTGTCATATCACCTTCTTCTAGCGGTGGTAAATGCACTATTTTTGAGGATGAACCTGTTAATTTAATAATCAGCTTAGCTAAGTCTAAAATAGAAGTTTCTATATCATTACCAATATTAATGGTTTGATTGACATGTTCATCACTAAAAGCAGCTTTTATGGTCGCTTCAACATTATTTTGTACATAACAGAACGTTCTGGTTTGAGAGCCATCTCCGTAAATAGTAATATCGTTATTATTAAGGGCTGCATTAATAAATTTAGAAATAACAAAGTCCTTACTTTGCTTTGGTCCGTAAGTATTAAAAAACCTATAAATTACAAAATCTAAATCATATTCTTGCTTGTACGATTTTAAAAAAGCCTCGCCAACGTTTTTCACAATGGCATAAGGCAAGCGTGAATTTAGTGGTGTAGTTTCTTCATTTTGAGGATATTCAACAGGTTCTCCATACACCTCAGAAGAAGAAGAATAAATTACTTTTTTAACACCTGTATTTTTTGATAATTTTAGAATATTCTCAATTCCATTAATATCTTTTAAAACTTCTATAGGATTATCTAAAGTTCGCTGAACACCAACCAAAGCCGCATAATGAAAAACATAATCGAATGAAAAAGTATGAAATACGCTGCGTATTTCATCTAAATTATTCACATCACACTGAATAAATTTAAGGTTACCTTTTGGAGCATTAGGCAGTTTATTTTTACCTCCTGTTTTTAAATTATCAACCACCACTACAAAATTATTGTCATCTTTAATCAATCCTTCAACTAAAGAACTTCCTATAAAACCAGCTCCACCAGTAACTAATATGGTTTTTTTATTACTCATTTACAATTTCCATTAGGTAAGTACCATAACCACTTTTAATCAATGGTTCTGCTAATTTAAGTAATTGTTCTTTAGTAATAAAGCCTTTTCGGTAAGCAATTTCTTCTAAACAGCCAATTTTCAATCCCTGACGTTCTTCAATAACCTGAACAAACTGCGATGCTTGCATTAAAGACTGGTGCGTTCCTGTATCTAACCAAGCAGTACCTCTGTCTAAAATACCAACTTCTAACTGGTTTTTTTCTAAGTATATTCTATTGATATCCGTAATTTCATATTCGCCTCTGGCACTTGGCTCTAAGGTTTTGGCTATTTCTACTACTTGATTGTCATAAAAATACAACCCAGGAACAGCAAAGTGCGATTTAGGTTTTAATGGTTTTTCTTCAATAGAAATGGCTTTGTTGTTTTTATCAAACTCTACTACTCCATAACGTTGAGGATCAGAAACATGGTAGGCAAAAACAACTCCTCCCGTTGGATTGGTATGTTGAATTAACAATTCCTCTAAACCTGTTCCATAAAAAATATTATCTCCCAAAATTAAAGCGACACTATCATCTCCAATGAATTTTTCGCCAATTACAAAGGCTTGAGCTAAACCGTTGGGTACTTCTTGTACTTCGTATTCAAACTTACAGCCAAACTGAGAGCCATCACCTAATAAGGTTTTAAAGCTTAAATTATCGTGAGGAGTAGTGATGATAAGAATTTCCTTTATACCCGCACTCATTAATGTAGAAATTGGGTAGTAAATCATAGGTTTATCGTAAATGGGCATTAACTGTTTACTAACAGCTAATGTTAATGGATGGAGACGAGTTCCGGAACCTCCGGCTAATACTATTCCTTTCATGTGTCTATTTTTTTGCGATGAGCTTACTCTCAACGCTTTTAAATTTCGCTCCGTTGGAGCTTTTGTTATTTCTTACTCTTTTTTTGACTCACCCCAAAGTTATCTTTAGACAACTTCCCCCCCTCTTTAAAGAGAGGGGGTTAGGGAGTATCTTCAGTAGTTTTTTTCTTTTTTACTTTCAGTTTAGAAATATCAATATCTTCTTCTTCATCTAACACATTAATTAGTGGCTCTTTTCTAAAGGCTTTAGTGGTTAATGCTTTATCCAACGATAATAAAAAGGATGGCAACAATAATAAATCGGCAAATATGGCAAATAATATAGTAAGAGCTACTAAAGTTCCTAAAGCTACTGTACCTCCAAAACTCGAAACAGTAAAGACTCCAAAACCGAAAAACAATATGGTGGATGTATAAATCATGCTCACCCCGGTTTCTCTAAGAGCTAAAATGGCTGCTTTTTTAATTCCTAATCTGTGAATTTTAAGTTCTTGTCGGTACTTAGATAAAAAGTGAATGGTATCATCTACAGAAATACCAAAAGCAATACTAAAAATTAAGATAGTAGAAGGTTTTATGGCAACGCCTAAATAACCCATAATGGCTGCTGTAGTTAGTAATGGTAAAAAGTTAGGGATTAAAGAGACCACTACCATTCTTACTGATGAAAATAAAATTGACATTAGTATCGCTATCAGAAAAATAGCCAACAACAAACTGGTAAATAAATTTTCGATAAGATACCCTGTTCCTTTTAAGAAAGTTACACTAGTTCCTGTGGTATAAACATCATAATCTTCTTTAGGGAAAATATCATCAATTATAGGTTGAATTTCATTTAAGATTTCATCCATTTCTTTAGTACCAACATCTGCCATTTGGAAACTAATTCTTGTGTATCGATTAGTCGAATCTATAAACGAACTGAAATTTCCTTTTTCTTCATCATTACCCACAAAGGTTTTTAGTTTGTTTAATTCAGATGCTGGAGGTAAAATATAAAATTTTGGTTTCCCGTTTTTATAGGATTGATAAGCGAATTTTATAGCTTCTACAATGGATAAAGGTTTTGAAAACTCATCGTATTTAGCCATTTCCTTTTGGAACTTCTGAATTTTATACAAAGTTTTGGCATTGTCGGCAAAAACACCATTTTTTTCTTTGGTGTCTATCATTACCTCAAAAGGCATTACTCCGTTAAAACCTTTTTCAAAAAATTTTAAATCCTCAACAATAGGATCATTTTTAGGTAAATCATCTATAAGATTACCCGTTGTAGTCATTTTACTAATGCCAAACAAGCTAAATATAAAAATCAAAATAGAAACAGCATATACTTTTTTTCTGTGGTTGAGTACAATAATCTCAACAAAATCAACCACTTTGCCCATAATTTTATTTTCAAGGTGCTTGGTATGGCGTTTTTTAGGTGGTTTTAAGAAACTAAAAATAATTGGAATAAGAAAAATGGAAAGAATGAATACCAAGAAAATATCTATGGCTGCAACAATACCGAACTCTACCAACATAGCACTTTTGGTAGAAATAAATGTTGCAAAACCCAAAGCAGTGGTGGTATTGGTTAGAAAAATAGCATTTCCAGTTTTTTCAATTACCCTGCTCAGAGCTTTAATTTGGTTGTTGTGATTTTTATATTCTCTATGGTATTTGTTTAATAAGAAAATACAATTCGGAATACCTATAACTATAATAAGTGGAGGGATTAAGCCGGTTAAAAGTGTAATTTCAAAATCGAACAACGACAAAACACCTAATGACCAAACCACGCCAATACTTACTACCAGCATGGAATACATCATTACTTTAAATGAACGGAAAAATAAATATAAAATAAGCGAGGTTATTAATACCGAAAGCAATAAAAACAGTTCTACTTCATCGGCAACTTTGGTAGTAGAGTTTGCTCTAATATAAGGCAACCCTGATTTATAGGTTTTAATTCCTGTTTGTGTTTCAAATTCAGCCACTTCTTCATCAATTCTTTCAAAAAGTGCATTACGGTATTTAGAATCGAGTACTTCTCTATTAAGGGTTATGAGAATAAGTGAGGCGTGTGTAGTATCGTTGTATAAAAAACCGTTGTAAAATGGTTGTTCATGAATTTTTTCTTTAATCTCATCAACCTCTTTTTGGGTGCTAGGTTTTTCTTCAACAATTTGTTTAAAATCGAACTTTCTGCTTTCGTAATTTTTCTTTAGAGTATAAGCATTAGCTATCGAAAGTGCTTCTGTTACAGCATTTACTTTTATTAATTCACCATTTTTTTTAAAGTCAACTTCAATTTTTTTGATATCTTGTGTTAAATCAAACCAAGCATTAAAATTATTGAGTTGAAAAATATTGGAGTTATCTATTCCAACAACCACCATGCTTCCGTCTTTACCAAAAATTTCTTTAAACTTATCGTACTCTTTGTAAGTGGGGTCTGATTTAGGCAGAATTTGAGCCATCTCATAACTCATTCGGGCGAACTGAGCTTGATAAGCCATGAATACTGTTGCTAATCCAATTAAGATAAGAAACAGTAATCTATTTCGTAATATTATTCTTGAAAAATTAAACCACATATATTATTCCCCGGATACGATTTTCAGCAAATATCAAGATTATTAGATAATCAAATGGGGTTTTAAAGATTATTTAACAACTATTTCAATTGTAATTAGTGAGTCTCTATTTTTGTTGTTGCCTTTGGTTTTTCTAATTTCACATAAGGCAAATAGTGAATTCTCATAGCGTTAGGCATATAATTTTTCACTTCACTTTGAATTAACTGGTATCTTTCGTAATACCAAAGTGGAATAATAGGCACTTCATTAGCTGCTATTTGATCTGCTTCTAAACACAATTCCATTTTTCTTGTTTCATCAGTTGTTTCCATTGCTTCTTTGTAAACTTTATCAAAAGCTGCATTTTTATATCTAGCATCATTTGGGTAAGATGATTTGTTTAAATCATTGCTAACATAACCTCCATATAAAATAGACAAAAAATTAAGCGGATCAGGAAACTCTGCCAACCAAGAAGAAACAACAATACTTGCATTGCTAGAGCTTTTGTATTTAAGCATTTCCGACAATGACATAGAAGTTACCTCAGCATTAATATTTAAGTTACTTTTAAGTTGTTTTTGAATTTCTAACGCTACACGAACAGAAACACTTTCTTTACTAGAAACAATTTCTAACTTAGGAAAAGTTTTATTCGGACCATAACCTGCATCTGCCAATGTTTTTTTAGCTTTAGCAACATCAAACTCAATTCCTATAATGGATGAGTAATCGTAATCTTTAACTGCTGGAGGTACAATTCCATTTATGGCTGGACCATAGGCCTCTCCTTTTAAAACTCTGTCAACTATTTTGTTTTTATCAATAGCTAAAGCAAACGCTTTTCTCAGTTTTACATTATTAAACGGAGCAACAGCTGTATTAAAATTTAAGTAAGTTATTGCTAATTCTTTATTTCTTGCCAAGACATATTGAGCTGGTTTATTCTGAAAAGCACTTATATTTTCTTGTACTAAATTGTTTATTTCTTCAACAGGAATGTTTTCTAAAATATCAATTTTACCTTCTTTAAATGCCGCCAATCTTTTTCTTCCATCAACAATATAGTTGTATTTAACTCCAGCAACATAAGGCAATTGGTTACCATTATCTTTTAAATGATAATTGTTGTTTTTAGTTAATGTAATGCTGTTTTCTGTATCTAAGGATTTATCATACACAAATGGTCCTGTACCTACTACTGCACCTGCACTAATAGCTTCTTCACAAACAATGGCACTAAAAGGCGTTGCCAACAATTGTAAAAAGCTTGATGTTGTTTGTGATAAAGTAAATTGTACGGTATAATCATCAATTGCTTTTACACCGCTAAATTCAGAAGCACTTCCCGAATTTAATTCTTTTACTCCTGCAATTACTTCATTAAACAAGCTAAAAGCATAGTTGTTTTCTTGTTCAGTACATATTCTTTTAAAAGTAAAAACTACATCTTTCGCAGTCATTTCTTTACCTTTTCCGCCATCAAAACAAGCATTGTCTTGAAAAGAAACTCCTTTATTTAAGTGAAAAGTATAAACTAAACCAGCAGCATCAATTTCCCAAAATTTGGCTAAAACTGGTTTTAATGATAAATCATTTTCATCAAATCGTAGTAATCCTTCAAAAATTTGACTTTGCACCTGAAAGGAGTTTACATCTATAATTTCTATAGGATCTAAGGTTTGATAAGCATCCGAAACAGCAAAATCAACTACATTTGTAGTATTAGTTGTTGTTTTATCTTTAGTTTCTTTATCGTCTGTTTTAGTTTTTTTATCATCTCCACATGAAAACAGAATGAAGGAGGCTAAAGCAATGTATAATAATCTTGATGGTTTCATATATTATTTTTTTGAGGCTTCAAATATACAAAATAGCTAAAACATATTTGAAATTAAATAGATAAATCGTTAAATCCATTCTATTAATACATGTAGAAAACAAATTAATCTAAAATCAACTATCATTAAAGAAAAAGTTAAGTACCTTTGTAATCAAACACACATTATAATTTTATGTTAAAAACACATCACTTTCACATCCCTGTTATGGGAATTGGCTACACGATAGACACTCCTGTAAAAGTAGCCCATTTTGGCATTTCATCTGTAATTTCTTTAGGAGATGATGGACTAATAGAAAGAATGAGAGCTTTTTATTGCAAACAACTTAATATTCCCTATATAGAAATAGATAATGACACAGAAGATTACCGTGCCAAAAGAATTACCGCTTATTTGAATTTAATTGACCAAATTGTTCAACAAAATTTTGACAACCTAAAAAAAGAACCTTTTACTCCCGATAGCGACCTTACCAAATATTTTGAGATGCTTCCTGACTCTTCTCCACTAAGAAAAGATTACTTGGAAATGCTTAAAGAAACAAATGCCTCTAAAAAAGAAGCACTGCAAGAAGAACTTAAAAACAATATGGAAGTAGGTTCTATTGATGTGAACATTATGACCAAGTTGGACAAAGATAATTACACCAAAAAAGGCGAAAAAATGCCTATTGAATATAATGATGCTCATGCTGCCGTTAGAGGTTTTGCTCATAGTACATTAAATTCAGGATTGGTACTTTCTGCAGGATTAAGTCCTAGGTTGTACTCCTACTTATCAAAATTCGATTGCTTTTTTCCTGATGAAAATGGTAATATTGAAAAGAAAATAATCCTAAAAGTTAGTGATTACCGTTCTTCTTTAATTCAAGGTAAATTCTTAGCCAAAAAAGGGTTGTGGGTTTCTGAATACAGAGTAGAATCAGGCTTAAATTGTGGCGGACATGCTTTTGCTACCAATGGTTTTTTAATGGGACCTATTTTAGATGAATTTAAAAACAATAGAGCCACATTAATAAAAGAGGTGCATACTATTTTAAATGATAGTTTAAAACAACAAGAACGACCAACAGCAAAAGAACCTCTTAAGCTATTAGTTACTGCTCAGGGTGGTGTTGGTACGGCTAAAGAACATAACTTTTTACTTACAAAATATAACTTAGACAGTATTGGTTGGGGAACTCCATTCTTATTAGTTCCTGAAGCTGTTAATGTTGATAATGATACTTTTGATAAATTATCAAAAGCTACAGAAGACGACCTTTATTTAAGCGACATTTCTCCTATTGGAGTTCCTTTCAACTCGTTAAGAGGTAATACCAAAGATGTTGAAAAAGACGAAAAAATTGCTGCAGGAAAACCTGGTAGTACATGTCCTAGTCAGTATTTAAAATTATACAACACCGAATTTACCGACAGACCTATTTGTGTTGCTTCAAGACAATATCAAAAACTTAAGATTGAAGAGCTTAATAAAAAGAACTTACCTGATGCTCAGTACCAAAAAGCGTATGACAAAATAACTGTTAAATCTTGTATTTGTGCAGGATTAGTTATGACTCCTTATATTGAACATGATATGCTTAAATCTACTGATGGAAAAGGTATTTCTGTTTGTCCGGGACCTAACATGGCGTATTTCTCTAAAAAATCTACTATTGCAGAAATGGTAAGTCATATTTATGGTAGAATTAACTTATTAAACGATACTTACCGTCCAAATCTTTTTGTAAAAGAATTGAGCATGTATGTTGATTATTTGAAAAGAGAAATCAATGAATCTATAGATGCCATCAACGAAAAGAAACAAAAGTACTTTGAAGAATTTAAAGACAACCTTATTTCTGGAATTGAATACTACAAAGAAATAGTTGATGATATGAAAGAAGAATCTGATATCTACAAAGCTAAAATGGTTGAAGAACTAGAAAAGTATTACTACAAAATTAATGACATTAGTCTTCCTGTTTACCAAGAAGTGACTGTTAAATAAAGGGTAAGGAATTTTTAAACTTTTTACGTAATAAAAAAACATCGCTGAATCAGCGATGTTTTTTTATATACCTATATTTAAGACTAATTAGTTCTTAAATACTTTTTGAACATAATTAATAGTTGAATTTTCTACCTTTAAAAAGTAAATTCCTTTAGGTTCATTCTCTAAATTCAATCTCAACTTTGTTCCTGAAAATTTACCTTGAGCAACAGTTTTTCCATCAATACTCATTAAGGTATAATCTACTAATGAAACAGAAGATGAAAAATCAACAATTATAATTCCATTTGTTGGGTTTGGGAAAATTTCAATATTATTTAACGAGCTTTCATTTATCCCAACACAAGACTGTACTTCTACAACAAAACTACAAGTATCAACATTTCCAGAAGTATCTGCAACTGTATATTGAACCGTAGTAATTCCAACATTAAATAACATACCATTAGCATCTCCATTACCTGATCCAGTTGTAGCTCCACTTAACAAATAAGTAACTGTCTCATTACCACAATTATCAGAAATTGTTGGAGAAATTCCTGTAACAACAGAATCACATGTGGTTAAATTAGTAGGACAAGTAATTACAGGTAATGTAGTATCTACTACCGTAACTGTAAATGAGCATGTATCCATTTGTGTTCCATTAGATACTTCAAAAATATTTGTTGTAACACCTACCGGAAAAGTAGAACCACTACTTAATCCGGATAATTGAGTAACAGTTAATGTAGATGGATTAGTGTACGTAAATACTACCATTCCATGACCTGTATTTGCACCACTAGTATTATTCTGATTTGTACCTGAATTAAATGAAGCACCTCCGCCACCAACACCAGAACCAGAACTGTTTGAACCAGAACCTCCTCCAGAGTAGCCTCCTCCTCCGCCACCAACAACATAACTAGAGCCACTTCCTCCTCCACCAAATCCTCCTTGAGCATTTGCGTTTGCAGTTCCACCTGATCCACCATTTAGAAAAGAAAATCCACCAGAAGCAGCAGTCCATCCATCTGCACCATTAGTTAACAAACCAGCACCTGCACCAGACGCAAATGAAGCACCAATACTTCCACCATTACCAGCAGAGCCTCCAATTCCACCACCTCCAGCACCAGTCCCTCCAGTTGTTCCAACTTGACCATGTTTATTAGGAGAGTCAGTATTGTCAGCACTACCTCCGCCACCACCAGCAACTATAAGTGGATTATTTGAGATATCTGTTACAAAGGTTCCGCCACCACCACCATTACCTAGTGTATTTGTATATTGTTGACCTACTAATACTTTAAAAACATCTCCAGGATTTACAGTAAAATCACCCATCATTATAGCTCCCAATCCTGCTGGAACACCTGATGAAGTATTATTACTTCCCTCAGCTCCTCTAGCTTCAATACTAAGGTTAGTTATTCCCGCAGGAACCGTCCAGTTTACAATAGCTCCAGTATAAAACAATGTATCTCTAACAGTAGCACAAAAATCATTACCAATTGGTGCTGCATAATTTACAACAGCAGAACAAAGTCCCGAATCATTATTTACAACCATATCGCTTGGACAAGTTATCGTTGGACATTGAGCTTTAACGTTAATCCCCATAAGTAGTGTAGAAATTACGAATGTAATTTGTAGTATAAATTTTTTCATATCTTCTTATTTTTTTGAAATTAATATTGAATAATTTTGAAAAGAATCTCCATTTTGAAATGGAACCAACATAGTAGCATCATATATTTCTATAGATTGACCTGCTTCAATTTTATTTGTTTTTTCTGTAATAACAACTTCTGTATTGTTTTTTAATGTCCAATTAAAATTAATGACAGTATTTGTTGTATTTTCAAACTTTACTTTAAGAAACGTATTTCCATTTTCTTCAACTAAAGTATAATAAACCTTCACGCCATTTTCTTGTTTAACTTCTTCCCAAACCTCTGTAATATTAATACTTATTACTTTACTCATAGTGTTATTTGCGTTTGTCTTTCCATGAAAGAAAACTATCGAGAATATTGAAACACCTAACAAGATTCCCGTTTTTACCATTTTGTTTTTCATTTGATTTGATTTAAATTATTACGCTCCGAAGGTAAAATAATTTTGATTTGAAACAAAAAAAAGTTATTCTTTTGGGTAAAAGAATAACTTTTTTATAATGTTGAATTATGATGTTTTGTTATTTCACTATCATCTTATAGGTTGTAACACTTTCGTTTTGTTGAATATTAACAAAATAAACTCCTTTAGGATGACTATTTAATGATAAAACATGAGTTCCTCCATTTAATACATTTGTCAAAACAATCTCTCCTAACATATTATAAATAGTAATATTTACTTGTTCAGAAGTAATTACATTAAATACTCCATTAGTTGGATTTGGATAAACACTTACATTTGTTTTACTTAGCTCATCAACTGCAACAACAGTAACATTCTCACAAGCTGATGTATCAACACAGTTTCCTACAGTAATTTCTACTGCATAATTTCCGGTAACTGTTGCTGTAAAACTTTGAGAAGTTTCTCCATTAATTACTGCATTACCATTATCGCAATCTAACCATCGGTAAGTCGCTCCTGATTCATTGGCTGTAACAGTATTACCACTTACATTTGTAGTAATGTCTATTGCTGGACTAACAGTCAAGTTAATAGTTACTGTTGAATCGCAACCATTTACTCCACCATTTACAAATACTTCTGTTCCTGATGGGTTGTTAGCATTATAAACTGTACCATTAACTACAATGCTATCATTATTACATATAGTACTCGTTACACTTCCTGTTAATGGAGTAGCTCCTACTATAATTTCATCATAACTTGCATTAGCAACATTTAAATTATAGATATGAAATTGACTTATTGAAGACATGGAAGAAGATCTAAACGCCCATCCTGATAAAATTAAATTTCCATCCAAATAAACATCCATTGTTCTAGAAATATAATTGATATTTTGAAGTTCAACATGGTACCACTGATTGGCATTTATAGGGAAATTTTGACCAGTCCCATTATAAAATCTTAATGCATTACCTCCAGTAACATATGTAAAAAGTACACAATCATTAGTAGTAACGTTAGCATCTCCAATCACAACATAACCATGAGCACCTGTTGTCCCATCAGATTTAATCCTGTAGGAAATGTATTGTGGTTGTCCTGAGGTAAATGTAGCAAAACTACCTCCTGTATGACTACTTGTTCCTGTATGCACTAATGAATAGTTACCAACTGCAGGTGAATTGGTGTCAACACTTTGAGTATAACCCGTCCCTAAAGTCCAATGAGCTTGGAATGTTCCAGATTCAAATCCATCATAAAATGCGTTGCATTGTGCTGTGCCTTGGAAAGAAGTAAAAACTAATGTTAAAATTATAAAGATTTTTTTCATGTTTTATATTTTTATGATTGAATGTTCCGCTAAAGTATAAAGAAACTAATTACTCACCAATTATTTTTACTCATTACACCACCACATTCACAATTTTTTGTGGAATAACAATTACTTTTTTAGGCGTTTTCCCTTCTAAATATTTTTGAGATTGCTCATTTGCCAATACTTCTTTTTCTATGGCTTCTTTGCTCATATCTGCAGGAAGTTCTAGCATAAAACGCATTTTACCATTAAAAGAAACTGGGTATTTATGGTTGCTTTCTACCAAATAGGCTTCATTAACCTTTGGAAAAACAGCATAAGTAATGCTTTCGGTATTACCCAATTTTGCCCATAATTCCTCTGCAATGTGCGGAGCATAAGGTGCTAAAATAATCAATAGTGGTTCTAAAATTTCACGTTTGTTGCATTTTAAAGCAGTCAGTTCGTTTACACATATCATAAAAGCAGAAACAGGCGTATTAAACGAAAATCGTTCAATGTCTTCTTTTATTTTTTTAATAGTTTTGTGTAAACTTTTAAGAGCCCCCTCTAACTCCCCCGAAGGGTGAGGACTTCCATCCGCACTTGCCAAAATAGGAGTTTCATCTACATAAAAACTTTCATTTTCTCCTGTATGGAACAAACGCCACAGTTTTTTTAAGAATCCATGTACGCCCGTAATTCCTTGCGTATCCCAAGGTTTGTGTTGCTCCAATGGTCCTAAAAACATTTCGTAACAACGTAAAGTATCTGCTCCAAACTTTTCTACCAATTCATCTGGTGTTTGTACATTGAATTTCGATTTAGACATTTTTTCAACTTCACGAGAACAGATATACTTACCATTATCTTCTAATAATAATTCAGCTTTACCTAATGGATTTCTTGATAGTTTTTTAAGCTCTTCTATATTTAACAAATCATTAACCTCAACATAATTTATATCAACATGTTTTTTTATGATTCTTTCTTGAGAGTTAGCCTTAAAATATATTTCATAATCCTTTCCTAAAACATTATCTTTAAAGTCTGGATGATGTTTCTTATACGCGACATCAATTTTTTCTTTAATCAATTCCTCTGTAGATTTATCTTCAGCAATTAATTTTTCAGCAATTGACTTAGATAATGAGAACTCAGACATGAAACTATATTGTGCTACATTTAAATCATTAATTTCAAATTTCAAATCCTTTTTTATAGCCTTAAACATAACCAAATTTAACCAGTGTGTATAGGCACTATTCCCCTGAATCATCCCTTGGTTAATCATTTTCTTAAAAGGTTCATCAAATGGAATGTGTCCTAAATCGTGTAAAAATTTTGTCCAAAAACGGGCGTACAATAAATGTCCGGTAGCATGTTCTGCTCCACCAATGTATAAATCTACATTTTGCCAATAGTTTACTTTATCTTTAGCTACAAACTCCCCATCATTAGTTGGGTCCATATAGCGTAAAAAGTACCAACTGCTTCCTGCCCAACCCGGCATGGTGTTGAGTTCAAGCCCCCAAACCCCCGAAGGGGGCTTTTGGTTTTGCTCTACAGCAACTGTTTTTTTGCTATGTTCATCCCAGAACCATTCTTTGGCTCTTCCCAAAGGCGGTTTACCATCCTCTGTGGGTAAATATTGGTCTATTTCAGGAAGAATAATTGGCAAATCCTTATCATCAATTAAATAAGGCACTTCGTTTTTGTAATACACAGGAAATGGTTCTCCCCAATATCGCTGACGAGAAAAAACCGCATCTCTTAATCTGTATTGCGTTTTGCCTTTGCCTATGCCTCTTTTTTCAATTTCGACAACGGCTTTTTTTATGGCTTCTTTGGCAGGTAAGTCATTCAAGAAACCTGAATTAGCAATAACAGCATCTTTCTCAGCATAAGCCCCTTCAGAAATGTCTTTATCTTTAAAAATATTTTTAATCTCAATACCAAAATGAGTAGCAAAATCCCAATCGCGTTGGTCGCCACAAGGCACCGCCATAACTGCTCCTGTTCCGTAACTTGCCAGCACATAATCACCTATCCAAATTTGCACCTTATCTCCCGTAAAAGGATGAATAGCAAAAGCTCCGGTAAACGCACCCGTAATATTTTTAATGTCTGATTGTCGGTCTCTTTCCGATTTTAATGAAGCAGCTTTTTGATAAGCTTCCACCTCAGCTTTTTGTTCGGGAGTAGTAATTTCATTTACCAACGGATGCTCTGGTGCTAACACCATAAACGACACGCCAAAAATGGTATCTGGTCTTGTCGTAAAAACTTCAATAGCCCCCTCCGACTCCCCCGAAGGGGGAGAGATGGTAAAACGTACGCTCGCTCCAACACTTTTTCCTATCCAGTTTCTTTGAATATCTTTAATAGATTCCGACCAATCCAAGTCTTCTAAACCAGAAAGTAAACGCTCGGCATAAGCAGTAATTCGCATGCTCCATTGACGCATTAGTTTTTGTTCAACAGGATGTCCGCCACGTTCAGAAACTCCATCTTTTATTTCATCATTGGCTAATACGGTTCCCAAAGCGGGACACCAGTTTACCCACGTATCTGATAAAAACGCAATGCGATAATTCAATAACATTTTTTGCTGCTCTTCTTCGCTCCATCTGTTCCAATCTTCCGCTGAAAAATGTTCTACATCAGCACTTTCTGCATTTACATTTGTGTTTCCGTTAGTTTTAAATTGTTCTATTAAGGTATCTATTTGTTCTGCTTTGTCAGTATCTTTATTATACCAAGAATTAAATAATTGTTTAAAAATCCACTGTGTCCATTTGTAATAAGATGGGTCGGAAGTTCTTACTTCTCTGTCCCAATCGAATGAAAAACCTATTTTATCTAGTTGATTTCTGTAGCCTGGAATTACATTTCCTTGTTTGTCCACACCACCTTCAATATTTACCTTGGTAGTAACAGCAGGGTGCTGACCGGTTTGTATAGCATATTGTTCGGCAGGCAATCCAAAAGAATCATAACCCATTGGGTGTAACACATTATAACCTTGCAGTCTTTTAAAACGAGCATAAACATCAGATGCAATATAACCAAGCGGATGTCCTACATGCAAACCTGCTCCCGAAGGATAAGGAAACATGTCTAACACATAGTATTTTGGCTTCACATCGTTATCTTTAGCTGCAAAAGTTTTATTTTTCTCCCAGTATTTTTGCCACTTTTTTTCTATCTCGTTAAATTGATACTGCATCGTTAATAAGTCTTAAAATGAGGTGCGAAATTAACAAATAATAGCTGTATTTTTGTTGGTGAATTTGGAAAAGACGCTATAATAATTTCTCGCTAAGACTGTTTGCAATTAGAGAATAGAGAAGTTAAAAAGTTTGTGGGAACTCTCCCCCAACCCCTCTCTTAAAAGAGAGGGGAGAAGTTATCAGCAGATAACTTGGGGTGAGTTGATTAAATTTAATAATTGCGTCCTTGCGTCTTTTCGAGAGCTATATTTTGCAAGAAACTAAAAAAATGGAATTACTATTATTGCAAATAATTTATAACCTTTGCATAACTAATTAAAAATTGCGTCCTTGCGTCTTTGCGAGAGCAAATTTTGTAAGAAATTAAAAAAATATAAACCTTTGTGTCCTTGCGTCTTTGCGAGAAACAAACTTTGCGAGAGAATAAACTTAAAACGAATTATGTCAGCTAATCATCAATCTCATACCAAAAGAAGGTTAATCTCCTCTTATTTCACTACTATCATTAGTATTTCGCTAGTACTTTTTATGCTGGGGATTTTAGGATTAATCTTATTAAACACACAACAGATTTCAAATCATGTTAAAGAAAATATTGGTTTTTCCATCATTTTAAAAAACGGAATAAAAGATGTGGACATTAACCAAATAAAGAAAACTTTAGATGCCGAAAATTATGTGAAAGAAACCCACTTTATTCATCCTGATTCTGCCGCTGCTGAACTGAAAAGAGATTTAGGCGAAGATTTTATCAGCTTTTTGGGCTATAATCCGCTGTTACCTTCTATAGATGTAAAACTAAATGCCGATTACGCCAATACCGATAGCTTAAGCATTATTGAAGCCGATTTGCTTAACAATACCAATATTAAAGAGGTGATTTACCAGAAAGATTTGGTGAGTTTGGTGAACCAAAATGTAAAGAAAATTAGTCTTTACATGTTAGCTTTTAGCGGATTATTGCTTTTTATTGCAACTGCTTTAATCAATAACACCATCCGTTTATCTATTTACTCCAAACGATTTTTAATAAAAACCATGCAGTTGGTTGGAGCCCGCCATTCTTTTATTAGGCGACCATTTGTTTTGCAAGGAATAGGAAACGGTATTGTTAGTGCATTTATCGCTATTAGTTTAATTATTGTAGTATTGTATTACCTTCAACAACAATACCCTGAGTTAATAGACTTCAGAAATTTTGAGCTTTACGGAGCACTTTTCCTAATTATGATAATATTGGGAATATTAATTTCGTGGATTTCTACCAACTTGGCAGTACGCAAGTACCTGAGAATACAAACCGGAGATTTGTATTAGACAATAAACCACATAGGTACATAGTTTTACAACTCTAAAAAGTAAAGCTAAGTTTCAGATAGTTATTTCCAAAATTTGGAAATATTATAAAAATATGCGGTTTAAAGTTTATTGATGTTATTGTTTCACCAATTTCACCACTTTACTACTTTGCTTATCGGTAATTTTTACAATATAAATCCCTTTGCTCCAATCAGCAGCATCAACATTTATCTTGTTAGTATTTATCGTATTATTGGTGTAAACTGTTTTGCCTTCAATACTAACAATACTAAGTTGGATTTCAGAGCTATTACCAACCAATTCCACTATAAATTCTGAGGTTGTTGGATTGGGATAAATCTTTACAAAAGATGTTTCTAATTCATTTATTCCTGTTATAATAAAGTTGATACAAGCAGAAGTATCTGTACAACCATTTTTAGTAACAGCAACAGCATAATCCCCATTTGTAGCAGGGTTATAACTTTGGTTTGTTTCTCCTGTAATGATGACATTTCCATTATTACAGTCTAACCATTGGTAAGTTGCTCCTACTTCTCCAACAGTAAGTGTGTTACTGTTTTGTGTTATATTCGTGTTAATATTATTAACGGTTAAGTTTAAAGTAACTACGCTATCACATCCATTTATATCAGTTAAAGTAACCATAGGAGTGTTGGTACTTGAAGTATAAGTAATTCCATCTATCCATGTAATTGAATCACAGTTAGTAATTACATCTGTACCTGAAGTTGAGCTGTTAACAGTTAAATTCAGGGTTACCACACTATCACAACCATTTATATTTGTTAAAGTAAAAGTAGGTGTATTTGTACTTGAAATATAAGTAAGTCCGTCTATCCATGTAAGGCTATCACAAGACACAATAGTATCGGTACTATATATAACTGAATTTAAAGATAGAATTAAAAAACTATCACACCCCATTGAATTTGTTGCTGGTAGAAGATAGTAAACAGTAGTGTCATTTGTGTACGTGTTTCCATCACCTGCTGTCCAAGTAAATGATGGTTGGCAAAGATTATTGTAATCTATTGTCCCGCTTGCACAACTTTCTACAGCCCCGACATCTCGTCTTCCATTTAAAATAGGGCCATTTTGTGCAGTTGTCATGTCAGAAGGATTACCCATATCAATAGCTGGTGAAGGTGATAGAGGTAAATGGAATTGCGTTATACCAAAACTAAGACTAGTTAAGGGTAAAAGATTAAGTTGAGAAGGAGTTATGTTAATTTGATCTGTTCCAATAGTTCCATTAGGAGCATCACTAAAAATGTTATATCCGTTTGAGGTAATAGGGCTGTTTACATCAGAATAAATATTATTACCAGCTGCTGAAACAATGGAGCTTTCTATAGTTGAATAAACTGAATAAATGCTTGAACCAAGTGAGTAAGCATTATTATCATAAATTGTAGAATTTGTAATATTTGCAAATGATGAGGCAGTATTATTTCCTTCATATACACCACCTCCAAAATCTGCATTATTATTACTTATAGTAGAACGTTTACAATCAAGTACTCTTTGACCATTTGATTCAATAAAAATTCCTCCACCTTTAGAACCGCTAGCAAAACATGTATTATAGCAAACTGAAGACCTAGTCATGTTTACATTTGAAGAGGATGAGGACACAGAAGACCCGAAAGCAGTAGCATATATCCCACCGCCATCTCCATTAGTAACAACATTATAACTTACGCTAGTATTATCTAAAACAATTACACAAGAGGTATAAACACCAGCACTAACATTAGCGCGGATACCTCCGCCATTATTATTGGCAATATTGCTATCTATTTGGCATCCAGAAAACACTAACTCTAAATGACCATTAGTACTAACATTTACCCCGCCACCTGAATAATTGGCAGTATTATTTTTAATAGTGCAACCGTAAAAATTTATATAATTAGGATTTCCAAAGTTGTTTGGTCCTATACCAACACCACTACCGCCATTGCTGGTATTATTGAAGAATTTACTACCCCAACAGTTTAAATTGTTATGGCAATAGACACCACCACCACTACCACCTGAAATATTATCATAAAATACACATGAATTAATGGATAATTGATTGGCTTTACAATAAACACCACCGCCATTGCTAACAGAAGTATTATTTTTAAATAAAGAGTTGGTTATTCCTAAGCTACTTGAATAGCTAAAATGTACTGCACCACCCTTGCCAGTTGAGTCAGCAGCATATCCATTAATTAAAACTAAACTATCAAGTACAACTGAAGTAGTGTTGCTAATGTTGAATATTCTGCATATATTATTTCCGCTAATTCTTAAAGTATCTGTAGTATTATATAGCCCATTAATGTTTAAGCTTTTACTGAAGGCAATTTCACTTTGTAATGTTATTGTTGGACTTCCAGCTAGAAGATTAGGGTCAAATCGAATCACGTCACCATTAACAGCATTAGCTATGGCATCTCTTAATGAACCTAATCCACTGTCATTGATATTTGTTACAATTATTGTTGCAGCTTGAGAACTAATGCTGATTAACAGAAGCCCTACGAAAATTATTCTATTCATTATTTAGTTATTAGTTATTTAATGTTCATTAAACATAAGGTAAAAAAGAGTTTATAATAATTTTCCATCGGGCTGAATAGTAGTAGTAGTTAAGATAATACCATTCCCGTTCCTAGATTAAAAGTTGTATCAATATCACCTGCATTTTGTACCGTTAGGTTAAGATTAAAAGCTGCAAGGAATAGTATAAAAAATAATAATTTTGTTTTCATCGGTAAGGGAATTAATTCTAGATTAAAAAACTTTTAAATCAGTTTTGTTAAACAAATGTAGCTAAAATAAATTAAAATGTTTTATAATTTGTTCATAATGAGAGTAAGTGATAAATCAGCAAGGACATTAACAAAGAAATTTCAATGCCTAAACTATTCAAATACAGATTAGTATGTTTTAATTTCTACATTTTAAACCCTGAAAAAATAGTGTGAGAAAACTTGTTATAAAACTAATTTAATTCCTCTTATTCTTCTGCGTAAAAAATAAAATGGCTCCAATAATGGGTAGTAATATTACTATCCATAACCAATTTCTTTTGGCTTTGGGGTTATTAAAATGGGTTCTGTTGATTTCAGAAAAAGCCCATCCTGAAAGAAAGAAGCCTAAAAGCAATAATATTAATATTAGTCTAGCCATAATATAACTTAAAATAATAATACAAAGTTAATTAAGAAAGTATTTAACTTAATTTAATTATCAACTATTTATATTCAATTGTACCCAAAAAGAAATAACACTAACATCAATGTAAGTTTGCTGCAATAAAATAAGTAAAAACAAAAGGTATGGCAATAATAACACAGCCTATCAACATTGCTAATTTCCCTTTCCCTTTATATGAATCTTTTCCAAAAAAATGAAACCTAAACGAAGTAATTAAAATAACTCCTCCAATTAATAAACTTAATACAAACCAAAAAAATGAGTATTGAAATACATATATGGCCATTTGAATTGAAAATAATTTTTCAATAAATATTGGAAGCATAATAAATAGTATTTCTAAACATACATAAATACTTCCGAACCTTATTAGTAATTTATTCATCAACGTAATTTTTAGAATCTTTATTTTAACTTTAACGGATAAACCTCTGTAATCGCTAAACTGAATCGTTGACATTTTAGCAGACACCAAATCAACTATTTATTCATAAACCATCTCAACAAAAATAGTATTTTTTTATAAGGCATTGTATATTTACTCGACCTAAGTAAATTCACACAATGTTAGCACAAGTTATCTCTTACAATCTGGTACTCACTCTTTAAATAAAGAACAAAATAACTTCACCTATTCTATTCAATTTATTTCATTACAATTCCTTATTTTTATGCCCCATAAAAAGATAACCTTATGAACAAGATATTAGTAGCCAATAGAGGAGAAATTGCTTTAAGAATAATGCGTACTTGCAGAGAAATGAACATTAAAACTGTTGCCATTTTTTCTGAAGCGGACAGAGATGCTCCATTTGTAAAATATGCCGATGAAGCAGTTTGTGTTGGACCTCCTCCTTCTAATCAATCTTATTTAAAAGTAGATAAAATCATTGAAATTTGTAAAGAACTAAATGTTGACGGATTACATCCGGGCTACGGTTTTTTATCTGAAAATGCCGAAGCAACCAGAAAAATTACGGAAGCGGGTATTACGTTTATTGGACCATCACCCGAAGCAATGGAGTTAATGGGAAGTAAACTAGCTGCAAAAGCTGCTGTAAAAAAATACAATATTCCTATGGTTCCGGGAACAGACGAAGCGATAACAGATATTAATGAAGCAAAAAAAATTGCCTTAGAAATAGGTTTTCCTATCTTAATTAAAGCTTCTGCCGGTGGTGGTGGTAAAGGAATGAGAGTGGTTGAAAATGCAGAAGAGTTTGAAGAACAAATGAATCGTGCTGTTAGTGAAGCGGTTTCTTCTTTTGGCGATGGAGCGGTTTTTATTGAAAAATACGTAGGTTCTCCTCGTCATATAGAAATACAAGTGATGGCTGATAGTCATGGGAATATTGTTTATTTATTTGAAAGAGAATGTTCTATACAACGAAGACACCAAAAAGTAATTGAAGAAGCTCCTTCTTCAGTGCTAACACCAGAAATTAGAAAAGCCATGGGAGAAAGTGCTGTAGATGTAGCAAGAGCTTGTAATTATGTTGGTGCCGGAACGGTAGAGTTTTTATTAGAAAACAACAAAGATTTCTACTTTTTGGAAATGAATACCCGTTTGCAAGTAGAGCATCCCGTAACGGAAATGATTACCGGAAAAGATTTGGTAAAAGAACAAATAAATGTAGCTAGAGGTGAAAAGTTAAGCTTTACGCAAGATGAGTTATCCATCAACGGGCATTCAGTTGAAGTTAGGGTTTATGCCGAAGATCCTATGAACAACTTTTTGCCGGATATAGGAAGATTAAATACTTACCAACGTCCGGAAGGAATGGGCGTTAGAGTGGATGATGGTTTTGAAGAAGGCATGCAAATTCCAATTTATTATGACCCTATGATTTCTAAATTAATTACACACGGAAAAGACCGAGAGGAAGCCATCAACAGAATGATAAGAGCGATTGATGATTATATTATCAGCGGTGTAGAAACTACTTTGCCCTTCTGTAAATTTGCATTACAACATGATGCATTTAGAAGTGGAAACTTTGACACACACTTTGTCGGCACACATTTTACTCCCGAAAAACTATTAAACTCTTTTCCTGAATTAGAAGAAGTGGCTGCTTTATTTGCTGTAAAAGCGTATGAAGAAAACGAGCAAAAACTTACCGTGAGTACTAACAAAAATGTACTTTCTAAATGGAAGTTGAAAAGGAGTTAATCTTTATAATTACAAGTGCTATTATACAGATTGCTTCACTACGTTCGCAATGACGGTAATTGCTAGTAACAAAGAAGTTCCCTCAATAATAAAGGAATAAAAAAGTTCGGGTTGTTGTTTCTTAGAAAGAAGTAGTAAGACCATTACTAGTAATATGGCAATGATTTCAGCTATCCACAAACCCATAGTGATGGATTGAAAGACCAAAAACTCATAACTTACAATAGAAACAAACCCTAATAATAGTAGTACTCCTAATAAAACCGTGTATTTTACCCCAAGTGCTAAGGGAAGTGTTTTTATGCCTTTCTCAATATCATATTTCATATCTCTTATATCAAAAGGAATGGTAATAGCAACTACAAATAAAAATTGCTTAACAAGGAACAATACATAATGTAAATTTATCTGCTCTGTGTTATTTACCAACGGCAACAAACCTGTAACTAAAGTCCAAACAAAAGCTATTACAAAAATTTTTAGATATGGAATATCTCTAAGTGCCAACCATTTTTTGTTGTAAGGAATAAATCTTACTACATAAACAACAGAGAATAAACCCATAATTACCAACACAATTATGGTTTTTATATCTATATAAAATAATGAAACAACAATGATTATAGCTGCAATAACAAGAGTAAAAATAATAGGTTGCTTGTTTTTGTAAACCCACCTCATTCTAAAACCAATATTAGCTTCATCAATTTCTTTTTGGCTCATTCTTACCAATCGCTGAAAATTATAAATGAAATAAGTGGCAGAAAAAACTAATACTAATAACGCATTGGAAGGTGGAAAATTAAAATATAAAAATGTTCTATAAGTAAGTGCTGCAACACATAGTGAAACAAAAAAATTACTGAATACTATTAAATGTATAAATGGCATTTTTTTATCAGTCGTCAGTTGTCAGTCGTCAGTTGGCGATTGCTAGCTATTTTATATTTACTCAACCTACTCTAAATTAGTTTGTCCATAGAGTAAAAAGGCTAAGCTATAAAGTTCGAGTTCGAGGCTTTCGAAGTTTTGAAAATGTAGGAGTTTACTGTAGTAAATGACTAATTTTTAAAACGAGAATAACGAAAAAAATCGGACTTTATAGACAGACTCTAATTGGCGATTAGACTAGCAGTAAAACCAACCCCCAACCCTATTAAAGTAGAAATAAGAGCACTTTGAGTTCTTTTTGCTCGAGCCACACGCTCATGCCCCCTCAGATACTCATCTTCTTTAATGTATTGCAAATCTTTAATTTTTCTTTGCTTTACTCGTGTAGGAAAAATTAATGTTCCTAATGTATATACTAAAGGAGTAGCCACAAAAACAAAGCTTTGGTCGTAATGCATAAAATACCCTGCTCCAGCACCAATAGCAAAACCTAATTTATTAGAAAATTTTGAGGAATAAGTTAGGTGTGCATCTCGCTCTCCATAAACAAAGAGTTTCATGTCTTTTTCACTTAAAAAATTTCCTTCTAAGGTATCATACCTATATAATATAGTATCTCTACTATCTTTAGAAAAAGAAAATAAACGGTAATTTTCTATGGTCAACTCTTTATCTTTTATGGTTTGAAAAGTAAGTTGATATTTGTTGTATTCTAAAATTTTTCCTTCTAACTGCTTACCATTTAAAAACAGCAACTCATCTTGAGCAGATGCAGTAATCGCTATTAAAAAAAGCGAAATGAAAACCAATATTACCTTTATATTACCCAAATCTTATCTTTATAATGTATAAAGAGCAAAAATAACTATAATCTGTTACTTAGTTTATGTTTTCATGCTTAAAAACTACAATCACATCTGTACGAATAACGAACTCGTGTATCGGATAGTTGGTTTTTTAATTCTTTAGCTGCTTTTTTACTCATTTTTACCGAACGAATATTGAGCACTTTTAAAGTTGATTTCAACTCTAAAAACTCTGGAGGAAAATAAGTAATCTCACTTCCCCAAAGAAAAAGTGTATGTAATTTTTTTAACTCTTTAATACTTGGAGGAACAGTAGTTGCTTTTATAAATGTAGCATACAACCATTTTAGGTTTTTTAATTCTCCTATTTCGGGTGGGATAATTTCTATTGGATTATTGGAAATAATTAATTCCTGCAAATTAGTTAACTTAAAAATTTCTTTTGGCAACTCACTCAAATTACAATTGTTTACATCTAGCGATTGTAATTGAGTATAAGCCTCTATTTTTTCTAAAAAAAGAACTACTTCTTCTTCTTTTAATTTTAGTTTTAGCACCTTTTCGGGAGATGCTTCCTGTGCTTTTTCCCAAGAAAATTTAGTGGTTTTTTTTAATGCTTTTTCATCTAATAATTGAGCGTAAGAATTGTGAAAAACTCCAATAAAGCAGATTATAAAAAATGCCTGTAAGAAAACTTTCTTTAATTGTGTCTTCTTGCAAAGACTAATTAAAAATTTGTATGGTTTTGCTTTTATCAATACTCAGTTGGTTTTTAAGTTCGTTAAGATCTTCAAAAGGTTGTTCGTCACGAATTCTTTCATAAAATTTTATCTGAATTTGTTGTCCGTAAATCTCTTCATCAAAATCAAAAATATTTACCTCTATGGTTTCGTTTTTTCCTTTTAATGTTGGTCTAATGCCAATATTAAGCATTCCATCGTATTCATTTTTATTTACCACTACCTTAACGGCATACACACCATTTTTTGGAATAAGCTTATATGTTTCGTCAGGTTTAATGTTGGCGGTAGGAAAACCTATTTCTCTGCCAATTTTATCACCTTTTACTACAGTTCCATTAATGAAATAAGGATATCCTAAAAATTGTGTAGCAGCATGAATTTCTCCTGCAAGTAAAGAAGTTCTAATTTTTGTTGAGCTCACATTTATTTGCTGAATATCTTGAGCAGGAATTTCTTCAACAGAAAAACCATATAGTTCTCCAAATTCTACTAAATCTTCAAAAGAACCTTCTCTATTTCTCCCAAAATGATGGTCGTAACCAATCACCACTTTCTTCACATTTAAGCGATTTACTAAAATATCTCTAACAAATTCTAAAGCTGTTAATCGAGAAAATGCTTTTGAAAACGGATGAATAATTAAATGGTCAATACCTGCTTTTTCGAGTAACTCTTTACGTTCTTCAATCGTATTTAACAGTTTCAATTCGTTATCATCAGGAAAAACAACCATTCTTGGATGAGGAAAAAAAGTAAGTAATACACTTTCTCCACCTAATTCTTGAGCAGCTTTTTTTAATTGATTAATAATTACTTTGTGTCCCAGATGAACTCCATCAAAAGTACCAATAGTAACTACAACGTTTTTTGCTGACTTAAATTCCTGAATATTAGTATAAACTTTCACTTATAAATATGGGCTTTTTGGGGTAAAAAAAATTAAGAGGCAAATATCACTAAAAATAGCATTTTTTTCGACAAAAAAAGGAGAATAATTATTGCCATTATCAATTATTTATAATTAGTTTTGCACCCACAAATTTTAAGACAAATTTTTTCAAAATAAAAACATAAAACATGTCAACAATCGTAGGTAAAATTTCACAAATTGTGGGTCCGGTAATTGATGTTAGTTTTGCTGATGCAGAAAAGCTTCCTAACATTATGGATGCTTTAGTTATCACAAAAAGTAACGGACAAAAAGTAATCTTAGAATGTCAACAACACATTGGAGAAGATGCTGTAAGAGCTATCTCTATGGATGCTACTGACGGACTAAGCAGAGGTATGGAAGTAACTTCATTAAACTCTCCTATTTTAATGCCTAAAGGCGATCAAATTAGAGGAAGACTATTTAATGTTGTTGGTGATGCTATTGATGGTATTGGCGATGTTCCTAAAGCAGATGGAAACCCAATTCACAGAAAACCGCCTAAATTTGAGGAATTATCTACATCAACTGAAGTATTGTTAACAGGTATTAAAGTAATTGACCTTATTGAGCCTTATTCTAAAGGTGGTAAAATTGGTTTGTTTGGTGGTGCTGGTGTTGGTAAAACAGTTCTTATTATGGAATTGATTAACAACATTGCTAAAGGTCACTCAGGACTTTCTGTATTTGCTGGTGTTGGTGAAAGAACAAGAGAAGGAAATGACCTTTTAAGAGAGATGATAGAATCTGGAGTTATCAAATATGGTGACGAATTTAAACACTCTATGGAAGAAGGTGGATGGGATTTATCAAAAGTAAATAAAGAAGGTTTAGCAGAATCTATGGCAACATTGGTTTTCGGACAAATGAACGAGCCACCAGGAGCGAGAGCTAGAGTTGCACTTTCTGGACTAACATTAGCTGAATATTTTAGAGATGGTGAAGGTGATGGAAAAGGAAAAGATATCTTATTCTTTATCGATAACATCTTTAGATTTACACAAGCTGGTTCTGAAGTATCTGCACTTTTAGGTCGTATGCCTTCTGCGGTAGGTTACCAACCAACATTAGCTTCCGAAATGGGTGCAATGCAAGAGCGTATTACTTCTACAAAATCTGGTTCTATTACATCTGTACAAGCGGTTTACGTTCCTGCAGATGATTTAACTGACCCTGCTCCTGCAACTACTTTCTCTCACTTAGATGCTACTACTGTACTTTCAAGAAAAATTGCTGAGTTAGGAATTTATCCTGCGGTAGATCCATTGGATTCTACTTCTAGAATTTTAACTCCAGACATTGTTGGAAAAGCTCACTATGATTGTGCTCAAAGAGTAAAAGAAACATTACAAAGATATAAAGAACTTCAAGATATTATCGCCATCCTTGGTATGGACGAACTTTCTGAAGAAGATAAATTAATTGTACACAGAGCAAGAAGAGTTCAACGTTTCTTATCTCAACCTTTCCATGTTGCTGAGCAATTTACAGGTTTAAAAGGAGTGTTAGTTTCTTTAGAAGATACTATTAAAGGATTTAACATGATTATGGATGGAGAAGTAGATGAATATCCTGAAGCAGCTTTTAACCTTGTTGGTTCTATTGAAGAAGCCATTGAAAAAGGTAAGAAAATGTTAGCTGAAGTTTAATTAATTGGAGATTAGAAATTAGAGATTAACTATTAACCTCAAACTTAATAAACTATGCATTTAGAAATCATTACACCAGAAAAAAGCATCTTTAAAGGTGAAATAGATTCTGCTATTTTCCCTGGAAGTGAAGGTTCTTTTGGTGTACTTCCCAACCACAGCCCAATTATTTCTACTCTTAAAAATGGAGAAATAAAAATAGTTGAAAGCGACAAAAAAGAAGCTGCTTTTAACGTTAATGGTGGTGTGGTAGAAATTAGCAACAACAAAATTATTGTTTTGGCAGAATAATTTCATTCAGATAAACTCATAAAAAAATCTCCTAATTTCTTAGGAGATTTTTTTTTTGCACTAACTAAACAAGAAGTTTATTAAAGGTGGGATTTATTTTTTCTTATTCAGTAGTACAAAAGTATGCTCATTCCCAAAGTACGATTGTTAAAACGGGGTTAACAAAAGTTAAAAAGTGTTAAACATCAATTATATAGAGTGTTTAAGAAGTAACTTTGTATCAAATGAAGAGAAAGTACATTTACACATTAATCGGACTAATTACTTTTGCCTTGGTAGGACTTGTTGCTATTCAAATTTATTGGATAAACAATGCCATAACACTTAGGGAAGAAGGTTTTAGAAACGATGTTACCAACGCCCTAGTTGCCGTTGCACATAAAACCGAAAAAATTGAGACCTTTAACAGATTAAAATCTCACAAGAAAAGTCAGGAATTACTTAAGTTAAGAGCTAAAAATATTAGGAAATCTCTTAACTCTAATCAGAATTTAAATTACGATACTTCTACTACTTTTGAGGAAAACGGCATAAAGTATAAAATTAGCGAACGTCAAAGACAAGAATCTGATAAGTTGCTTTATCAAAAATCTATTGAATCTTTTTCCGATCAAGGAAAATTTGGTTTTCAATTTAGTTTCGGCAGTAGTAACATCCCACAAGAAAATGAGGTAATTAAAGATGATTTCCCAAAATTTAACGACTCTATTTTTAACTATAAGGAATATGAAAAATCTATGTTGATAGATGATATTCTTGAAAACCTTTATGAACTAAACAGACACAGAAACATAAAGGAAAGGGTTGTCGGAATTGATTTAGATTCACTTATAAAAAACGAACTAGAAAATAGAGGGATTAGCACCAAATTTAAATACGGAATTTTTGATTATAACGGCAACGATGTCATTAATCACGATTCGTTGGTTTATACTGAAGATATAAGAATGTCGGGCTATTGGACACAACTTTTTCCAAACGATATTTTTAGCACGCCACATTTTTTAAGTATTTATTTCCCCAACAAAACAGGTTTTATTCTAAAATCTATGTGGATGTTGCTGCTAAGCTCTATCATATTATTATTGATTATTATTTGGGCATTCACCTTTACTATTCAGACCATTTTTAAGCAAAAGAAACTTTCTGAAGTAAAAAATGACTTTATTAATAACATGACACATGAGCTAAAAACACCTATTTCTACTATTTCATTAGCTTGCGAGGCACTTAATGATGTTGACATTTGTAGTGATGGAAAAATAAAATCTAATTACGTTAACATTATCAACCAAGAAAATCAACGACTAGGTTTGTTGGTAGAAAGAGTGTTGAAAAGTGCCACTTGGGATAAAACCGATTTAAAATTAAACAGAGAAAGTTTTAATCTGCATGATGTAATTAAAAATGTTGCCGATAATATTAACATTCAGATTACCTCAAAAAATGGTGTTATTTACCAAAAATTAAATGCCGAGAACCCTGTATTAAAAGCAGACAAAGTACATATTACCAATCTTATCTATAACCTACTGGATAACGCCAATAAATATTCGCCTAAAACGCCAGAAATTACTATAGAAACAAAGAACCTAAGAGAAGGAATTTTACTTTGTGTAAGTGATAAAGGAAGTGGAATTAAAAAAGAAAACCTGAGTAAAATTTTTGAAAAATTTTACAGGGTTCCTACTGGTGATGTGCATAATGTAAAAGGTTTTGGATTAGGATTAAACTATGTAAAAGCCATTATAGACAAGCACCAAGGAGAAATAAAAGCAACAAGCGAATATGGGAAAGGTACTAAATTTCAGATTTACCTTCCTTTTGATATGAACCAAAATAATTAAACAATATGTCAGAAAAAATTAAATTATTACTAGCCGAAGATGATGTAAACCTAGGCAACTTATTATCCGATTTTCTAAAAGCCAAAGGTTATGAAGTAACCCTTACTAATAATGGTGAAGAAGCTTTTTCTAACTTTATAAAAGGCAGCTACCAGTTGTGTTTATTAGATGTAATGATGCCCATAAAAGATGGTTTTACTACTGCTAAAGAAATTAGAAAAATAAACCAAAAAGTGCCTATTATTTTCCTTACGGCAAAATCTATGAAAGAAGATACCCTTAAAGGTTTTGAAGTAGGTGCCGATGATTATATTTCTAAACCTTTTAGTATGGAGGAATTATTGGCTAGAATAAATGCTGTTTTAAGAAGAAGCCAAGAAGACAATGAAGCTCAAAACGAAACTTTTTTCACTATTGGGAATTATACTTTCGATTATCAAAAAAGACATTTAACCTACAAAGGAGAAGCTACCAAACTTACTTCAAAAGAAAGTGATTTGCTAAGATTATTATGTTTGAATGAAAACAAAGTATTGGATAGAACTCACGCATTAAAAGCCATTTGGGAAGACGACAACTATTTTAATGCCCGAAGTATGGATGTTTATATTGCCAAGCTAAGAAAACACCTTAATAAGGATGAAAATATAGAAATCATCAACGTACACGGAAAAGGATTTAGATTTGTGGTGCATAAGTAAAATTGAGTAAAAAAACCTAGCTCTTCACTTTTATATTTGTGGTTATCTTCTTATCTTTGAGCAAAACTCAAAAAAAGAAAAAGACATGTTAAAACCAACTATTGAAAAAGCACTTAACAACCAAATTAAAATTGAAGCAGAATCTTCTCAAGCTTATTTAGCTATGGCTTCTTGGGCGGAGAATAAAGGTTTAGGTGGCACAGCACAGTTTTTATACCAACATGCCGAAGAAGAAAGAATGCACATGCTAAAAATAGTTCAGTATGTAAATGAAAGAGGCGGAAAAGCTATTATTCCTGCTTTAGCAAAACCTGAATCTCAATATAAATCCCTTAACCACTTATTCCAAACATTGTTAGATCATGAAGTAAGTGTTTCTAATGATATTAATGATGTAGTTGAGATTTGTTTAACAGAAAAAGATTACACTACTCATAATTTTATGCAATGGTACGTAGCAGAGCAAATTGAAGAAGAGGCATTAGCAAGAACCATTATGGATAAACTAAAGTTAATTGGAGAAGACAAAGGTGGCTTGTATCTATTTGATAGAGACATAGAAACACTAACTGTACAAGCTTCTAACGCTCCTGCAAAATAAAGTTGTTAACACAGACTGAATTGTTTTGTTAATAAATGGCTGAACAGAAATTCGTCAAACTGTTTTGTACTTATTACATTTACTCCCAAAATTTTTTAGTTGCTTATTAACCTTTAGAATGCATAAATTATATTTACTTTTTATATTTATTTTCTTTATCTCCGTTTCTGTATTCGGACAAAAAAAGAACAAAGGAACAGCTTCAAGCAGCGGCTCTTCAACAGAAGTTACGGCAAAAAGAGATGCTTTTTCGGGCAAATCTAAAAAAGGACCGAATATTGATGTTGATGGAGGAGGATCTAGCAATAAAGCTAAAAGCTACAAGCACTCTATTTCAAGAAAAAAAGTAAAAAGAAAAAATATGAAAAAACAAGCCGAATTTTCATCTAAGAAAAGAAGGCATAAATCAACAAGTAGTAAAAAACAAAAAGGAGATGCTTCAAGCGGAAAATCTCGTTCAGGAAGAAAATCAGGAAAATAATTACAGCCATTTGTTATAAAACCATCTAGTGAACAAACTTAAACATACCATATATCTACTTTTTATTGCTTTGGCAGTAATTTCTTGTAAATCGGGAGGCGACTCACTTTTTACCAGCAGTTCTAAAAAAGGGCCAAACATTCAGGTTGATAATGGCTCTGGAAATGGTAAATCGAAAAGTAAAAATTATATTCACTCTACTAGTAAGAAAAAAATTAAAGGCAGAAGAGGTTCTATGTTCTCTTCTTCAAAAGCTAGGTATGGTAAAACAGTAAATGTTAAAACCAACAAACAAGATAAAAAAGGCGAAGCTAGTGGTGGAAGAAAATCAGGAAAAGGACGTAAAAAGAACTAACTAAAGGTTCTAATTATATACCTCAATCGTATTAAACACACCTTCATTTCTTTTGCTTCATTAAAAATGAGCTTCGGTAAAACTGAGCCCTTAACAGTTTATCGTTTTAAAAAGTAGAAAACATCTTTTATTTTAGCTTAAAAAAATTATATTTGCATTTATTCTAAATCTCTTTTGGCTTAGAATTTGACTGCAAGTGAACTTATTAGTGAAAAAAACAAGCTTCATATTATTATTGGTATTTATTATCGGTTCTTCTTTTATTACAAAGAAAGAGGTAGATACTAACGCCAAGTTAAAAGCTGTTTTTATGTACAACTTCACTAAATACATAGAATGGCCAAAAGCATATCAAACAGGCTATTTTGTTTTCGGTATAGTTGGCGATACTCCTCTTTATGATGAATTAACTAAAATGGCTCAAACCAAAAAAATTGGTAATCAACCTATTTTAGTAAAGAAATTCAGTTCTGCTTCAGAATTAGATAAATGCCATTTACTTTATGTTACTAAAGGCAAAAGCAGCGAATTAACTAATGTAATTAAAAAAGTAAAATCAGGCAGCACACTAATAGTTACCGAGCAAGAAGGCTTAGTAGATAAAGGTGCTGGAATAAACTTTGTTGTTAGAGATAACAAACAAAAGTTTGAAATGAATACCAAAAGCATAGAAACACAAAAACTAAAAGTAAGTTCAAACTTAGAAGCACTAGCTGTTACCGTTAAATGAAAAGACTAATTTACATATTATCTCTTTTGGTTGCTGTTAGTACAACAGTTAATGCTCAGTTTGTGCAAAACAATAGCATGTCTAAAGCTGAGTTTTATATCCAGAAAGCTGAATTTGACAGTGCTCAGAAATACATTGATATTGCTGCAACTCAAGAAGAATTTGCAAAAGAAGCTAAAGTTTGGTTTTACCGTAGCTTTATTTATAAAGAACAATATAAAACCAAAGAAAAACAAGAATTAAATTCTGCTCTAAGAAACGAATGTGCAATATCAGTTCATAAATTGTATAAAATAGATACTGCTAGCACCTACTTGGTTCAAGTTGAACCATTAGTTAAATACATTGCTTCTACCTATTATAACGATGCTGCAAGAGCAATAAATAATGAAAATTATCAACTAGCTAACAATAATTTTGCTCAATACAAAGATTTACAAGCACTTATTAATGTTGATGGAGCTACCTTAAAAAATCATGAAATTCAATTTAAGTTTGCAATTGCAACTGCTATTAGTAAAGGTCAAGATAAAATTGATTCTACACAAAGAAAACAACTTACTACTATTTACAAAGAAATTTTAGCTATCGACAAAAACAATTCGTCTGCTAATTACAACTTATCACTATTATATTATAATGAAGGGGTTGATATTGTAAATAATATGGATTATGATATGGAGTTTGAAAGCTTAATAGCAACACAAGAAAAAATTGCAGATTTATTTAAAGCAGCTTTACCTTTTATGCTAAAAGCTTACGAATCTGACTATAGAAAAGAAGATACTTTAGAAGGATTGAAAAACATATACTACGGACTAAACGATACCGAAAAATCTAATTTTTACAAACAAGAATTAGAATCGTTACAAAAATAAAATCCCAAAAATTTTATACCACTTAATGCAATTTAAATTTACCATAGGAAAAAGAATAGGAACAGGTTTTGGTGTCCTGATTTTTTTGGTAATAACAGTTTTTACAATCACTTACAACACACTTGATAGAAGTATAAACATTAATGATGAAATTACTACTGTAAACAACCCCTCCTTAAGCACCTTAGAAGAATTGAAGTTAATGGCAACTCGCTCAAAAATGCTTGTATTCAATTGGGTTTATTACCAATCTAACTCCAAACATCCCGACAAAGTAAAACTTATTAAACTTATTGAAAATGAATATCCTGCCTTAAAAACTAAAATTGCCAAATTAGCAGTAAATTGGAATAAAGAGGATAGGAATAAAATAGCAAAACTATTTAAGGAAATAGACGCTCTTTTTGCTATGCACAGAGAGGTGATGGAGTATCTACCTAATTTTGAAAGCTATGAAGAAGCTACTAACCAATTTTTAGCGAATAACATGATTGGTGATGATGGTGACTTATACATAAAAACCAATGAAGTTATTTTCCAGTTAGAAGAATTAATTAACATCCAAAAATTCCATACCGACCAAGCAACCAGCAAAATGCAGTCTTCTTTTAACTTTTTGAAAAAATTAGCTCAATATTTAGGAATTGCACTTATAATTGGAGGATTACTTATTGCATTTTACACCACCAAATCTATTGTTACCCCTGTAACCAATCTTAAAAGTATATTACTTACATTAAGTAAAGGAATTTTCCCTAAAGGAAATATTAAAGCCAGAAATGATGAAATTGGCGAGATGACCATGGCACTTAATAGATTAGTTGAAAACCTAAAAGCCACAAAAGATTTTGCTGACGCTGTAGGTTCAGGACGATTTGATGCTCAATACAAACCACTTAGCAAAGAAGACACCCTTGGTATAGCATTACTTAAAATGCGTGATGATTTAGCTGAAAATGAAAGATTGCTAGAACAAAAAGTAAAAGAAAGAACTGCTGAAGTAGTTCAGAAAAAAGAAGAAATTGAAAAACAAAACCTCAAAATTAGTGAGCTTTATAAAGAAGTTACCGATAGTATTAAATATGCAAAAGGACTTCAAGAAGCTATTTTACCTCCAAACGAATTGGTTAAAAAAATGCTTCCACAAGCATTTATTTTGTACAAACCAAAAGATATTGTTTCAGGAGATTTTTATTGGTTAAAAGAAAAAAACAACAAAGTTTATTTTGCAGCTGTAGATTGTACCGGACATGGAGTTCCTGGTGCATTTATGAGTATTATTGGAAACAATGCACTAAACAATGCTTTAAGAGAATTTGATACCCCATCAGAAATATTAGACAGCCTAAACCAAGGAATAAGCTCAACATTGCACAATAATACTTTAGGTGTTTCTACTACTAAAGACGGAATGGATTTGGCACTTTGTTGCTACGATCCAAAAACACAAGAAATTGAGTATGCAGGAGCATTTAACCCGCTTTACATCATTAGAAACAACGACATTATTCAAACCAAAGCAGATAAATTTGCCATTGGAACTTATTTTGAAAATCCAAATCAAAAATATACCAACCATACTTTTAAGTTAGAAAAAAACGATAAAGTGTATATTTTTTCAGATGGTTATGCCGATCAATTTGGCGGACCAAAAGGCAAGAAATTAATGTATAAAAACTTTAGAGATTATTTACTCACTATTCATAACGAACCCATCCATAACCAAAGAGCATTATTGAATGATAATATCGAAAAATGGAAAGGCAAACTGGAGCAAATAGACGATATTCTTGTAATAGGACTTGCCGTTTAATCACTCATTATTCAAACTCATTAGCAATAAGTTATAATAAACCATAGCTTAAAAAAATTTCTATTATATCAATTTCATTCTTATATTTGTTCCCTTAAAGTATCATTTTTATACGATAAAACTTGTGTTGCTTTAGACAAAAGCAACATGTGTTAGATTTTATTCGTCTGTTTGCTACTTAAATAGATTTAACTCATATAAAATGAAAAAAATTATACTCTCGTTAGCATTATCAATAAGTTTTTTAATTGTAAATGCACAATCTCCAGAAAAAATAAACTACCAAGCAGTAGCAAGAGACTTATCTGGAAATCCATTGGTTAACCAAACCCTAACTGTTACTTACGAAATAAGACAAAGCACTCCAACAGGAACTTCCGTTTATACAGAAACACACACGGGTATTTCTACCAATCAATTTGGTTTATTTACAACTGAAATTGGTGGAGGAACTCCATCAGTAGGAACATTTGCAGGTATCAACTGGGGAACTGGTTTATTTTACCTTTATGTGGAAGTTAATGGTGACCCAATGGGAAGCTCTCAATTACTTTCGGTTCCTTATGCACTTCATGCGAAAACAGCGACAAGTGGTGTTCCAGGTACAGATGGATATAATAGCTTAATAGATACTTCAGCAGCAGGTTCATCATGCCCTAATGGGGGCTACCAAGTTTTAATTGGCTTAGACTCAAATGCTAATGGAACATTAGAATCCATAGAGATTTCAAAAACGTTTGTAATTTGTAATGGTATAGACGGAACAAGTGGTACAACTTATTTTACTGGAAGTGGAATCAGTTTGAGTGGTGATACCATTACTAATTTAGGAGATGCTGATGCTGACCCTTCCAACGAATTGCAAGATTTAAGCTTAACAGGAAATTCTTTATCACTAACCAACGACCCTACTCCTGTTGATTTATCTCCTTTTATGGATAATACTGACGCTCAAACCTTATCCATCAATGCTAATACCCTTGCTATTTCTAATGGAAATAGTGTTACACTTCCAGCTGCTCCTACTTATACTGCAGGAACTGGTATTAACTTAGCTGGCAATGTAATTACCAATACAGCTCCTGACCAAACTGTTGCTCTAACTAACGGTACAGGAATAAACGTTACTGGTACTTATCCCAACTTTACCATTAACAATACTTCTCCTGCCAGTGGTATAAACATTACGGGAGGTGGAATAACAAATGTTACCTCAACACCTCCAAACTTTACCATTTCTACTCCAGCTCAAACACTAACTTATACTGCTCCTAACTTAACTCTTTCTAATGGTGGTGGAACGGTTACTATTCCTCCATCACCGTGGGGAAAAACTGGGACAACCATTCATGAACTTAATGCAGGTGATAATGTTGGAATTGGAATTACTAATGCGGAAGGTTCTTTGCATGTTCGCAGTACAAGCACCCAATTAAAATTAGGGCACCCAAATCAACCAACAGCTGAATGGACTTATGGTGTTAATGCTAGTGGGCTTTTAAGTGTTATTAATGAAAATTACGGAACCCCAGTTACTGTAATGTCAATGACAAATTTAGGATTAGTAGGAATTGGCACTACTACTCCTACTGCAAATCTTCATCTAGATGGAACATTGCGATTAAACAATTTAGGAGGTTCAACACCTGCAATTGGTTCTGTATTAACGTCAATAGATGCACAAGGGAATGCAGAATGGCAGCCACCAATAATTACAACTACCTACTGGAGTCCAAATGGCACTGATATTTACAACAATAACAGTGGTAATGTAGGTATTGGAACAACATCTCCAGAACAAAAACTAGATGTAATTGGTTATACAAGAATAGGTGCTGGTGCAGGAAATGCAAATATGGGGCTTTTATTAGCAACGCCTGCACCAGGTATTGCATTAATTAGAGCAGGAGGAAGAGCTTATACGGACTTTAGAATAGAACAAGATAACAATGCTCCAATGACTTTACATACAAATGGGTTAGAAAGAATAAGAATTGCAGGTACTGGTGAAGTTTTGGTAGGTACAAGCACATTAGGCTCTCAAAATCCAAAAGTTTTTATAGACAACTCATCTACTTCAACTTCAAATAACACCTCCCTGGAATTTTCAAATTCTTATAATGGAACTTCTTTCGCTTACGGCATATATAATAGAATGACCCCAAACGGAACTGGAGGAATAACAGGGATGTGGAACTACATTACACCATCAGCTACTTCAAATAGTACTATTTATGGTTTCCGAAATTTAATCCAAAACAATGGAAATGGAACAAGATATGGTCTAATGAGTAATATTAATGCAAACGGAACAGGATTAGTTTACGGTTCATATAACATCATAAATCATAGTGGTTCTGGAGCAGTTTATGGTTTTAGACTAGATGCAACAGGCAGTACAACTACTGGAACTACATATGGGTTACATATCTCAGGGCCAGGAACAATGATTAACTATATTGGAGGAAACACAGGAATAGGAATAATTAGTCCAGTTAACAAATTAGATGTTGAAGGTGCCGCAGTTATTGGAGCACCTTATTCAGGAACCAATACAGCACCTATTAATGGGTTATTGGTTTATGGGAATGTGGGATTAGGGATTGCAAGTCCTACTTATAGATTGCAATTATCTACAAATAGTGCTGCTAAACCTACCTCTAATGTATGGACAGTTGCTTCAGATAAAAACCTAAAAAAAGATATTAAACCATTTACAGGTGGATTAGCTGATGTATTAAAAATAAATCCAGTATGGTTTACTTACAATGGAAAAGCAGGTATGCCTGATGAAACTGGAGTTGGAGTAATTGCTCAAGAATTACAAAAAGTTGCACCTTTTATGGTCAGTGAGTGGGAATTTGTGCCTCAAGATGAAAAAACAGGAGAAATCATAGGTGCTCCCGAAAAATATTTAGGTGTTGATAATGGTGCTATGACTTATATGCTAATAAATGCCATTAAGGAACAACAACAAATGATTGAAGAACTTCAAAAAGAAATTCAAGAACTAAAAAACAAATAAGAATTTTATATTTGTAAAAAACTTATAATTAATATGAAACAACTATCACTTTTTATCATTCTTTTCATCTCAGGATTAATGCTCAAAGCTCAAACTCCACCCGAAAAAATTAACTACCAAGCAGTAGCTAGAGACTTATCTGGAAATCCATTGGTTAACCAAACCCTAACTGCTACTTACGAAATAAGACAAAGCTCTCCAACCGGAACTTCCGTTTATACAGAAACACATACGGGTATTGCTACCAACCAGTTTGGTTTGTTTACTGCCGAGATTGGTGGAGGAACTCCATCAGTGGGAACTTTTGCAGGTATCAACTGGGGGGCTGGTTTATATTACCTTTATGTTGAAGTAAATGGTGACCCAATGGGAAGCTCTCAATTACTTTCCGTTCCTTATGCACTTTATGCGAAACAATCAGCTAACGGCCCTCAGGGACTACCAGGAAACAATAGTATCTCTATTGTAACATCAGAACCAGCTGGAGTTAACTGCCAAAACGGTGGTAATAAAATTGATGTTGGAACTGATGATAATAATGATAACATCTTACAAGCATTAGAAATCGATTTCACTTATTTTGTTTGTAATGGCGATAGTGGAACTGCAGCTGGAGATGATTGGGGAAACCAGGTTGTGGCAACACAAGGAAGTAACATCTCAGGCGATGGAACTACTGCTAATCCTTTAACCGTTATTAACAACGACAATGACTCTACCAATGAATTTCAAGACTTATCCATTGCTGGTAATACCATCAATATTTCTAACGGAACAGGGATAAACTTAAGTCCATCTACTCCAACCACTAACCAAGTATTAACATGGAACGGAACAGCATGGACAGCACAAAATGCAACATCAGGAGCAGACAACTGGGGTTCGCAAGTAGTAGTTTCTGATACAACATTAACAGGTGATGGAACTTCTGGAAACCCACTTGGCGTAAACGGTGTTTTAACCGATAATCAAAATTTATCACTAACAGGAAATTCTTTATCACTAACCAACGACCCTACTCCTGTTGATTTATCTCCTTTTATGGATAATACTGACGCTCAAACTTTAACTCTAGCTAGTAACACCCTTGCTATTTCAAATGGAAATAGTGTAACTTTACCAAGCTCGCCATGGGCTAAAACTGGTACTACCTTGCATCCTGCTATAGCTGGTGACAATGTGGGTATTGGCACAACCGCATCTTCTAATAAGCTACAGGTTCATACTGCAACAAATGGAGTAAAGAATTTACATCTAACAAGTGCTTCAACAGGAACAACAAATACAGATGGTTTTGAGATATCTAATGATGCCAGCACAACACTTAATATGTGGCAAAAAGAAAATGCCGACTGGAATTTCAATACCAGCTCATCAGGAAGTATAGCTATTTCTATCAAATCTAACACTAACGTTGGAATAGGAACTTCCACTGCCATGAACAGATTAACAGTGGCTGGTGGGACATCAATTGGTGGTGGATATATAGGTAATGGTGCTCCTGCAAACGGGCTACTTGTAGAGGGTAATGTAGGTATTGGAACAACTTCTCCACTTGTGAAATTTCATGTAGAAGAAAATGCTTCTGCGGTAATGTTATTAAAAGAAGTAACCCCTACCAATGGAGCTGCTTTTGTAATGGAAAGTTTAAATCAGTACGTATTACTCTCCAATGAATCAGGAACTTTTAGAATAGAAAATGGTACCACCTCTCTTCAACCTTTTAATATTAATTCTACTGGTGAAGTAGGAATTGGAGGTAGTGCATTTTATTCTGCCTTAGATGTTTATGGAAAAATTACCATGAGAAATGGTGCTACAACAGGTTACATTCCTGTATCAGATGCTAATGGCACTATGACGTGGACAGATCCTAACTCAGTAATTTCTATTACGCCTTCGCCATGGACACTAAATGGAACCGATATCCATCCTGTATCTATAACTAATAATGTAGGTATTGGAACTAATGTTCCTAATGCACAATTAGAGGTTACTAGAGGTTTATTAGGAGATATTCAATTATTTCCTATATCGAACACTACCAACCCTTTAGTAATAAACGCTGGTGGTTCAGGGGGAAAATATTTTCAATTTAATCATCCAAATGGAATAAGTATGAATTTTGGTTCTAATGGAACTACTGGGTGGATGGGTACAAACTCTAATCATGATTTAAGTATAGTTACTAATAACTCTATTGTTGGGACATTTACCACGACAGGTAACTTAGGGATTGGAACCACCTCACCAAATATTAATGGTGCAACAAAAAGTATTACCATTGCTGCATCAAATAATTACGTAGCTAACAGAATTGCTTCATTAGAACTACAAGGTTCTCATAATGGTCCAAATGTGGATATTGGCAGAGTTGATTTTAATTCTATTGGAGGCTCTATAAACAATCATGCTAGAATTAGTTCTGTAAATGGAGGAGGAACGATAGGAACTTCAGGTCGTTTATTGTTTCATACCTCCAACGGAGGGGTGTTGACAGAAAAAGTTAGAATAACAGAAACAGGTAATGTGGGTATTGGTACATCTACACCATCTCAAAAACTAGATGTTAACGGAACTATAAATATTAGTAGTAATACTGGCGAAGTAAATAACTCTGCAAAAACAGGTGCCGCCAATTTAGTTCCTATCGCTTATGGTAGTATTAATGGTACAGGAACTATACTAAATGCTGGTACAGGAAATTTTTCAGTTACATGGGATGCTGGAAACTTATGGTATTTAATAACTATTACCGGAGAATCTTATCACTTTGCAAATTATATTACTACAGTAACTCCAATAGGTTCTGCTAATTTATCCTCAGCAACAACTAGCGTTGGTGGTGACTTAATAGTAACTATTTATAGTTCTGCAAACACTAAGGTACAAAACTCATTTCAATTTGTTATTTTTAAACCATAGTCCATGAAAAATATACTCTACCTATTCATCTTATTCTCTTTGGGAGCAACCGCCCAAACTACCATTTCACGTCAAGTAATTGGTGCTACAGGTGGTTACCAAACGGGAACTAATATTACACTTTCTTCTACTGTTGGAGAGGCTGCTGTACAAACCTTATTTTCAACCTCTAAAATTCTAACGCAAGGTTTTCAGCAACCCGAAACTACTGCCGATTCTGTAGTTACTTATGAAGTAATCAACGAATCGTGTAAAGGTGCTCAAAACGGGTCTATCTTTATTGCTAATGTTTTAGGTTGTCCCGGTCCTTATCAACTAAATATTATAGCTGTTGGAGATAGCATAACCGTTTGGGAAGCTGATAAACTTTCCGCAGGAAGTTACTATGTAGAAATTACCGGAAACAACTGCTCTTACACCGCTCAAATTACTGTTGGAATTGATAATGATGAAGATTGCTTATTAAAATTCTATTCAGGAATTACCCCTAACAACGATGGTAAAAACGATGTTTGGATTATAGAAAACATAGAACAATTCCCAGAAAATGAAGTGAAAATATTTAACCGTTGGGGTGAAGAAGTTTGGTACGGAAAAAATTACGATAATACTACCGTTGTTTGGGATGGAAGCAATAAAGGAGGAGATTTACTCTCCAGCTCTACTTATTTTTATATTGCAGATGTTGATGGAACCATTTACAAAGGCTGGGTAGAAATAACAAGGTAAAAAGCCCCCTAAATCCCCCGAAGGGGGACTTGCTTAGAGGACAAATAAAATTATATTGAAATGAAAAAAATACTACTAATACTAACACTCATAATGACTTTTCAGGGCTTTGCTCAACAAGATCCGCAATATAGTTTATATATGTTTAACCCACTTGGTGTAAACCCAGGGTATGCCGGTAGCCGAGATGCTATTAGTGGTGTGTTAGTTCACCGTAGCCAATGGGTCGGTTTAGATGGAGCTCCTACTACTCAGGTTTTATCCATTCATTCACCATTAAAAAACCAAAACATGGCGTTGGGTTTTCAATTAATTAACGATAAAATTGGCCCTAGAACTACGCAAGACATCTCCTTGGTTTATGCTTATAAAATTAAACTCGGAAAAGGAAAATTAGCCTTTGGTCTGCGAGGAGGTATTTTAAACTACCAATACGATTGGGCTAAAATTGAATACCGCGACCAAGATGATGCTATTCCTACTACTGCCAACGAAAGCTTTATTTTACCTAACTTCGATTTTGGAATTTATTACAACACCAATAAATTTTATGCTGGAATTTCCTTAGACCACTTAAATGAACCAGCATTCAACCTTTCTGTTGCTGACACCGCAAATTCTATCGCTAAAAAACATATTAATGGAACAGCCACTATTGGCAGAGCTTTTGGCTTAAGTGAAAAACTTACTTTAAAAACTTCTGCCATAATGAGAGGGCAGAACAAACAAGGTTTTTTAGATATTAATGCTAGTATGTTGTTTAACAATAAATTTCTATTTGGTATAACGTTAACTTCTCGTCAAACACTAATTTTCCTCACAGAATTCAACATCTCTTCCCAATTTAAAATAGGCTACGCTTACGATTATACTGCCACCCAACTTTCTAACGGAGGTTCTCACGAAATTTTTATTGGCTACGATTTTCTTAAGCATAAATCTCAAGTTGTTTCACCTAGATATTTTTAATAACGAAAATAGATGATGTTAAAATATTACTTTTCTTTTATAACGTTTTTAGTAGTAACTGTTGCATGTTTTGGTCAACTAGACAAAGCCAATGGCTATTTTGAATTAACGAATTACCCTGAAGCAATAAAATATTACGAAAAAACATTAAAAAAAGACCCCAATAATGCTGAGGCTTTAAGAAACATTGCTTTTTCTCATAAAAAACTTAAAAACTATACTGCTGCCGAAGCGTATTATCAAAAAACAACTGCTAATAGTAATGTATTGGCTTCAGACCACTTACATTATGGACAAGTATTAAAAAATAATAACAAACCTACTGAGGCAAAAAAACAATTCAAACTCTTTTTAGAAAAAGAACCTAATAGCTTTTTAGGAAAAGTATTACTGAATTCTATAGAAGAAATTACAGTATGGGAAAAAGAAGAAAAAGCATTTGAAATAAGTTTGGTTGAAAATATCAACTCTAAGTATTCAGATTTTTGTGCGTTGGTTTATCAAGATGCCCTTATTTTTATTTCTGAAAGACAAATAGATTTTGTGAATGAAAAAACCAACAGTTCTACCAACAGACCTTATTTATCTATTTTCTACTCTAAAAAAGAAAAGAATTTTGAGAAAGTAAAAGAGTTCTCCAATCAACTTAGCACCGAATATCACGATGGACCCGTTTCTATCAGTAAAGATGGAAACACTATTTATTTTACTCGCTCAATAAAAGGTGAATTATCAAAAAAATCAATCAACCACTCTAAAATTTATCAAGCAGCTGCTAAAGGTAATAAATGGAAAGATATTACTCCTATGCCTTTTAATAGTGAAAATTATTCTGTTGCTCACCCATGGATAACGGATGATGGAAAAACATTATTCTTTACCTCTAATATGCCAGGTGGTTTTGGTGGAATGGATTTATACATGAGTTCTAAAACAGGCGAAGAATGGGGAAAACCAGTAAATTTAGGTAAAGAAATTAATACTGCTTTAGATGAAGTTTTTCCTTACATAAAAGATACTTTATTTTATTTTGCTTCTGACGGACATGGTGGTTACGGTGGTTTAGACATTTACTCTATTGTGTTTAAAAATGGTAAAGCACAAGGAAACCCCGAAAACCTAAAAGCACCTATCAACTCTCCTGCTGATGATTTTGGAATTACTTTTCAGGATAAAGATACTGGATATTTTTCATCTAACAGACCCGGAGGAATTGGAAGTGATGATATTTACAGCTTTAAATGGGAAGGCTTAACTGAAAAAACAGCTATTACTGGTGTACTTCAATATGGAAAATTAACTGCCGACAATACAAAAATAGATTTGTTAGATGAAAACGACCAAGTAATTCAATCTACCACTACAGATAAAAACGGTAATTTTAAATTCGATAAATTAAGTATGGACGAAAATTACCTTATTAAAATTGATGAATCTGATGAATCAAAACTTAACCAAGCTAAACTATACATAACAAATTCTAAAGGTGAAAAAGTAATTTTAGCTAATAAATTAGGTAAAGGAAAATTTACCTTTAAAGCTTTGCCTTACACCTATTATGATGAACTAGAATTGCTAGAAGAAGTTGATGAAAGTTTATTAACCATCAATATTTATGGTCAAGTATATAAAAAATTACCTGGTGATTATTCTGAAGGAATGGAAATTCTAATTCTTGATGAAGATGGCAATGTTATTGGGAAAGCTCGTACCGACAAAGATGGTAAATTTATTTTCGACAAACTTGCTCCAGATGAAGTTTACCTATTTATGTTGGAAGAAGGCAACGATAATTTTAATGTAATTCTGTTAGATGAAAATGGTAAAGTAATAGATGCCGCTAAAAAATCTGGTGGTAAATTTAAATACCACAGACTAACTTCCGACAAAACCATTATTACCCTCATCAACGAAATTGATGAAGTAATTAAAATTGCTGAAAATGAAAACTTTATCATCTCTAAAATTCTTTATGATTATGATTCTTACGAAATAAATGAACCTTCTAAAAAAGAATTAGATAAACTGATTACCATCCTAAAGAAAAACAAAGATATTGGTGTTGAATTAAGTTCGCATACCGATGATATTGGTAGTGCCAGCTTCAACTTAAGTTTATCTCAAAAAAGAGCCGATGCTGCAGTAGAGTATATCCTTTCTAAAGGAATTGAGAAAAAAAGAATTATTGCTAAAGGTTATGGAAAAGCTCATCCTATTGCTCCTAATAAGTTACCTAATGGTGATGATAATCCTGAGGGAAGAGCTAAAAACAGAAGAACTGAATTTAAAGTTATAAAACTTAAGTAATTAATAATTTCAGCAAGCATTTCCGTAATAAATTTAATTCCCTACTTTTTTTACAAATTCAGATATTAAACTAACTTTACCCTATGTTTAAAAAAGCTGGAAGTCTTTTATTTTTTATCTGTTTATCGCTTGTTGTTTTAGCACAACAAAGCAATATAAAGTTCGATAGAATTAACTACAAAGACGGACTTTCTCAGAGCGATGTTACCTGTATTATTCAAGATTACAAAGGGTTAATTTGGATGGGAACGCAAGATGGACTTAATCAATACAATGGTTATGAGTTTACCGTTTTTTCTCACGATTTATTAGATAGCTCCACTATTTCTAACAGTTATGCTCATGTTATTTATGAAGATAGCGATAGCAACCTTTGGATAGGTACAGAAAACGGACTAAATCTATTCAACAGAGATTACCAAACTTTTACGCATTACCTTAATGAAAATAAAGCTAAAAATGCCAAAAAACATAACGTTTGGACAATTACAGAAAATGAAGATGATAAAAGCCTTTGGATAGGAACAGACCAATCCTTATACAAACTTGTAAAAGAAAAAACAGATTCCCTAAATTTTCAAATCTCAAAAATTAACATTCCATTTAGTACCAATATTAGAAAACTTAATATTAGAAAATTGGTTTTTATTACTCCCGAAGTGTTAATGATTGCCACAGAAAACAATGGCTTATTACTTTATAACATCCACACCAAAGATTTTACCCAATACACCTCAGAAAACTCTAGGTTAAAAAGTAATATTGTTTGGGATATACATAAAGATATTCATGGTTTTGTAACCATTGCTACCAATAATGGAATTAATTTTTATAACCCTCAAAACAATAGTCTCTCTATTCCCAAAGAACTCGACCAACTAATAGGCAATAGAATCATTAAAACCCTTTATGAAGATAAAGCTGGCATACTTTGGATAGGCACAGAAACTGACGGCTTATACAAACTAAAATCGCTAAAAAATGTTGACCATTATGTTTATAGTGCAACCATTTCTACAAGCCTAAGCTCCAATAAAATAAACACTATTTTAGAAGATAGGTCGGGAATTATTTGGATAGGCACGCAAGCCGGAATAAATAAATTTGACAAGCAAAAACAATTTTTTAAACACTACCAACACTGGCCTAACCTACCCAATACTATAAATAGCAACATGGTTTGGTCTATTTTTCAGGATAGAGATGAAAACCTATATGTCGGTACCGACCAAGGACTTACTTTTTTTGATAATATTAATGGTAAAGTTCTTCATTTAAAACCCGATTTTTCGCATGAAAATAACCTCAAAAACATTGGGATTTACAGTATTTATCAAGATAAAAAAGGAAATTTATATTTAGGTACCGATGGCGGAATTTTTACCTTTAAAAACAATAAAATTGCTCAACTAAAAATTAAAAACTTTCATAATGCCCGAACTTACACCATTACCGAAGATAGTAAAAATAGACTTTGGGCAGGAACTAAAGAAGGAATTGTAATCGTTTCTGAAGATAGAACTACTTGCCAAACCATTACTGCATCCGAAAATGTGAAAAACGATTTACCCAACAATGTGGTAAGAGTTATTCAACAAACAAAAAATGGTTCTATGTGGGTAGGAACTGATGGAGGTGGATTTTGCAATATAAAAGAAACTGAAAAAGGTTTTACATTTAAAATTTACCAACGTGCAGAAAACGAACTTAACAGTCTCAATAACAATTCTGTGCTTTCTATTTATGAAGATAAAAAAGGGTATTTATGGATAGGTACTTTCGGTGGTGGACTAAACAGATTTGATCCAAAAACAGTAACTTTTACTCATTTTACAGAAAAAGAAGGTTTGTCTAACAATGTGATTTACGGAATTTTAGGCGATAAAAATAATAACCTTTGGATAAGTACCAACAAAGGAATTTCTTTTTTTAATCCACACACCAAGTTTTTTAGAAATTTTGAAGAAAGTGATGGCTTACAAAGCAATGAGTTTAACACTGGAGCATTTTTTAAAAATCATTATGGAGAAATTTATTTTGGCGGTATAAATGGTTTTAACTCCTTCTTTCCTGAAGATGTGAAAATTAACAGAACCAAAGCTATTCCTATTATTACCAACTTTTATTTGTTTAATAAACCCGTAAATATTGGTAAAAACTCTATTCTTAACAAACACATTTCTGAGTTAGATGTTATCGTTTTAAAACATAAACAAAATGTAATCTCATTTGAATTTGCCGCTCTCCACTACTCTTTTCCATTAAAAAACAAGCATGCCTATATGCTCGAAAACTTTAATGAAGACTGGGTTTATGTGGATAATAACAGAAGAGCCAATTATACCAATCTTAATCCGGGAGAATATTTATTTAAAATAAAAGTAGCCAATAGCGATGGCGTTTGGAGCGATGAAATTGCTCAAATTAAAGTAGTTGTAGAACCTCCACTTTGGGCAACTTGGTGGTTTAGAACCATAGTTATATTATTGATTTTGTTGTTAGTTTATGCTTATTACATTACAAGAATTAACCGAATTAAAACACAAAAATTATTACTTGAATTACAAGTTAGAGAAAGAACCCATGAGGTTATAAAGCAAAAAGAAGAAATTGAAATTCAAAAAGAACTACTAGAAAAAGAGAAGGAAAAAGCCGATGAATTGTTGTACAATATCCTTCCCGAAGAAATAGCTATTGAACTAAAAAACAAAGGAAAAGCAACGGCCAGACAGTACCGCTTAGCTTCAATTATGTTTACCGATTTCCAAAGTTTTACTAAAATTGCCGAAAAAATTTCTCCACAAGATTTGGTTTCTGAATTAGATTATTACTTTGTAAATTTTGATGCCATTATTGAAAAATACCACGTAGAAAAAATTAAAACCATTGGAGATGCCTACATGTGTGCCGGTGGTATTCCACTACGAAACAAAAGCAACCCTATAGATACTGTTTTAGCAGGATTAGAAATTCAGCGATTTGTTGCCAAACACAACCCCGAAAGAGTGGAGCAAGGCAAGCATCCGTGGGGTTTACGAATTGGAGTACACACAGGAGAAATTACTGCTGGGGTTATTGGTAGCAAACGTTTTGCTTACGATATTTGGGGCGATAGCGTAAACATTGGTAGCCGAATGGAAGAAGCCGGAGAAGTAGGTAAAGTAAACATCTCGGGAGCTACTTATGAATACATTAAGGAATTCTTTAATTGCGAATACCGTGGTAAAATTAAAGCCAAAAACAAAGGTTTAATTGACATGTATTTTGTTACTGGAATTAGAGCAGAGCTTTCTGTTGATGGTGAAGGAATAATCCCCAATGAGTTATTCCAAAAATATGTGGATTTGCATATTTACAGTAGCATAAACTACCGTAAAGCTGAAAAATACATCTTAAAAAGATTACAAAAAGAATTGCCCGATAACTTACACTATCACGATATCAACCACACTAAAGATGTTTGTGCCGCAGTAGAACGTTTAGCCCTTATGGAAGGCATTGAAGGAGATGATATTTTCCTTCTAAAAACTGCTGCTTTGTATCACGATGCTGGTTTTATAAAACAATACGCTAAAAATGAAGATATAGGAGCTGCATTAGCTGTAGAAGTATTACCACGCTTTGGCTATACAAAAGAACAAATAGAAACCATAAAAAAATTGATTTCTGTTACCAAAATACCTCACCAACCTACTAACCATTTAGAGCAAATTATTTGCGATGCCGATTTAGATTACTTAGGAGGAGATTTATTCCACGAAACAGCCGACAAACTTAAGTTGGAGTTAATGGAAAGAGGTATTGTTTCCTCCGACAAGGAATGGGACGAGCTGCAAATAAAATTCTTAGAAGCTCACCGTTACTTTACCGATTCGGCAAAAAGCTTACGTAGAGCCAACAAAGAAAAACGTATTGCCGAAATTAAAGAACGGTTGGAGAAGTATTGAAAGGGGGTAGGGGTTTGTTGCATTACAAAAAAACTCTCGCAAAGACGCAAAGACGCAGTTTATTAGAGTTTAGAAATTAGGAAAAACATCTTTAATGTTTTAAATTGATGATAATTTATGCATTCGTGGCTAATCTAATTCTGGAGTTTTCCGTGAATATCCACTAAATCCGTGTTATCGGTGTTCTATCAAATAGATCTTTCACGTCATTTTTCCATTTCACTTTTAGCGAAATGAAAAATTTTGTTCTAGCTACAAATCGAAAGTGCAGCTCGCTAATATGTTATTAAAACACACTAGTAAAATTATAGCATAGCTTCTGCTAGTTTCACAAAGCTAATATGCTAGCAACAAAGCATATTATGTATAGATTATTTTAAAATGTTTTAATTTATTGCCAAATTAGTATTTTCCGTTTCGTCTCAAAGGTGCTGTTTTCAAAATATTTGACTAATATTCCACCAGTACCAGAGCCAGGCCATTTAATTACTTTCAGATCTGTAGTGCCAAAGTTAATTGCTTCAAAAAATTGAAACCCACTATTATATGTAGATATACTCCAGCCAACATTGGTACTTGCAGCATGTCCCCAAACATCTCCATAAATAGAATGAAACTCTATTTTTAATGTACTGCCTTCAGGTACAATTGCTCTTAAAGAGAAATTGTCATTTCCAGATAGAAATAAAGAATCAGAACCATGTAGAATATTTAATCCATATGTTCCAGAGGTTGGATATTCTATTGAACATGGTGAACAACTGCCTCCGCAATCGACTTTAACTTCATCTTGATTTTTGATGCCATCTGTACAAGTTGGACAAGGTGTACAAATACCGCCACAATCAATTCCAGTTTCTGTTCCATCCATTGTGCCACTAGTGCAATCAGATTCTGGTTCTTTCGAGCATGAGCCCAATATGATAATTAGTACAATCCAAATAGTATGTTTCATTATAATTATAATTTTAATTTATTAATGTTTTACAACTTATGCATATGTATGATTCAATCATACATATACACCTAAATATGGAAAAACATGTATGATAAAACATGAAAATTCATCATGCATACATTTTTTCAAATGTATAAAAAATAGTTTAAAAATCATCCAACCTTAGAATAGATTCTCGATAATTTTTCCGTTGCACTCCAAATTTCGGGAATGACGGCAATAGATAGTTTAGGAGTTTATAAGGTTAAAAGTTTAGAGTCTCTAGATTTTCAATAAAATTAGTGTCAGTTCGAGTTTTTTTCATAGAAAAAAGTATCGAGAACACACTATTTTATTAAAAATTTGTGTTCTCGATACTAATTTCATTCATTTTAATCATGAAATTAACTCGAACTGACAAATTTTCTTCCAAATGCACCACGGGTAATTAACTAATAACCATTAACAAATAACAAAGCTGGCTTTGTGCGTTGGTAAAGTCCCCCTTCTGGGCGGCCAAGTCCAGTGGACTTTGGAGCGAGCAAGTGTGAAAGAGAGGGGCTTAATTCACCACAAAATCGGTAGTAGTAATTTTATTGCTTTTATGCAAAGCCCTGTCGGTAATGTACATTTCGTAGCGGAAGGTATCTACATTAAAATCGTATAATAATTTTACCTCTGTTTCTCCCTCTAATGGGCGTTTGGCTTCATTTTCTATAAAAGGAATTCTTAAATGTAAATCTGTAGTATCGTATTTATTTTCCCCTACATTATAGGTAATAATTGGCGATTTTAATACCCAAACACCATTTTGCTTTTCGTAATAATCAACAAACAAATTATACTGCTGATCACCTTCACTTTCATCTTGTTTTAGGCCTAAATCACCATCTCCATCATAAAACTCAAACCTAACCAAGGCAAAAGAACCATCTGTAGCTAACCCTCCATCCAAAAAAGTAATTTCGGGCGGAACAGGCGTAGGGTCATCTTTTTCGCAAGCTACCGCAAAAAAAATTGACAATAATATACTTAATTTTACCACTCGGTTCATAGTTATAAAATTACAAATAATTTCTATTGGAAAATCATCAACATATTTTTAGCTCCTCAGAATTGAATTTTGTTGATGAAGCATTAAACGCTTTTCATTATCAATACCTCAACAATCCAGTTTACCATAATTTTTGTAACTTACTAAAAATCAATCCAAAAAATGTAAAAACCTTGGATGAAATTCCATTTTTGCCGGTTTCTTTTTTTAAAAGTCACGAAATAAAAACCAAGCATTTTAAAGAAGAAATAATTTTTACCAGTAGCGGAACAACAGGAAATTTAACTAGTCGGCATTTTGTTAAAGACATCACTCTTTACAAAAAATCGTTTACAACTTGTTTTGAATTATTTTATGGCAATCCCGAAAATTATTGCATTTTAGCCTTGCTCCCCTCCTATTTAGAGCGAGAGGGTTCTTCTTTAATTTACATGACAGAAAAGCTGATTGAAGAAAGTAAGCACCCTAAAAGTGGTTTTTATTTAAATAATATTGATGAACTTGCCGAACAACTTATTGAATTAGAAAAAAATCAACAAAAAACCTTACTTATTGGTGTTTCTTTTGCTTTGCTCGATTTATTTGAAAAACACCAGTTTCAACTTAAGCACACCATTATTATGGAAACTGGTGGAATGAAAGGCAGAAGAAAAGAATTAACCAGAGAAGAATTACATCAGACTATTAAAGAGAAATCAGGAGTAAAAAATGTTCATTCAGAATATGGTATGACAGAGCTGCTCTCTCAAGCTTATGCTAAAAAAGACGGGTTTTATACTACTCCACCTTGGATGAAAATAGTTATTAAAGATATTAATGATCCTTTTCAGAGCTTACCTACCAATGCTACCGGAGCAATAAATATTATTGATTTAGCCAATATAGATTCTTGTTGTTTTATTGCTTCACAAGATTTAGGAAAAACAAACAGTCACGGTCAGTTTGAGGTTCTTGGCAGATTTGATAATAGCGATATACGAGGCTGCAATTTGTTAGTGCAATAAAAAAGTTTAAATTTATCGCATGATTGCACAAAAACATATTGTTATACTGTTTTTATTACTTAGCTCTTTATTACTAAAAGCTGGTAATGCCGATACTTTATTAATAAAGCAACATCTTATTACTATTACCAAAACAGAAAAATTCCGAAATCATAAAAATATTAATCAGCTAAATGAAATAGCCGATTACATTAAAACTACATTTCAAAACTATACAGATAGCGTAACTTTTCAAGAATTTGATGTAAATGGAAAAACATACAAAAATGTTATTGCTTCTTTTGGAACGGAACATAAAAAAAGAGTAATTATTGGAGCTCATTATGATGTTTGTGGAAACCAAGAAGGAGCTGATGACAATGCAAGTGGAGTGGTAGGCTTACTTGAACTAGCAAGAATGCTAAAAGGTGAACAATTAAACTATCGAATTGATTTGGTTGCTTACACGCTTGAAGAACCTCCTCACTTTAAAACTGAATACATGGGGAGTTATATTCATGCAAAATACTTAAAAGATAATAATATTGATATTTATGGAATGCTTTCGGTTGAAATGATTGGTTATTTTAGTGATGAGAAAAAATCACAAACATATCCAGTTGGGTTATTATCTCTTTTTTATGGGAATAAAGGAAATTACATTACCTTAGTAAGAAAATTTGGTTCTGGTAAGTTTGCCCGAAAATTTGTTAAGCGTTATAAAAAATCAAAAACTATTACTACCAAAAAATTTACAGGGCCTAAATTTCTTCCCGGAATAGATTTCTCTGATCATTTAAATTATTGGAAATTTGGTTTTAGTGCATTAATGATAACTGACACCTCTTTTTACCGAAACTTCAACTATCACGAACCAACAGATACTATAGAAACGTTAGATATAAAAAGAATGGCGAAAGTGATTGATGGAATTTATAAAACCATAACAACCCTATAAATGGAACTATACATTACACTCGGAATAATTGCTGTAGGCATCTTTTTGTTTGTAAAGGAATTTTTTTCCATAGATACCACTTCGCTATTAATTATGGCAATGTTTATTGTAACGGGTGTACTTAGTCCTGAGGAAGGATTTTCGGGTTTTATTCATCCAGCAACAGTAACCCTAGGTTGTATGTTTGTTATTAGTGCTGCTATATTTAAATCAGGAATTATAGACGGGCTGAGTAATAAAATCATCAAACTTGCTAAAATCCACTATATTGTAGCGTTAATAGTTTTTACATTAGTAACAACTCTTTTTTCGGCTTTTATTAATGATACTGCTGTTGTTGCAATTATGATTCCTTTGGCTTTATTGGTATGTAAAGAAACTGGAATAACCCCTTCAAAATTATTAATTCCTATTTCCTTTGCTGCTTGTTTTGGTGGTGCGTGTACCCTTATTGGAACAGGCACAAACATACTTATAAGTAGTTACGCTCAAAAAAGCGGTTTGCCAAAATTTAATATGTTTGAACTTACTCCCATAGCATTAACTTTAGCTGCTATAGGATTTACTTACATGTTTCTTATTGCTCCATCTTTACTTCCTAAAAGAAATAAAAATAATGATGCTACATTAATTCAACAAGCAGAAAAATACATGGCAGAAATTATATTAAATGAGCTTAGTTCGGATATAAATAAAAAAATTAGTGAAACAAAATTAGTGGTAGATTATAAAATTCAACTACTAACTGTTATAAGAGGTTCTACCCGAATTAGAGATTGTTCTTCTGACTTTATTTTAGAAAAAAACGATGTTTTAAAAGTAGTAATTAGCCCTGAAAATTTAATTAAATTGAAAGACACTAAAGGCTATATTATACAAGGAGATAAACTAAAGGAAAATGAAGCTAATGAAATTGATATTAGTCCAACCGAATCTACTAAAGGAGTGCCTGACAACCAAAGAAAAATTTACGAAGTACTTATTCCTGTTGGTTCTAGGTTGGCTTCAAAATCATTAAAACAATTACGATTTAGAGATGTTTACAGAAGTTCTGTATTGGCAATAAGGCAAAGAAATGAAATGATAATGCAAAACCTAAGTGAATTAAAACTAAAAGAAGGAGACATGCTTTTGGTTTATTCAACCGAAAAAGATATTGCTCGACTAACAGCTCAACATGCCGTATTTATGCTTTCTAACTATGAAAAACAACAAGTAAATTATAAAAAAGCCATTCCTGCTCTATTAATTGCTATTGGAGTTATTGGTGCTGCATCACTTAATCTTACTTCAATTTTAATGAGTGCCATGATAGGTTGTTTGTTATTAATAACCACATCCATACTTAAACCACAAGAAGCCTATGAAGCCATAAATTGGAAAGTTATTTTTATGATAGCAGGTGTACTCTCTATGGGCAATGCCCTAGAAAGTTCAGGGGCTTCTACCTTAATTTCTAGTTTTGTATTTGATATAATGGGCGATTTAGACAAACGGGTCACACTAGGACTGGTATTTTTAATCACTTTTCTTTCTACCAACATTATTTCTGGAAAAGCTACCGCTGCATTAATGACTCCAATAGTTATAAGCTTGGCAGCAGCACTTCAGATAAGCGAACGACCTTTATTAGTTGCTCTAATGCTAGCTTGTGCCTTAACTTTTATGACACCAATTGCTAACCCAACAAACACCATGGTTTACACTCCAGGAAATTATAGATTTAACGACTATCTTAAAGTTGGAGCCCCATTAAATATTATCATTTGGATAGCAGCAACTTTTTTAATACCTTTATTCTTTCCATTTTAAATCTAAAAAAAATTCGTCTAACTGATAAAACCATATCTGTAAATGAAAAGACAATTTAAAAAACTCATTACGTTTACTAATGAATATCAAAATAAGGAAGACATTATTTTAAGAGATCATCTTGCCATGGAAAGAACTAAATTGGCAAATGAAAGAACTTTATTATCCTATTTAAGAACTTCACTTTACCTGCTATTAGGTGGCACAGCCATACTTGGGTTAAAAGATTTTAAAGATTTAAAATTCTTGGGATATATTGCCCTTTCATTAAGTGTTTTATTAGTGATAATTGGTGTAATAAGATTTCTACAACTTAGAAAACACTTAAAAAGATTTTATGTGCCAATTAATGAAGATTAAGGCAACTCCACTACCTCTAAATCTTTTATTTCGTTGTTGTCGAGTGTAAACCTAACAATGGTTTTAACCTTATGAAAACCTTGTTGTCCTGCTGCTCCGGGATTGATGTGTAGGAGTTGGAGTTTTTCATCATACATCACTTTTAGAATGTGAGAATGTCCGCAAATAAAAAGTTTAGGTGGATTGTTGGTTATTTCTTCTCTAATTTCTTGGTTGTACCTGTTCGGGTATCCTCCAATATGGGTAATCCAAACGTCCACTCCTTCACAATTAAATCGTAAGTTTTTAGGAAAACGAGTTCTTATGGTTTGTCCGTCAATGTTGCCATAAACCCCTTTTAGCGGTTTCAACTTTTCCAATTGTTCTATTACTTCATAATTGCCAACATCTCCGGCATGCCATATTTCATCACATTGGGCAAAAAGTTTTTTTAAACTTGGGTGTAAATATCCATGTGTATCTGAAATAAGTCCTATTCGTTTCATTTATTTTATTTTGACTCACCCCCAAGTTATCTTGCGATAACTTTTCCCCCTCTCTTTAAAGAGTCGGGGGCAGGGAGAGAGTTGTTTAAGCAAGAAACTTTCACTCAAAGAAGTTTCATTTTTTTAATAATTATTTATAGCAGAGTTAAAGAAATAATTAGTTTTACCAAAAGATAATAAAACAAAAACTTTTTAGTTTGTAATCTCATTAAATTAAATACTAGAACCATGAAAAATAATTTTTTAAAACTTAATTTATTGATAGCTTGCTTTTTGCTAGTTACTTCTGGCATTTTTGCTCAAGAAAAACAAGATACCTTAAAACCACTAAAAGGCGACTGGGGTTTTGTGCTAAACTTAACCGGATTGGTAGATAATATTTCTTTAGGTACTCGCTCCGACATCAACAATAACAATACTGTATTGGCAAAATACCAATTGAAAGACAATAGAGCATTGAGAATTGGCTTGGGCTTATATTCTAAAAGAGAGAATAATTTTGCTGCCGATAGCATTTCATTATTATCAGGCAATAGAGCTTGGAGAGAAGTTGACTCTATTGAAACAAGGTTTGATTTTTCAGTGGCTTTAGGTTACGAAATTCAATTTGAAGGCACCAGAAGATTAATGCCATACGTTGGTGGTGAGTTGGTAGTGGGCAGAATTGGCAATACTAAAATTGATGCTACAACAGAAATTACCGATAAACTAGGAACGCAACGAATTAAAAGAATTATTCAGCAAGATGGCGGAATGAGTTTTGGTGTGAATGTGTTAGCAGGATTTAACTATTTCTTTGCAGAACACATTTCTATAGGAGCAGAGTTTAACTTGGGCTACTTTACACGTGTTCAAGGTGGCGACCAAAGTGAAAGCGTAGTAGATACTCCTGTTAGCGGGCAACAAAGTTCTACTTTTGTAAAAACCAAAGGTGGTACTTCCAACAGAGGTTTTGATGTAAATTCAACTGCGGGGTTATTACTTTCATTTTATTTTTAAACCAAATTCAGAAATATAAAAAAAGCGGAAACTGATAATCAGTTTCCGCTTTTTTTTGTTTTAAATAGTTTGTTGATTATTGGACTATCAGTTTTTTAGTGATTTTTTGTTCGCCTATTAATGTACTTACAAAATAAATTCCTTTAGCTAAGTTAGCTGTTTCAATGGTAAGTGTATTAATGCCTGGTTGCATGTTACCAGTAAATACATTTTTCAATTGTTGTCCCAATTGGTTAAGTAACGTAACCTCAACTTTTTCATTAGTAGTTAATTCAAAAGTAAGGGTAGCATTCTCATTAGCAATAGGATTTGGATAAACAGTTAAATTAAATTTATTTTCTAACTCATTAATCCCAACCATAGGCATAGGATATTGAGAAATTACCGTTCTGGAAGAATCTCCTGCAATTTCTGCATCAATAATAGAAAGTAATGGGTATTTACTTACAGATGGCTCATAATAGTTAATGATTTTACCTTTAATAGTTATAGGAAGAATAGCAGGTAAAGGAAACGGCAATTGAATAGTATCGGTAACTAAGCTATCATATTGAACAACTCTTAAAACATTAGGAATACTAACACTATTTGGTAATTGTAATGTTCCCCAAGCATCTGCATTTACGGTAACAGCTCCACTACCATTTGTTGTTGTATTATAATCAACAGCAGTAAACTGACCAGAAAAAACATCAGCAAAACTGCCACCATAAGTAAATGGGTAAGTCATTGTTTTTTCAGGATCAAAAAATTCTACTATGGTAACACCAAATGTGTTAATATCTAATACCATTCCGTTGTTTACCAAGCTATCCGTACTTACTAATTGTCCGTAACGTTTATTTTCAGGTGAACCTAAAGTAGTATCAGCATAAGTTGCAGTAGGAAAATTACTTGAATAAGTAGTGGTAGTAGGGTTAACATAATAACTAGTTTGTGTCATGCCATAGCCTTTAAGCATACTGTAATCAAAGGTTACGTTTGCTCCAATAGTATTATCAATCACACTATTACTATCGGCAATATAGTATAATTGGTTTTCTCCAACTAATGGTGCATGGTTGGTTGATGTAAGCGTTGGTTGAGCAAATGCAACGAATGTTAATGCTGATCCAATAATAAATAAATAGATTTTTTTCATCTTAGTAGTTTTTTAATTTGTTAGTAAAGTTAAGAAATTTATTAAACTCAGAATTTTATAGCTAAGCCGGTGCCTAAATATACGCCTCTTAAAGTCATTTTCATATCTATGTCATAATCGACATTAAAAGCGTTTAATCCTGCAGCAAAATCATCAGAAAGTTCAGGGTCAATCTTGATGTTCATTAAAGGAAAATTTAAACTAAACAACATACCAATGTTGTCTGAAAAGAAAATTCTATCGGTAATTCCTAATGTAAAATAGCCACCGTTACCTTTTGCAGATTTTAACAAAGCACCTTGTATGTCGTGATACTCCCAATTAGCATTTGCAACACCCAAGCCCAAGGTTAAAAACAAATCATTTTTATCGGCATTTAGTAAGTGATAGTTTACATGTATAGCAAAGTCTGTACTTTTCACACTTTTTACGGTATCTTTATCTTCCTCATCAATAAAATAATTGCTTGCCCCTATTTTTAATCCAATGCCAAATTTATTTGAAATACCATACTCGACTCCTACTCTAAAAATACTACTAGCTGTTCCATCTTTATCAGTATCTGTATCACTAAAATTAAAACCAAAGGCATTTGCTTTAATAGTAGTGGTAGTTTCAGTAGCGTAAATTCCCAAGCCTAAATCTACATCTATGTTCCAATTGCCTTTTTGAAAAGCTTGAGCATTGGTTTTAATACTTGTTACGCTTAATATAAGCAACATTATTGTTGCTAAACAAAATGGCATCTTTTTCATAATTAGTTGTTTTTTAAGGAAGAACAAATGTAATCCAAAAATAAAAAGAATAAATAAAAAGTTTGTTTTTTTTAGATTAATTGATGTATTCATTTATTTTTGAGGAGTAATATTTAAACGTTGATTTAATGAAATTTCTATTCGGGAGCATTTTTACCTTATTAATATTAGTATCAAACGCACAGGCAAATGAAGATTCTTTACTTGTAGCCAGTTTGTTAAAACAGTCGGACCAAACTCAACAAGAAGATTCTTCTTTGTTTTATGCTAATAAGGCATTAGAATTTGCATCTAAAAAAAATTATTTAACTGGTGTGATATCTGCAATTACTAAAATAGGTAATGTTTATGCAATGGCTGGAAACTTAGAAGAAGCTTTAGAGTTGTATAAAACTACTCTTCCAAAATATAAATTTGATGCTACTCAACTTAGTACGGCTTACAATCAAATAGGAATTTATCATGTTTATTTGGGGCATTTTGATAGTACAGAAACCTATTTTTTAAAAGCATTAGAAATGCGGAAACAAATGAATGATAGTGTAGGTATTGGTGCATCTTTAAATAATTTAGGAAATGTAATGATGTCTAAAGGTGATTATGACAAAGCAATAAATTACTTTTTCCAATCGCTTAAAATTCGAGAAACTATTAATGATAGTGCGGGAATAGCTTCTTCTACCAATAATATTGGGTTGATTTATTACAAACAACAGAAATTTAAAGAAGCAATTAAATATTATCATAAAGCACTTGACATCAACATTAAACACCATGTTGTTGATAAGGAAATTTTTATCCTAAATAACTTAGGAAATATTTATGACGAAATGAATGAGTTAGATTCTTCTGTTCATTATTATTCTATAGCAATAAATAAAGCAGACGAATTTGGTCAAAATAGATTAATTGCTATTTCTTATGGCAATATGGGCGTTACACAAGAAAAATTAGGAAATTATAATGAAGCTATAAAGTATTTAAATAAAGCATTACAAATAAGAACTGAATCTAATGATTTAGAAGGTCAAGCAATTTTGTATAACAATTTAGGTAGTGTTTATATTTCATTAAACAAAAATGATAGTGCAGTTTATTTTTTCAAAAAAAGTAATGAATTTACTACCTTAATTGGTTTTAAAGAAGCTACTAGAGACAATTACTTAGGATTAGCAACAGCTTATGATAAACTAGGAAAATATAAAGAAGCATTTGAAGCACATAAAAATTATCTTGTCTATAAAGACTCCCTATTTAATGAGGAATCTAACAAACAAATTGAGGAAATAAGAACGCAATATGAAACAGAAAAGAAAGAAAAACAGCTAATCGAACAAGAGGTTATTATCACAAAAGAACAATTACGGGTACGACAAAGGAATTACACTCTTGTAGGATTAGCTTTAGTGTTAATTTTCATTATTATCCTGAGTGTTTATATCTACAAACAACAAAAATTTAAACAACAAAAACTGATTGAAGAAAATAGATTGAAAGATGAAATAGCTAAAATTACACTGCAAAATGAACTGCACGAAGAACGAATAAGAATATCAAGGGATTTACATGATAACATAGGTTCTCAACTAACTTTTATCATTTCTTCGGTAGATAATATGGGTTATTTATTTAAAACAGCCGATGAAAAACTTAGAGAAAAACTACACGGAATTGCTGATTTTAGTAGAACAACCATTACGCAACTAAGAGATACTATTTGGGCGTTAAACAAAGATGAAATAAGTTTTGAAGATTTAAAATCGAGATTATATAATTACATTGAAACAGCCAAAATTGTAAAAGAAAACATTACTTTTAATTTTGAGGTGGATGTGCAACAAAAAATCAGTTTTAACGCTATTGAAGGAGTAAATATTTACAGAATAGTTCAGGAAGCCATCAATAATTCATTAAAATATTCTGCAGCTACAAAAATAGAAGTACAACTTTATGAAGAAAACGGAAAGCTTTGCCTTTCGGTAGAAGATGACGGAATAGGGTTTAATATTAAAGAAGTAAAATTAGGTAATGGATTGGATAATATGAAGAATAGAGCAACATCCATAAAAGCCAAATTCAACATAGACTCAACACCAGAAAAAGGCACAACAATATTGTTAGAAATGCCCATTAAATAAACCAAATTTATTTTTTCAGAATAATTAATGGATACAATTATTTTTGAAGAGTATTTACTAGTTAACTTTTTTCAATCATGAAAAACATATTTTTTAATCTATTTCTATTTTTAAGCGTATTGGGGTTTTCACAAACAAACTACCTGGATAGCTTGGCAAAAGAAATGGAAAAATTAAGTTTAGAAGATCAAATAAGCACCGCACTCAATATTCCTTACGATAAAATTATAGCTAATACCGATGCTGCCGAAAGTCTTTATTTAAAATTAACCGATAAAAAAGAGGCTATCGCTCCAAAAGACTTAGCGGAAATCTACGGAAAATTAGCTTTAGTAAACTCTTATTTAGGGAATTACGACAAAAGGATGGAATACAGCCTAAAAGCCATTAAAATTTATGAAGAAATTGGAGATGAAGTGCTCCTTGGCAATGCTTATGGTGGTTTAGGCTACTCCTTGCGGACAAGAGATTTGGACAAAGCATTACTATATATGCGGAAAGCGATACATTTGTTGGAGAAAAATCAAGATTCTTTGGGTTTAAATCCAACCTATGATAATTATGGGATTTTGCAAGAAAATGTAGGCAACGTAGATAGTGCCATTTATTATTACAATTTAGCACTAAATTTAAAAAGAAATCAGAATGATAGCATAGGCATTCCATTTGCTTTGGGGCATTTAGCAGGTGCTCATGCTGTTAAAAAAGAATTTGAAAAATCCAAAGTTTTTTTAGATGAGGCTTATCATATCCGCACAAAGAGAAATGATGTGTATGGCATTGCAGAAACTTCGGTGCAATTTGCCGATTTTTATTACAGCCAGGGAAAATATGCCGAAGCTGCTGATTGGTTTAGAAAAAGTTATGAAAAGGCTATAGAAAATAACTATATCCATTTGGCTCAATATGCCTCTTCTTATTTAGCAGATTGTCTAGAAAAAACCAATCAACCCAACGCATCTATTAAATATTTAAAAATTTCGCACGATTTAAAAGATTCTTTGCTGAACGAAAAATCTAATAAGGCTATGGCTCAATTGGAAATTCAGTACGAAACCGAAAAGAAAGAGAAACTATTAGCCGAACAAGAAGTAATGCTTACCAAAGAGCAATTGCGCGTAAAACAGCGTAACTACACTTTGTTAGGCCTAGGCTTAGTGCTCATCTTTATTTTGGTGCTGAGTTACTACATTTACAAACAACAAAAATTTAAACAACAAAAATTAATTGAAGAAAATAGATTAAAGGATGAAATAGCTAAAATTACACTGCAAAATGAACTGCACGAAGAACGAATAAGAATATCAAGGGATTTACATGATAACATAGGTTCTCAACTAACTTTTATCATTTCTTCGGTAGATAATATGGGTTATTTATTTAAAACAGCCGATGAAAAACTTAGAGAAAAACTACACGGAATTGCTGATTTTAGTAGAACAACCATTACGCAACTAAGAGATACTATTTGGGCGTTAAACAAAGATGAAATAAGTTTTGAAGATTTAAAATCGAGATTATATAATTACATTGAAACAGCCAAAATTGTAAAAGAAAACATTACTTTTAATTTTGAGGTGGATGTGCAACAAAAAATCAGTTTTAACGCTATTGAAGGAGTAAATATTTACAGAATAGTTCAGGAAGCCATCAATAATTCATTAAAATATTCTGCAGCTACAAAAATAGAAGTACAACTTTATGAAGAAAACGGAAAGCTTTGCCTTTCGGTAGAAGATGACGGAATAGGGTTTAATATTAAAGAAGTAAAATTAGGTAATGGCTTGGATAATATGAAGAATAGAGCAACATCCATTAAAGCCAAATTCCACATAAACTCAACACCAGAAAAAGGCACAACAATATTGTTAGAAATGCCTATTAAATAAGCCAAATGACGTATTATTTATAAAACACTTACAACCTAAATTTGCCTAAAAACACCAATTATTATGAACATAAAAATAGCCATAGCAGAAGACAATAATTTTTTAGCTCAATCCATTGAAGAAAAACTAGCTCTTTTCGAAGATTTTAAATTCAAATTCAGAGGAAAAAACGGAGCAGAGCTTATTGGTAAACTAGAAGAAGATC
>CALCHN010000002.1 GCA_937901255.1 uncultured Flavobacteriales bacterium | reverse complement strand
AGATTAAGGTTATACAAAGAAAAATACAGATAATTCAACCAGATCAGGAACTATAGCTATGAGTAAAAATTCCTTAATTAATAAATTAAACACTTACTACAAGGAGTGGAAAGAGTACGACACTTTCTATGAGAGAAGTTTGCCAGAAGTTTTTAAAGAGGTAAAAGAGGATATACAGAAAATAGTATCATCTGAGGATAGTAAAGCTGCCGAGAACTTTTTTATAAAAACCAACTTCTATCCTAAACTCTATGCAGCTGATTTACATAATCTAGCACTAAAATTCCTTTTAGTATATGACGTTTTAAAAGACGAAGTAGAAGTGCCGGAAGAAATGAAAAAAGATGCTGAAAAAATAAAAGATATTAAATTCGACATAAGATTCGTCATAGATAAAGGACAACCAGTTCCAATAGATAAAGATAAAATAGAACAGATTCTAAAAAACTTTAAATCTATGATGAGCGAGGAGAAAATGATGGAGTATATTAAAAATATAAAAACATAGTTAAAAATGTATGTCAAAATATGTAGACAGGTTTATAAAGCAACATAAAGAATATTTTAGGAGAAACAAAAAAGTAATAGAGAGTAATGATTGGAATGATGATACCCAGACAGAAGATAATGTAGAAGAACTTTTTGACAGAATAAAATTACTTTCAAAAACGGATGACAAAGAATCCCAAAAAGAAATCTCGCAGCTAAAAAAAGAAATATTCTCCATAAAATCAAATAGAGCTAAAAATAAAAAAGCTTTATTTATGCAAGAAAACGAGCTTACTGACTCAATAGTCGGTAGGCTTTCGGCGTTTATAAAAGAGACAGAAAAAAACGGGGATAGAAATTTAAAAAGAGTACAAACATTCGTAGAAGAAACAGTAGATATAATAAACATACACATAGAAAAATGTGATAAATATTTAGATTATAAACTTGATGATTTAACGGAAGAAGTAGATGAAGAGGAAGTAGAATTAAAATCAGAAGAAATAAGGTTTCAAAATGATGTGTTTACCAAAAAAATAAAAATACAGGATACACTAGATACTCTTAATATTACGAATAGTATAGAAAATGTAAAGATAGAATTTTATAAAAACCAAAAGGCATCTTTACCTATGATGTCGGTATTACCAGCATTTAGCAGGGATATAAAGGAGATGACAGATAAATTAAAACTGCCTAAAAAGCCTATCGATTTAACTTTTCATATACATAGGAAACCTAAAGATATACCCGTATGGGATGAAAAGAAACATTATTGGGAACAATCACAAGAAGTTTTAGATTATTGGTACTCAGAGTGGTTAAAAATAACTAATGGGTTTACGGTAGACGGATATTTCTTCCATCCTTGGCTGTATTACCATCTTAATTTTTATAAAACACCTATTCCTGCGAAAGAAGGTGGGGATGTCGTTAGAAACCCCGATTTAAGAGATAATGAGTGGTTTGTAGCAGAACAATTAAAAGCTATAGCGTTAGAAGATGGGTATTATACTAAGGAAGGAATTCTTATTTATGGAAGCCGTCGGATCGCAAAATCGTCAATGATGTCTTCTATCTGTGATTGGAGAGCACTAATAGTAGCTAATATATCCACTTCTATAACGTCAGGTTCTGATGGAGATTTAGCCGAATTATCCCATAAGATAAAAGTATCTATGAAGTTCTCAGAACCCGCTTTTAAACTACCTATACAAAAACAAGAATGGTCTGGTGGGCATGTTGAGCTAGGCTTAAAAGCTGATGCTCAAACGTTATTAGAGCACTCTAGACACACAATAAAAAATTTAGCGGGTGGTGGGCAAGGATCAACTCAAAAGACCGCAGGTGGAGCCCCCTCTATATACTTGATAGAAGAGATAGGAAAATTTTCTTGGAAAAAATCTTATTTAGCAGCACTACCTTCTTTTCAATCTGATTTTGGTTTAAAAACAATAATAATTGCCGTAGGAACAGGGGGGGAAGCCTCTTTATCTAGCGACGCTATGGAAGCCTTATCAAACCCTAAAAAATTAAAATTTAGGGAAATGGATTGGGACTTATTTGAAAGTAAAATACCTAAAGAGTGTATAACGTGGAATAGAAGAAAATTTGCAACATTTATACCGGGGCAGATGGGGTATAGAGACGGGTTTAAGAGGATAAAACAAGGGTTTGGAGATTTCTTAGGTATAAAATCTAAGTATCTAAATTCTATAGATATGTACGCTACTGATTGGAAAAATAATACAGATATAATACTAGCAGCTAGAGAAGAAGCCAAAGGTGATAATTTATTGTTACAACAAGAAGCTGTTCAATATCCCATTGATCCAGAAGAATGCTTTTTATCAGCAGAAAAAAACCCTTTTAATTATGAACAGGCTAGAAAACAAAAAGAGTATTTATTAGAATCTGGAAAATGGGATAGGAGGAGAAAAGTTTTAATAGATGAGAATGGTAAAATAAAACCTATGATATCTACAGAAAAACTCGCAGAGTACCCACACAAAGGAGGGATAGTAGATGCACCAATACTTATGTTTGAAGATTTGCCAGAGAGAACACCTGTTGATAATCTTTATGTAGCATCTTTTGATGATGTTAAACAAGATGACTCTGATACGGACTCTCTTATATGTTTTCAAATATGGAAAATGGATACGTTCGGAGATGAGTGGGGAGATAGGTTAGTGTTATCATGGACATGCAGACCAGAGAGCAGAAAAGATATGTACTCAAAGTGGTTACTACTTCAAAGGGCTTATAACGCAAAAGCTTTTCCAGAGAATGAAGATATGGGGTATAAAACCTTTTTAGAAGGTAAACATTTAGATGAACAGTGGCTTATACAGGGCTTGGATTTTACATCTTCTATGAACCTACCTAACAATAATAAAAGGAAATATGGGTGGACACCAAGACAGTCCAAGACAGTCCTTTTTGGACTATTTAAAGAGTATTGTAACGAAATAATAACAGAAGAGGATGAGAATGGTAATAGCACAACTATGTTTGGAGTTCAGAAAATAAATGATATTGGACTTCTAGAAGAAATAATAAACTTTAAAAAAGACGGAAACTTTGATAGAATATCTGCCGCATTAGGAGCTTACGGATGGATGCACTATTTAAAAGTAAATTGGATATTACCTAAAATAAAAAAAGAAACAAACAAGGATTCATCAAAAAAACAGATAAAAAACATAAGAAGTTTTTACTCCACCACAAAACAAAAGAGTCTTTATAAAAAATGATTAATTTTTCAGAACCGTTTAAAATGTTTAATTTTGTGATATTTTTAACAATACAAAATGGCATTTAACGACTTACACGCATATTATAACGGAATAGGAAATTCAGATGTAGCAGCGTCTCTACCACCTACAGCACTACCAGATAGTAAGAAAGGCAAAAAATGGAAAAAGGCAGTTGTAGATGCTATAGAAAGGGTAGGAGAGCAACAACTCTCAAAGAATCTTCAATTCAGGCAGTATTATAAAATGATAGAGGGTCGTCTAAATTATGTTGATGCCGGATTTCAAGACCTACCAGAATTTACAAAAGACATACAGGCCATACGAGAAGAATACGGGATACCTACTTTTCTAAAACACTACGATATAATAGGTATAATTATAAATACTTTAGTTGGCACTTATACAGATTTTAAAGATGAGTATAGGGTAGATTCAATAGATGAGTACTCTACAAACGAGTTTATAAGAGAAAAGACTTTAAAAATACAACAGTTTGCCCAAGAAGAGTTTAGTATAGAGCTACAAAAACTATTATTACAGAAAGGTGTAAATCCTTTTAAACAAGACTTTCAATCAGAAGAAGAACAGCAAGCATATATACAAAATTTAGAAGCTAACAGACAAGCTTTAACCCCGGATGAAATTGACGGGTTCATGAGTAAAAACTTCAAAGTTTTAGCTACAGAATGGGCAGAGAATACTTTAGAAGAAGACACAAAGAGGTTTTACTTAGACGAAAAGGATAGAGAGGAAATGATAGATTTCCTTCTTACAGGAAGATTTTTTAGGCATTATAAAATAGGATATGATAGTTATGATATAGAAAGGTGGTCTCCACTAAACACGTTCTTCTCACAAGACGTAAATGCCAAATACCCACAAGATGGTGAACATGTAGGAAGGATACATTTCTTTTCACCTTCGGATATTATAAACAGATATGGATATTTATTATCCGCAAAAGAACAAGAAAACTTATCTAACTACTACAACCAAAATGAATACGACTCTGATTCTGACGCTCCTAAAGATGGAATGGCAGCCTTAGAGAGAGGATTTGGAGCTGATACACATATTGTACCGTTTGAGAATCATTACGACCATGATCTTCTAAAACAGTTTGAATCTGCTTTTGGAACACCACTAGGGGAGAGACATATAACTAAAGCAGATGGGTCTACAGAAGTATATGACTCTTGGTTACCATCAAGACAGAATGAAACCTATTTAGGAAGCCACTATGCATCTAACATGAGGGATGATATAGATGTTAGAAGTGATGTATTACAGGTAACAGAAGGTTATTTCAGAGCTTATAAGAGAATAGGTTTACTAACATTTGAAGACGATAATGGAACTATATTACAAGAAATTGTAACAGATGATTTACTTTCCGAATTTATTAAGAAATACGAAATAAAAAAACTAAGATCTGTATCTCTAGAAGAAATAGAAAAAGCCCAGAAAAAAGATAAATTAGAAGACTATATAGATACAATTGTATATACTTACCATCCAGAGATATATAGTTTTATAAAAATAAACAATACAAATTCAAGATTAGATAAAGATCTATATTTTGTAGAGCCCTTAGATTTCCAGATAAAAGGCAGCGATAGTAATGTATATGATTTTAAACTACCAGTTACGGGTATCATAGATAATTCTATAGCTTTAAAGTTAAGGCCATACCAACAAATGGTAAATATATGTATGAACCAAAACTGGAACATACTTGAAAAAGAAATAGGATTATTTTTTCTTATGGATATAAATTATCTTCCAGACGAATTTAAAGAAGATAAAAATTCAGAGGAAGCCTTAATTGAAATGAGAGACTTAGCCAAAAATTTAGGCTTAGTACCTGTTGATATGTCTAAACAAAATATAGGTAATCAACAACATTTCAACTCATTTATAAGACAAGACTTAACATACGGTTCTCAGGTAGAATATAGAATGGCACTAGCCGAAAAGTACAAACAACTTGCTTTAGAGCAAATTGGTATAACACCTCAACTACTAGGACAACCTAATAAATACCTCACATCAGAGGGAGTACAACAAGGAGCCCAAGCTTCTTACGCTCAAATAAGCCCTATATTTGATAAAGTAACAGTGGCAAGAGCAAAAGATAAAGATGTCCACTTATCTGTAGCACAGTATTGCCAAGCAAATGGTAAAGATTCCACTACAATATATAGAAATTCAGATGGAGATCATTATTTCCTAGATATAATGCAAGAAGATGGAGAGTTATTCCCTTTAAGACACTTAGGAGTAGTACCACATGTTTCCAGCAAAGATAAAAAGAGGATAGAGCAACTTAAACAAATATTCACTCAAAACAATACTCTTACAAACGATTTAGAAGCCTTTACACAGCTTTGGAATTCTGATACTATGACAGAGGTAGTTCACATAGCAAAAGAAGCTTCTAAGAAGGCAGAGGCAGCTCAACAAGCACAGAGAGCACACGAACAAGATCTTGTTAATAAGCAAGTAGAGTCCGAAGAAAGAAAAGAAGCTATGAAACTAGCAAATGAAAATGAGCAAAGAGAGCTTGATAGAATTAATAAGATAGAAGTAGAAAAAATTGAATCGTTAGGCCGGGCTATTGACAATGACGCTGATAATAGTAAACTAGATTATTTAGTTAAACAAGCTGATATAGCTTCCAAAACTCAGGAGAATAGAGAAGACGCTGCTATAAAATCAAAAGAAGTAGATAGAAAGATACAACAAGATTCTTTTTCTCACAGCTTAGCTTTAAAAGAATTAGGGCTAAAAGCTAAAGAGCTAAGACTAAAAGAGAAAGATATTCAGTCTAAAAACTTCACTTCTATAATAAATAAGAACTAATTAATAAAAAAAGTAACTACTAAGATTAGGTTAGTAAATTTTATAACAATATTTTATTGAAATAACCAAATTGCGAATTTAACATAACATTAATATATTTGTACCATGCAAAACCAAAAAAACCAAGATCCGGTTCTTTCTATGGCTGATTTCTTTCCTAATATAGAGATAGAAGCAGAACAAATCGAAAAAGAAGACGATTTAGGAGAACAGATTAAAAAAACTCTTTCAGGAGAAGTAGTCGAAGAAAAACCTAAAAAAGAGGTTGTTGAAGAGCAAGAGGAGGAACAACAAGATTCCACCGAGCAAGTAACCGAGGAAGAAGACGAGCAAGTTGAAACTCCAAAAAAAGTAGAACCAAATAATTCTGTTTATACAGAACTCTTAAGAGATTATATAGATAGTGGAGAGTGGCAAGATGCAGTAGTTGAAATAGACGGGGAAGAGAAAAAACTATCTGAATTAGAATCTTTAGATAAAGAAAAGTTCTTACAGATAAAAGAAGTACAAAAGGGGATCATAGATGAAGAGAGAAAATCAAAGTACCTTGATATCGACGGATTAGACGAAGATACCCTTAAACTTATTGATATAAAGAAAAAAGGCGGGGATATAAAAGAGCTACTTCAATACGAAGCTGAGATGGTTCACCCGCTCAGAGATTTAGACTTAGAGAACGAAAAAGTTCAAGCGTGGCTTTTATCAGAGCAGTATAGGAGCCAAGGAATGTCGGATGACGCTATACAAACTCAAATAGCAGCAGACAAAAAGAACTTTGTACTAGACGAAAAATCAAGAAGGGTTATAGACAATATAAATAAATCTTATAAATCCTTAATAGATAATAAAGCTAAAGAGCAAGAAAGGCTGGTTGCCGAGGAGATGGAAAAACAAAAATCTCTTAAAAAAGAATTATCCGAGCAATTTAAAAGGTTTAATTTAAAGGATACCACTTCAAGAAGATTTTTAGATTCTATTACTAAAAAAGAAAAAGGTGGAGTAACTAAACTAGACCAACTGATAAATCAAGCCAAAGAGAATCCTGAAAAACTAGCTAAATTAGTTTACATGTTGGAAGACGAAGAAGGATTTTTAAAATTCAACGGCGCAAAAAAAGTAAACGAAAATAACCTTAGAACAATAAAATTGGTTTCAAAAACAAGTCATAAAGATAAAGACTTCGCAAATTCAGAAACAGAAGAAGAGAAGGGTAAAAAGAATCCATTTGAAGGAATGGTGTTTAAAAAATAAATCAATAACTAATACTAATACAATTTAAAAACAAACTATGAGCGTAAATTCACAAAACTTTATTGTTAACCGAAATGGTGACCAAGTGATTGGAACCATGAAGGCTAAGGATATAAAAGGATTTCAGGGTTATATGGATTACCCTACTCTGGTACAGTGGTATCACGAGGATCCTATGAAAAACCATATGGGTCTTCAATCTTTCTTCGGGCAACAAACCGTAGGAAAATACCCTATCTACGAAGAACTTTTAAAAAGCAAATCTGTTTTAGAAGTAAATGGATGGGAAGGTTCTTTTACCTATGACATGCCAATTGAGCAAGAGACAGAAATGATTACAGTTGCTGACCACAGCGACCAAACACACGCAGGTTATGACGGCGGGGTATTTAAAATTACCTTAAACAAAGAGCTTGCTCCCGGCACAACTATAACAGCAGACGGAATGTTTGGACTAGAGATAGTTGTAACAGATGTAGAACCTGTATTGGCAAACGCTGATGGGTTTGAACACGTAATGACTCTTAATACAAATAATAGAGATACTTGGTATCCAAGCTATTTACTAGGAAAAGGTATCCAATACTTCGAGTCAGGTCATGGTGTAGCTGAATATGGTACTCAACTTGCAAAAGTACAAGTTCCAGAAACTACAGCTTACCAAACAGCAGAATTCAAATTAGGTTCTGTAAGAGGGGTTGAATCTTATGTTACTGGTAAAGCTGACTCTGTTAACTTAGGTGGTGCTTTACTACAATCTAGTAAATGGATGGATCAATTAAGGTCTGAGGCTGACAAAATGGGAGAACTTATGGTTATGATGGATTTAGATAAATCTGGAAAACCAATCAACGGTACTCAAAGAATCGGTGCTACAATGCAATTCCTTGTATTCAAGTACTTAGATAAACTAACAGCTAACTCACTATTATTCCAAAGAGCCGGAACAGTAAAATTACAAAACGGTTACGTAAGATATAACGAAGGTCTATGGCATCAACTAAGAAGAGGTAAAGTAATACCTTATGCTAAAAGAGGTGGAATCACAAGAGAACACATCAAAGAAGCTGCTGATTACGTATTCAGAGGAAACCCTGATAAGCCAAGAATAGAAAGAAGAATTAAATTCAAATGTGGTTCAAGAGCTTTTGATAACGTTCTAGAGATATTCAAAGATGAGATTGACGCACAAGTAGCTAATCTTGCTCCATTCTTGGGAGCAGATAGGATACTTCCTAAAAATCCAGTTTCAGGAGATTTATATAATCTAACAATGGCTCCTGTAAGGTTTACACAAGTATTCCTAAAAGATATAGGAAACGTTGAAATTATAGAAGATACTTCCCTTAACAGGATGCACATGACTGACAGGCTTTTATCTGGTGCTCATGGAGAAGGTTACGATCACACAGCTTACTCAATGATTATTTGGGATGCTATGGATTCTCAGTACTCTAACAACAAAGATATCCCTAGAGGAACTACTTTGGTAGACGGAGGAAATGACAACGCTAACCTTTATCTAATCAAGCCAGAAGGTGACTTCATGTACTGGGGTAAACAAAATGGACGTTACAGTTCAGAGAGAGCCTCAGATATCGTTTCATCTGGTAAGTTTATGGGCGAAGAATACTGGGCTTTCAACAATTGTGCATTATTTTTACGGGATCCATCGAGGTTTGTAATGATTGAACTAGACCCTTCTCAAAGGCAAGGTTTCAAATAGTAGATAACTAACCAATTTAAAATAGGAAAGGAAGTAGGAAAAATCTTACTTCCTTTTTGTTTATATAAATTTTTACTAATTTACTTGTTTATTGTATTTATTTTACATATCTTTGCTATATGATAAAAATACAAGATATGAGAGAAGAATATATAAAAAGGTTTAATGCGACTCACGGGGTAGGTACTTACGATTACTCTGAATTTGAGTATATAACTGCTAAAACTAAAAGTACGATAATCTGCCATAAACATGGTAAATTTGAACAAGCTCCTTATAACCATAGTGTAGGCAATGGATGCCCTGAATGCGCCAAAGTAAAAATGAATAAACATAAAACAAAATCTAGAGAAGAGTATATTCAAGATTTTAACAAGGTTCATAATTTTAAGTATGATTATTCAAAATATATAGGAGGAGATTCACAAAGAGAAGA
>CALCHN010000001.1 GCA_937901255.1 uncultured Flavobacteriales bacterium | reverse complement strand
GCAACCTTTCCAATACAATCAAAGTCTTTCTGTAGTAGTTCCATTATAGAGCCTCCGTTTTTTCTGTTGCTACTTCTTCATCAACTTCTTCAGGATTGCCCAACAATGCCCTAGCAACCGTAGGAGAAAATCCATATATTTCCGTAAATATTGTTATTGCACTTTGGAAATCTGTTAAATTATTGGCAAATGACTGTTGAACTCCCAATACTCCCTGTACTCCACCTACTGAACCCCTCAATGAGGCTTGTGCTTGTACCGTTGCATCGTCTTTTTCAACTCCTACTTCTTCATCTTCTGATTCTACGCCCACTTTTTCACCATGTGCCACTATTTGGGTTTTGAATCCAAGTCTATGTAAATTCTTTTCAATAATACTTCTGTAGCTAGCTGTTTGGCTGTTGTAGAACTCTTTTAATTCCCTTATCATTTCACCACTTCCACCGAACATTGCACTTTCATTTGTAAAAATCAATGCTTCAGGTAAATTTTTTGCAGCTCCTAATATGTTTCTAGTGATTCTCTTTTCAGTATTTTGACTCATATCGTCATCATACTGTGAAGGCAGTTGTTTAATGTATAAGGATTTTTCTACGTCCTCCGCATTGTCAACTTCGCCTAAGTAAATATTGTCTGAATTTTCAGAACCTAGCCACCCCTTTATATTTTTTTCTAAATCTGTAGAATCCTCTTCTGAAAGTCCTGAAAATAATACCATTGTTTTGCCCAAAAAGCCACTCCTGAACATCTTATTGCCATAAAGGCTTATTCTATATTCTGTATCCATGTCATTGAATACAGAATCAAAAGGCGATACAGCATAAATATTAGTAGGTGTAGTGTTAATATATAGCACTTGTCCTCTATAATGTTCAATCGCTCCCTGAAGGTCTTCTATGCCTTTCTCTTTTGCATCGGCTAGTATCTGTTCCCTTATTACTTTTTGGCTTGAACTATAGGAATAGAACCATTTCTCTTTAGCTTTCTTTGCGAATCCGCTCTTCTTTGAGAAATCGCCATAAAGAATCTTACCGCTAAAATCATTGTCATCCTTCTTTCCCTTTTTGCATTTATGGTAATCCAACACTTTTATTTTTGCTGTTACCAATTCACTACCCTCTAACTTAATTGATCTGTGAACCCAAACCCCTCCATGAGTGCATACATCATAAGACATTTGATTCACAACATCCCAAAGGCTTGTAAACTCATCCATGTTAGGGTCGAATGTAAGTTTCTCCCCTGCCACAAATGAAGACATCATATCCCTAGCCCTGGATGCAGTCGGTGAATTACCGATAACTGCTTCCATTTCTAACGAATATTGGTCGTTATACCCATTGGAATAAATATCTTTGGACGTATCATAAGGGTTTAGCCTTGTCCAAAGCTCAACTAGACTAGCTCTAAGGTTCATTTCTTACCTCTTCTTTTTTTCTTTGAAGTAGTATTTTTAGTTTCTTCTGTAGAAGTTTCTTTGGCTTCTGTTTTGCTTTCAGCTTTTGGAAGTTCTGCAAATCTCTTTTCCCTTTCTTCAATCTGTGTCTTTGTGCCATTGCTCAAATACTCTTTAGCGAACTCATCAGTCATGTTTCTGCCATAAGTACGTACTACTTTTTTATCCTTGTTTACGTAGCTTAATATTTGACTTCTATACTTTGGTCTTAGTTTGTAGTTATTTTCTGTTGCCATGATTTTTGTTTTAGGTTTTATTTCTTGAAAATTAATTATTTTATTTTTAAACTTATCGAAATCTTTTTTAAAAGAACATGATGCACATGCAGGCTTATAACCAACAACAGCTCTAAATCTTTCAATATAGAGCTGTTTGTGTTTGGTCAATATCTCATTTTTTGAGAGCCTTATTAACTCTTCATTTGTCATTCAAGATCATTTTATGCACAAGTTTCAGGACCTGCAAATGCTGCATCGAAATCAGCAATTTCATCACCTTCAAGTTCTGCTTTATAAACCATTGGTAGATAGTTTTCAGGTGCTACATCCAAACTCTGTAAAGTTATAACTGCTCCACCACCATTCGCTTGAATGTCGTAGTCAAAGTCGCCTGTTGATAACCCATTTTCCCATCCGTATATTTCAACTACTCCGCTTTTGGTCTGCAAAGCTACCACATAAGAGCCTTTACTTAAAGCATCCAATGTACATTTAATCTCCTCGCTAGTTCCCGAAATGAATACACTTACTTGATGGTTATATGTAGAGTACCCATTGGCATCTCTTGACTTGGAAAACCATCCTTTAAAGCTTTCTCCTGTTTCAATTCCTCTAATCCTTATACCTTTGGTTTCACATTTCAAAGCGAAAGTTATATTGTAAGAACAAGTAACAGGGTCGCCCTCAAAATCTGTAAAATTTAAAGTAGAAGTTTCAATATCTGACTTGTTGATCAATACTGCTTGTTGCCAATACCTCCTTGCGGGGGCATTGCAACTAGCATCTATATCATTCAACAGCTTTGCGCATACGCTTTCTATTGCCATTTTATTTTAGTTTTTAAATTCCTATGATAAAGTATGGTACAGGCACTCCTGCTCCAAACATTGAACTACCTTGTAGGTAAACTTCTCTTGCTCTCTTGTCGTATCCAATATCGAATTGGCTCAATGAATCGGTAGTTTCATAACCCAAAATCATTGCATCTTTTCTTGACAAGATTATAATGTTCTTGTATTGGGTAAATGCTGTACCACTCCAATAATATGCAGTAGCTTTCATTGCCTCTTCAAACTCATAAGCCTCTACAGGAATACCCATTATTGTCAAGTTGTCTACTGTGAAGCCTCTTGAACCTACAACTTTTGAAGGGTCGATACAAGCGCAGTTAATTCCTGAAAGGTCTGATTTGGTATTCAACCAACCTACCATAACATTCACTAAACTCCTGTTCATTCTCCATACCATTTGGGAAGGATTGAACCATGGTTTAACAGCAGCTTTATTGTACATTTCTACAAAGTAGGCATACAAATCATCACCATCTGTAATGGTTTGGGCTGCCAAATTCGCTCCTTCGTTTTCAGTAATGGACACTTTTAATGAAGCATCACCTTCTGCAATTGCTGCCATTTGTTTAACAAATCCATCACATCCGTTGAACAATGGATCTGGGTCGTCATCCTCTCCTGTTACTGTTACGGTCGCTTCAGTGTCACCTAAATATGCAACTCTCATTTCAGCTTTCAAATGTCTATCTTGAAATAGTTCAGATACGAACTGAACAAAAGCATTTTGAATATCACCTTCATTCATTTTTCTCCATACATTGAAGAACGCTAAAAATTTAGGTGCTAAATCTTTTAAACATATTGTAACCTCACATCCTATCTCACCAATACACCAAGTGAAATCTGACCAATCAGCCGAAATATCACAATTCGGTAAGGCACATCCCTCTACAAAAGGAAATGAATCATACCCCCCTTCCATTCCTAGAATTGGCATTTTAGATCCCATTCTTACCTCACCAAGTGAAGGGTGACTGTCTTTTATATTTGTCGATTTATAGGCTTCCAAAAATAAAGCCTCCGACATTTTGAACTTATCGCTTTCGTTAAGTCCATTTAGCCCATCTAAGAGCGTTCCTAATTCTGTTAAATCTACTGCCATTTTATTTTAGTTTTTACGCATTTGGTTTATTGCCTTTGACCATGTAAGCTCAGGTGTAATATCTACCTTCTTTCTGTCTTTGGGCTTTTCGGTTAGTAATTTTGATTGAAATTTTTCTACCTCTTTTAAAGTGGTTGTCATTTTTTTGTTAATGGTTCTTAGGTTCTGTACTTCCTGTACCATCTCTTCTACATTGGTAATCTCTGTAATTTTTCCTGCTGATACAGTTATAACTCTACCATCACTTAGTGCAATTGTTCCATCTTCAGGAGTTTCTCCATTAACGGTTACAGTATCACCTACTGCTATATCCGCATCTTCTTCCACTTCAGGAAATTCAATTGTATCTCCGTTGGTAGTGTATAGCAATTTATCTTCTACTGGGGCTTCCTCTTCTTCCTCTTCAATAGAATCTACTTTCCCATCAACAATAGTTAATGTTCTTCCATCTTTTAAAGTGATGCTTCCATCTTCAGGTTTAGATCCGTCCACCAATACTGTATCACCGACTTTAATTTGAGCATCGTCTTCCACATCTGGAAATTCCACTTCGGTTTCATCGGCTGCAAACAATATTTTGTTCTTTATTTTTTGCTCATCAAACAAAGCTTTTATTTTGTCCAATAAACTTTTTCCGTGTTCTTTGTCTTTTTTATCCATTTTATTATCGATTATTAATTTAGCTGCTATTTTAGATGATTGTTTTTCTGTTGTAAATCCAAGATTGAAAAGCTCGTCCTCCTTTAAGAATGTTTCATTTCTTAGCATTGCTCTTATGGCCGTTTCTTCTATAGATGTTTTTTCAGAGTAGAATTTTGTTAACTTTTTTTCGTCTTCTTTGACTTTGTTTGAAATCATATCCAACTCCTCACTTCCTGCATTTTCCAATTTGCCAATGTATGGCATATGAATCATGAACTTAGTGTTTTCATAGGTGCTTCTTGAATCGCCTGCCATAAATATAACAGTGGCACTCGAAGCAACTACTCCCCTACCTTTTGTATGAATTGGAATTTTTAATCCTTTTAGATAATCGTAAATGTCGAATCCGTCCTCTAAGTACCCCCCAAGACTATCTATATTAACTGTGAATCTTTCGGCATGTGGTTGTTTTTTTCGTTGTTGTACAACGTCAATAAGAGTTACATCAACCCCAATATCACCGAAAATATTAATCACTCCTTGCATGTGGGTAAATTTAGAACCACTTTAGAGTGCTTTTTGTAATTGAATATTGACAATGAAATTAATCTATACCCATTCTTTTAATAGCTATTCTAACAGTAGTAACACTTACCCTGTTTTCATCTGCTACCCATTGGTATTTTGTCATTTTGGGTAAATTGGCTTTTAGCTTCTTGTATTCTTGTGCTAGCTTAAATTGAAACATAACAGAACTATTAACTACCCCTGACTTGTAGCCTGTATCTATTGTTGCTTTGTTCTGTATTAT